>JAPPOR010000001.1 GCA_028817905.1 Myxococcales bacterium
CGCCCGGCCCGCCCGACCTCGTGGTCGAGAAATCCGTTCTGGTCGAGGACCTCTGCAATTTGGCGCGTGGCTCGGGGCGGGAGCGGCGCAGGCTTTGAGGGATGTCTTCCTGGTCTTGCCCGAGGTGCCCGACAACGTACCTCAATGGATCGACGCGTTCGAGCGCCTACAGGTGACGCCGAGAGCTCGCGACATCGCGGTGCTGCTAAAAGCCGTCGAGGCGCGCAGCCCGTTTCCTTGAAGAGGTCCAAAGGTGGCGCAGGGCTTCTCCCGGTGTCCGTGCAGCCCAACAATCCCGCAGTAGTTCCAATCGCTCCGCAGTTCCTGCGCACTGCATTCACGAAGACACCAGACCAGATCTACGCGGACATCGCTAATGCGAACGGTCGTCTCGAAGACGGAGTGCTCGATCTCCCTCCGATCGCCGCGATGCTCGAACTATTCGCAGTGGGACTGGAGAACGCTGGAATCCTTGCCCTCGATGCCAGACTCGATGGTCACCAAGCATGGCCGCTGGTTGCTGCGAGCTTGGCTGTGCAAGGTACTCCTGGACCAGTGTGGTTTGTTGTCCGTCGATGCAACGACCTCCTGCAGCTCGACGGACGCCTCAAGACTGCGGCCACGATCGGCAGGTCGCATTTGGCGCGCAACCTGCCGGACATCTCATCTGGCATAAGCGCAATTCACAGTGGGCGCCCGACCGCACCTTCGGGGCTCTTCAACCAACCGTTGAAGTACGAAGCGAAGACTCAGGACAGCCGTGAGGCCCTCGCACAACGCCTCAGTCGCGCGGCCAAGGCTGGAAAGCGACTCCCGCCCGATGCTGAAGCACTTCTCCGAAAAGCCGTTGCGGAGGGTCGCGACCTTGGACCTACCCTAGTGGCAATCGCGGACATCAAGTCGGGGATCGGGATCGATAGTCTGAAGTGGTCCCCGATGGTCTACACCGATCGACTTTGTTCCCGCCGCTGCGATTTGAGGGGGTGAGTGGAATCGGAGTGGAAGCAATGCGCGGTACCGACCTACTTCTACCCGTGGAGGGCAGCGATGGAACGGGAGTACCTGATCGTCGAGGAAGTCGCGGACAAGTGCCGGGCGCCGGTCGTGAGCGTGCGGCGGTGGCTGCAGCAGGGGTTGATCCCGAGCATCAAGGTGGGCCGCCGCCGGCTTGTGCGCGCGGATGACCTGACGCGCTTCATGGAGGCCAGCTCGCCACGGGGGAGCGAGGCATCGAGGTAGCGGCCGTCTGAAACGATGATGCACGGGTCATTCCGATCCCGGTCTTCACCGACGTCAACGACGTGGTGGAGTCGATGAAGTGCTCCAGGACCACGGCATACGCACACATGCGGCGAGCCGTCGGCCGGAGAGCGGGCGATCGCGGGCAGCTCCGGGTTCCGATCTACGTTTGGCAAAGGTACGTCGAAGCGATGTTTGATCCGGATGCACGACGGCCCGAATCGCAGCGACCGCCGACACCGGCTCCTTTGCAGATCACGCGGCCAAGGTCGAGGAAACGACCGCGCAAGCAACCGTGAGCCGGGGCAACCACCAGGCCCTTGCGCATGAATGTTCGCCAGACTTTCCATGCGCGAGGACCACCTTCTTGATCGAGCCGGCATGTTGCAAAGTCCCCGTGTCAGTCGGGAGCGATCGCACGTGGTAGGGTTTCTTGAGGTTGACGATGCAGCGCTACGAGATCAACGGCGCCGAAGTTCACGACATCCCGTCCCTTTGCGCGGCGTTCGCGCGCGCCGTCGATGGGCCCGATGGATACTTCGGCTCCGACCTGCAGAGCTTTGATGACTGCCTGTTCGGTGGGTACGGACTCGAAGCGCCGTGCGAGATCGTGTGGCGCGATCACGAGCAGTCTCGCAATGCGATGGGTTGCGACGCGATGGCCGAGTGGTGCCGGTCCCAAAGTCCGTCATCGCGGGAAGGCCTCGAATGGGTCGACGCTCGCCGAGTGCGGGCGGAAGCAGGTGAGTATTCCCTGTTCGACCTGATCGTCGAAACGATCACGAGTGTAGAACAGCGTTCGTCCCGGAACGTCCGTTTGAGGCTCACACTCGCGTGAGCGGAGCCGAAGCCGATGAGACTCTTCAAGCGCGGGCGGACCTGGTACGCGACCTTCTATGAAGACGGGCAGCGGGTGCAGCGCAGCACCAAGTGCACGCACAAGAAGGCCGCCGAGACCGTCGCACGCCGGTGGGAAGGGGACGGCGCCGATCCGGATGCTGCCGTCCGGCGAACCGCGACGCTCACCGATGCACTCAAGCTCCTGATCGACGACCGCCAGGAGCAAGCGACCGCAGGTCGGCGCAGTCAGCAAACGGTGGAGTTCTACCGACGCAAGGTCGGGCACCTGACGCGCGTGTTCGAGCATGACGACGCTGAGCGCTACACGCCGAAGCTGCTTGCGACGCTCAAGGCGTACGACGTCGACCGCTACATCTCGCAGCGCCGCGCCGAAGGCGCCGCCGAGAACACGATCAGCAAGGAGCTGACGGCGCTGCGCGCCTCGCTCAAGCTCGCGCGGCGAGCCGGCCTGTGGGCTGGCGACCCTGCCGCGGTCTGTCCGATCGCCTTCGCGCCCGAGTACAAGCCGAAGAAGCGGGCGCTCTCCGTTGAGGAGCTGCGGAAGCTGCTCCCCGAGCTCACCCCCGACCGGGCCGCCGCTGTCGCGTTCATGGTCGCCACCTCCGCCGAGTGGGGCGCCGTCGGCCGCGCCCAGCGGGCCGACGTCAACACCGCCCGTCAGACGGTCCTCGTCCGCGGCACGAAGCGCACCACCCGCTGGCGCACAGGGATGCTGCCCGATATTTTCTCCCGATTACGTGAGGTTGCTTTGCTTGAAACTGAACATAAGAGCAGTAACATAAGGCATGCTCGACGGCGACACTCATGCATGCTCCCCCGGTACGGGGCGGCACCCCGAGGCTCCGGAAGATTTGGACGCGCTGGAGGACGCGCTCACGCAACTGGCTGGGCATCTCAATGCTGCCGAACACCGGTTCCTGATGCTGCTTGGGCGCTTTGATCGGGTCGATGGGCACCTGGGCGATGGCCTCAAGAGCACCGCCCATTGGCTCAATTGGA
>JAPPOR010000508.1 GCA_028817905.1 Myxococcales bacterium
CTGCGAAGCCGATCACTTGCACGATCATCACGTGCCTTGGTGATGGATGCGGGCTAGTTGACCGACCGCTTGGCCTCGTTGATGCGCTCGTCCTCGGCCGTTGGGGTTGTACAGGCGCGATAGCCAAACATGCTAAGGGACAACAACACACCGACGGCGATCATCGTCTTCACCCCGCCGCTCAGATCCGACCAGAACTCCATGGGCGCGCTCCTATCAAGGCTCGCCATAATGGTACGCGCCCGCCAGCGGACCCAGCAAGCGGCGAGGTTCAAGACGCTATCGGTGGACAGCCGACATGCACAGAGATGTGCTTGGCAGAGCAATCCCTTCAGAGGGAGGGCAACGTGTCTCGACGACTTGTCAGCTCCCGCGCCATGCGCACCGCAGCGCACATGGCATCTGCATCGGCGACACCATCGCGTGCCGCATCGTAGGCGACCCCGTGGTCAACGCTCGTTCGCACAAACGGCAAGCCCCACGTAACGTTGACTGCTCTGCCCCAATCGAGCAGCTTGGACGGCACGGTTGCCTGGTCGTGGAGCATCGCGACAACACCGTCGCAGGGCGAGTCTGCGGCCATGCGAAACGCAGTCTCCGCGCCAAACGGCCCTTCCAACCGCACAGAGCCGTCCGCAAACGGCGGCTGCATCGCCATGCGCCGAAGCGCCGGAGCCACCGTGCTCAGTTCCTCATCTCCGAACAACCCGCCCTCACCAGCATGCGGATTCAGGCCTGCCACCAGGACGCGGGGAGTCCGCGCGCCTCCGGCGGGCGCCAAGCGCGCGAGCGCAAACCCGAGATGTCCTATCGTGCGCGCCACCCGATCAACAGTGATTGCACCCGGGGCCTCTGCGATGGACAAGTGGGTCGTGACGAGCGCAACCCGCAAGCGGGGACCAAGAAACATCATGGTCACCTCATCATCCGCAAGGCCGGCGCGCTCGGCTAGGTATTCGGTATGTCCCCTGAACGCGCGGCCGCTCAGGTTGACCGCAGCCTTGCTCATCGGAGCGGTCACCAGTGCGCGCGCTTTGCCAGCCATGACTGCCTGTGTGGCGCCGGCCAGCGCTGACAGCTGCGCACCGCCCCCAGCTGCGGTCGGTGCGTGGCCCAGCATCTCCGGGGTCCAATCCACCACGTGGACCAAGCCGATTTGACCAGGCCGCAGCGTGCCTTCCGACCCTTCCCGCACAGATCGCGCCCCCAAGCCGAGCCCCTCCATACGCGCGCGCATCACCCCAGCATCGCCAAATACGAAGGCGGTATCCTCGGCGGGCAGGCTCGCCATCGCACGTGCGGCGATTTCTGGACCCACCCCACCGGGATCACCGGTCGAGATGGCCAGTGGCTTCATCATGGGGACTTCATTTTGTACCCAACGCCGCGCACGGTCTCGATCGGCTCCGCCATCGAACCCAGCTTCATACGCAAACGGCGAACATGGATATCCACGGTCCGAGACCCGCCATAGTAGTTCACACCCCATACCCGGTTGAGCAATTGCTCACGGCTAAAGACCCGACCGCGATTCTGGCTGAGGAACTTCAGCAGTGCGAACTCCTGATGCGTAAGGCTGACGGGCCGGCCATCGACCGTGACTTCGTGACCCGCCAGATCGATGCACATCCCACCTATCTTGATCCGCTCCTTGCCGGCGAACTCGCTACGCCGCCATTCGGCGCGTCGGATCCGGATGTAGAGTTCCGCCGGTACGTAGGGCACTAGGATGCAGTCATCGAACCCATCGTTGCCGTCCAGACGCTGCACCTGCCCAACCGATACTGCGACGAGACAGGGTACTTCCGCCAGGGCTGGAACCGCGCGAATTCGCACGAGCGCGGCGCGACCCGCATCAAACTGGTCGAGTGCTTCCACCAGGATGGCCGCCGGGGGCTGCTGTAGGTGACTCGGTTCATCCAAATCATCCCACAAGTCCTGCGCCTGCACCCGACAGCCGAGTTCGCGCAAGGCGGCCACGCCACCATCTTCTCGCTCGAGGATTGCCCCAGAGCCCACAACCAGGATCCACATTCTTACGACCTCGCCCGTCAAATGGGTATGGAAAGGTACGTCTTAGACCACCAGTCCCATCCAGAGAACATACAACATGGGGAATCAGGAGGGATTTCCACTGCGTTACAAAGACACGAGGTTTCCGGGATGTTAACCAAGCACAAGGCGGCGCCCAGATCATTCATGGCAGCATCCGATTCGCGCAGGGATTTGGCTTCACAGGACTTTCGACGACAGAACGGCGAAGGTCCTGGAGCCGAGGACAAGCGGGGCGGCGTCGAAGGCATGGACAGGGTCTCCGCTTCGAAGAGGGCTTTCTGACGACCGGCCGAAAACTGGCAGCGTTCGACGGGCAGCGAATGGCGCGGACCCCCTGAGGATGACAGAGCAATTCGGCTTCAAGGGGCTTTTTGGCGACCTAACCGCATCCTGGCCCACACTTGCATGGAGGCGAAAGTCCTATGAGTTCGAAAACGAGCGAAACGATGGAGGGTCGATGTTGAGACCAGGCGAGTATCGCCGACCTCCTGTGCCGCTCCTTGACCGAAAAGAACGCGGATTGCTAGAATTTGTCCTCCGGTACAGCGTGTTCGAGCGCATGGAAAACAAGTGGTAGCACGGGCCTGGCGGGTAGGGGTGACGCCGCTCGGCGGCGGTGCGTCGCCCGGCGCCGTTGAGGTCAAGGCCTCCAACTGGATGGGGGCCCTCAAAGCGGCACGCTTGACCCTTGGGGAAGAGGAAGCGGTGCCTCCAGGGGCGAGCTGCGCGGTCGCGCCCGACGGCACCGTCACGGTCCTCGACGCGGCATCCCGGCGCCGGTTCACGCTGCAACCCGTTCCCAAGGGGGCGGGCGCGAGGGCCGCGCCGACGTCGGCGGAAGGCCGGCCGGAACCCCCACGAAAGAAGCGGCCGCTGTCGCGGACTGTGGCGATGATTCCGGACGAGCGCGACCCCCCGCCCGAAGCCAAGCAGCCAACGCCTGCGCAAGCAAATGCGCAGGTGCCGGCGCACGCGCAAGCGCTCACCCCCCCCGCGACGCCCGTCCTGGGCCAGCCGGACGCCACCCGTGTAGCGAGGCCGCGGCGCAAGTTCGAAACGGTCGCCTTTAGCATGAACGAGAGTCACGCCGCTGCACGCCAGATCGTGATAAGCGATCGACCCCCGGCACCGGGACCAGCGTCCCCTCCTACGCCAGCCCAAGTGTCCGTGCCCAAGCCAAAACGTGACGCCTCACCGGAAACCCAAGCTGCAGCCCGGTCGGATTCGGGTGGTGCGGACAGAGAGCCCCCCCCGGTCGCCGCCCCCCTGGAGCTAACACTCCTGATCGAACGGGACGAGGAGCCCACGTCAGACAATCCGTTAACCTACCGCGAGCGAGTATATGTAGTCCCGGCGCAGACACGCGCGAGCAAGGCCGAGGTGGCCCTTCGCGCGCGCTTGGGTCAACTCAAAGAGGAGCTCGAAAGCGTCAAGAAAGGTAAGTTTGTCAACCTTGCGGTATTTGATCACGCTTGGACAGGCGAACCGAAGCGACCACCGCTTGTTGTGTTGTCCTGGAAGGATTGGCGAGGCGAACCACAAGCGGAGTATCCGGCCGTGGAGCACTCGCGGCGACCGCTTGTCAACGGCGGAGCTGGACGCGGGGCAGAGCGGCTAGCGTTTGCATTTGAGGCGCTGCAGGACCTGGGTCACGTCGGCTCGGCAGCGGAAGCATCACAGCTGGTCATCGAGCTACTGGACAAGACGATTCCGAGCGAGGCGGCCAGCGCTTGCTTGTATGACATCGATACGGACGAATTGCGGTTCGTCGCGACCAGTGGCCTGGGAGCGGATGGCCAGCGCGGACAAGCCGTCTCCGGCAAGACTGGATTGCTGGGACAGGCCCTGCGTCGGGACGGCGAGCCGATGGTCGTCGGTGACGTTTTGGTCGAGCCCGCGTACAACCCGGAAAGCGATAGCCGCCCGGGCATCGAGGACCGCAACATGCTGTTGCGTGCCTTGTCCGCTGACAGCCGGACACTGGGTCTCATCCAACTGATCAATCGGGCGGAGGCGGCCGGCTTCAGCAAAGACGACGTCAACGTTCTCAACTACATCGCCGACCAGCTGGCAGCATCCGTACACAGACTGCGCCGGGGCGCGAGCATAGGAAAGTGACGCTACAGCTCAACCTCTTCCCTGAGGTAGGGCATCAGCGCATCAGAACCTTCGCCAAACCTACGGCCATTGATGATGATGGTTGGCGTGGATGCAACCCCGAGCCGGCGACCGAGATCCCGGTCAGCCTCGATGCGCGCCTTGAGCGACGGGGAAGCCATCGCTTCCTTGAACTTGGGTATGTCGAGGCCGAGCTGCTCTGCATAGGCTAGCAAGTGCGGGTCCTCCAGCTTGTCCTGGTGCTCGAAGAGCAAATCGTGCATCTCCCAGAACTTGCCCTGTTCGCGAGCGGCTTCCGCGGCCATGGCGGCCGGGACAGCGCGCGGATGACCGCTAAGCGGATAGTGCTTGAAGATGAGCTTGACCCTGCCATCGAGTTCCGCCAACGCCCGAGAGAGCTGCGGGTGTGCTCTGCCGCAGTGGGGGCACTGGAAGTCGCTAAACTCCACAATCGTCACAGGCGCCATCGGCGCACCGCGCACGGGCGACTCGCCCAGAGGGACCTCAACCTTGCCGGTCGCGCCAAAGCGTGCGGTGTAGTGCTCGACGATCGTGTCGCGTTCGTGACCTGCCATCACCAACCGGGTCAGGTAGCGAGCCGCGGGCACGCAGCCGGCGCACTTGGCCTGGCCGGCGGCGCAGGAACCAACACTCACTGGGTCGCCGCAGGGCGACAGCTGCTCATTGATCAGTCCGACCCAGACCGCCTTCTCGGCATCTGTGAGTTCAGACGTGTCAACCATCGGCAGGTCCTCGACCTGCGGCCCGTCCGACGACCGATCAGCCGCACCTGGATTCTGCCCGTCAACCTCTGCGGCCCCAGCTTGCGCAGGAGGCTTGCCGCCGTCGCAACTTGCTCCAATGCACGCGAAGCACAGCAGGCAAACGCCCAATAGGGAAAGACGTCTTGGCTGCATAGCGCCGGGACTCTACCACAAAAGCTCGCGACCCCAAGCTCGACAAGGTCACGGATTCGCGGCGCCTTTTCGTGCTTCTTGGGACGGCGAACGCCCGCCCCCCCGGCGACCCTCAGCTGGCTGGCTCGCACCGAGCACGTCACTCCGATTCGTCCAGAGACGTGGAGGCACCGCTGGCAATCCAATCCCGCAGCAGACCAAGCTCTTCCGGCGCCAACGGAGGTGCGCCCGCGGGCATTCGCTCGCCGAGCACGTGCGGATCTCCTACGAGCTTGTACAGGAGATAGCTGGTGCCCGCTTGCCCGTTCATCCCCAGCCGGTCAATGATGGGTAGCCCAGCGAGGGTGTGGTGGCCACGCGGCACTGTGTCGCGAGTAGGCCCAGAACGGTGCAGCCGCGACGCCACACCGACAGCCGTGGCCTCAACGGCCTGGGGACCCGACAGGTCTAGCCCGAATGCAGGCTGACCGCCACCGTGACAACCCGGTAAGGCACAGCGCGTACGCAGAATCGGCGCGACTTCGCGCCACGCCGCGGACGGCCGGGGCGGGGGATGAGCCCCGCCTCTCCCGGTGGCGAAGACCACCCGAATGGGCTCAGGCTGTGGAACGCCATCGAGGTCAACGAGCCCGTCCATAGTCACGGTGTAGGCGGTCTCGGACAGAAGCGGAGCGCGGGCGCGGGCGCGCACCTCCAGATCAACTGGATCATAGGTTAGGGACAGCATCGGAGTGCTCTCCCCGCTCTGCACCCGTAGCGTGTCCGCCCGCAAGGACTGGGGCCAAATGCGGCGGTCGAGTGAGACCACCAGCTCCGTCCACACCGACACGGCAGTCTGTCCCGATGCCGGTTTGACGTCGACTGCCCACGGACTTTCCGGCGCTGGGTCGGCCGGGACGACACACGCTCCGAGCGACGACAACGACGACAAGGCAAACAGCCAGATACCGACTCGAGGCGCTGCCCCGACGTGCGCCGCGCCGTAGCCCACTCCTATCAGCCATGACGCCACGCACTGCATCTTGCCTGCTTTGACCGGCCCGGGGGTTAGCTCACAGGAAGCGCTCGTAAAGGATGGAACCGTCGCCGATCTGTCTCACGCGGAGCGTTGCGGTTTCGGGCAAGCCCGGCGAAGGCACCCGATGTAAGGCGGTGTTCTCTACAGGCTAGCTCTCCGCGTACGTGCTGAGCTGCTCCCGCAAGGTCTCCTCCGATATGCCGCCCGGAATGTGGTCCTTCAAGCAGTCGGCGATAGTGATCAGAAAATCATCGACGCCCTTGTCGTCTATCAACTTGGAGAGCAGCGAGCGAGCCTCGCGGCTATCGTCTTCGCGCAGGAACTCGCGCACCCGTTCCATGGTGATGTCGCCCTGAAAATCGATGACAGCATTCTGAAGTAGATAGCGGACAAGCTCCCTCACGCGGGCCTCCGGTTGTAACCTGGGAAGTGACGTCAACCCGCGCACGCGGGCAAGAAGACGGTCACAGGACCGGCGACCTCCAGGACTCGCGTGTTCGCATCGACGTGCGGAGCAAAGTAGCCGATTTCATAGCCGTTTGCCAAACTTTTGTGGAAGGCAACAAGCCTTGTAAGCCGCCCAGTCGATGGCCGCAGTGCGAACCACCCTCAAGTGGATACAGGAAGCGCTCGCGGGTCCACGCGACACCATCACACCCACGCCTACACTTGCCTGAAGCATCCAGATCGGGTGGCGAGCGGGGCGCGGCTCGCGCGACACTCGCGAACCGATGGCCAGGGATTCGGCTTCGCACGGCTTTCGGCGACCGACCGAATACTCACTTGCGGCGAACGCGAGAGCACTGTGAGGTCGAAGACCAAGCGAGGACAGCGACGCCCCCGCAGGATCCGTGTCCGCTAGCGACACAATCCGCGAGTGCTGCCGTGGCACAGCCGACAGGGGCGCGGGTTTTGTGAAAGTAGGCTGCGGCAATCGCGCTGGATGTCACGGTCGTGGGGATTGGCTCCCAGGCCAATCCCGGGCGCCCCGTGACAGCTGATACAGTCAGACTCGGCGTGGCAGGAGGTGCACGACACGAGGTCACGGCGCGCCTCCCTGCCATGCTGATTCGGACCACCCACCCAAGTCCCCGCAGGGGGATGGACGCGGGCGCGAGGAGCAACTTCGGGGGCGGCACCCAGCGCAATGCCCAGGCGGGCGTGGCACTCACTGCAAAAGCGCTGAACGGTGTGGCAGCTTGTGCAACGGCTCGCGTTGCGTCGCGCTTGTTGCGGATGCAGCGTAATAAAGTCGTTAGGGTGCAGGCGACGCGGCGGTCGGCGACCATCGTGGCAGGACTCGCAGTCGCGCTCCGTATGGCAGGCCGCGCATACCGTGCCATGATCGGCCCCAACCCAGCGATGCCGGACCAGCCAGTCGCGATCGTGCGCCATCCCGAGCAATGGACCGCGCGGCGTCAAGCGGTCGCCTCCGTGGAAGCGCGTGCGTAGACGGCCGTCTGGCTTGGCAACGTGGCACAGACCGCAACGATCAGCAGCCGCCGCACCGTCATGACAACGAAGACAGCCGTCCATGGTCGGCATCTGACGGGCCCCGTCTGGGCCCGCCGGGTGACAGCCGGAGCATTGCCCCGACTGCTGCGTGTGTTTGGCGTGGCGCACGTGGGAAAAGCGCAAACGCGACGGCAGGCCGGAGGAGCTGGGCACCGGTACGGGCGCGGCGGTCGGGGCGGTCGTGCGGTGGCATTCGTCGCAGCGCTCGGCCCGCAGCAAGACCCCATCGCGGCCACCGCTCCGGGATTCGAGCAAGCGATGGCAGTCCGTGCAAAGCAGATCCCCATGCGCCGGACGATCGTGCACGTCCGGCGCTTGCCCAGAAGCAGGCCCAGGGGCTCCTTCGAAGCTCTGATGCTGGGCGAACAGGGAGTCCGGCAAGGCGTACACGAGCAGCCCCAACCAAACGACCGCGCGCGCGGCACACCGAAACCGGGCCCCGGGATCGGAAGTCATTTCCACGCCTCCAGATTGAGCCAAGCTAGCAAGGAAAGCCGGTGGCCCGCAGGATGGCTGTGACTGTGGCTTGCCTCGAGACTGGCCTGCGCGCCCTCGGCGATCCGAAACGCCGCCCCCAGTAGCTGACCGAACGACAGCGACGGCATGAGTGCTGCCCCCACGCCCTCAACACGGTACAGCGAGGCACGCACCTGTAGCTCAAGCCAGCGCGCAAGCCGATAGCTACCTCCCGCGTCGGCGCCATAGCTTTCACCCAGATCGCCCTCCCACACAAACCCCACAGCGTCGGCCACAAGCCTGCCTCGCGCCAGGCTCGCGCGCCCCAGGACACCCAGGTCCAGCTCGCGGCGAGCACCGTCGGGCGATAACCGACGGCCACGAAGCTCGAGACCAAAGGTCACCGGCGCGGCGAGCTGAACGTCCGTGCCTACGCTCGCTTGCCACGTGGGAGCTACGGCGAAGAATGCCCAGATGCTTCCGTAGTCGAAGCGAGGTACCTGGCGCCGCAAACGCGCGCGTGTGACCGCGGGACCGGTGCGCAGCGACGCCTCAGCCTGACCATCGACCAAGTCCAGGGTGCGCGCGTCAAAGACCCCGTGCGCATCCAGCACAAGGGGCGCGAGCGACCGCGACCCCAGAGACACGGCGGCCTCCCTCTGCAACAAGCCAGTGCGGTCGCGAACGTTGCGGTAGTGGCCTCCTAGACGGATCCCCCGGAGCCGACCGATGTACGCCGAAGCGGACAGCAAGCGCGCGGTCGCCGGCGGCTCGACACGGTCATTTGCCGTCAGCACGTCCGCTGGCAGGTCCAGACGGGGGACACCCGCGGGCACGAACGTGTCGCGACCCGCTACCGACGTACGTCGCACGAGCGCACCCGCAGCAACGCTAGCCGACAGCCAGGGAAACGGGCTCGTGGACAGGCGCAGGCCATCGACGCGTGCAAGCCCAATCGGATCCCATACCAGTTGGCGACCAGCCCACACCCGCATTCCCAACGGCAGCCGGTCGGCCTGCGCGTAGGCGAGCGGCACGCTCAAGCCGCCATCGTCCGCCAACGGCTCATAGCGGGCGCGAACCTCGCCATCCGTCAAGCGAAAGCACCGACGCTCGTCGCCTACCAGACAGGTGTCCCCGAGTTCACGGTCCAGACGCAGGTCCACATAGACCTGCAGACGGGGCCCCGGATCGTCGTCGGGCGCGCTCTGCAACCCCTGGACCAACCGTAGCGACAGGCGCTGTGAGAAGCGACGGCGTGTCCAGAACGCCCGTGCCGCGCGCGCCCGCACCTCATAGCCGCGGAAGACGGTGTCGACGTCGAGTTCGACGTCGTACGCATGCACCCTCGACCCGCCGCCGGCCGCGAGCAGCCACGACAGCAGCACGGCAGCCCAGATCGACGCCCACAACCTGCGCCGCATCCTGGTCTTCATTTGCACGTCCGTACGAATGGCGAGGCAGTGTCCCATTGGACGCCGTGTTGCGCCAGAAGGTGGGGGCAGGATGGGGACTACATGCGGCAAGCACGGCGCCCCCGCGCCGTTGCGCGGGGGCGTCGAGGTCGGAGAGCCCATAAGCCGAGTCCTGTACCAGCGCTCGTCACCAAGGCGCCGGTGGTGATCATTCATCTAGAGGACACGTCACCGTGCCCCTCAAGCGGCGAACCCGGAAGCTTCGGGCGGACCACCCTCGAGCGCTTCCCTATTCCGCCTTGCACCGAATGGGGTTTACCGTGCGACCGTCGTTACCGCCGGCCCGGTGAGCCCTTACCTCACCCTTTCACCCTTACCCCGCGCCCGAGGGAGCGGGGCGGTTTGCTTTCTGTGGCACTTTCCTTGGGGTCACCCCCACCAGCCGTTAGCTGGCATCCTGTCCTATGGTGCTCGGACTTTCCTCCCGCTGCAGTGCAGCCGGCGATCACCTGGACCGCTCCGACGTCGTACACATACGGGCTAGCCGGAAAACGCGCAAGACCGCGGCTATTGCGCCGGTGGACGGACCCCAACTTGAGGCCGGTTTCTTGACAGCGACGCGCGGCCCGTTATGGGTAAAAGCCATGCTGCCCCTCCGCGGTCTCTTCGCGGCCCCTGGCACCGGGCTGCGCATTTCGACCTTCGCCTTCGTGGCCTGCAGCGCGTGCCAGGCGGGTTCTGGACCGACCTCAGCGAAACCTACCAGCGAAGCCAGCGAAGCCAGCGAAGCCAGCGAAAGGGCCCAGGGAGCCAAGGATCCGCAGCTTCCGCCGGAGCCGTCTGAGCCGGCTCCAAAGGCCACCGTCGCAGCCACCACAGGAGCGTTGCCAACCGGCCGCCGCACGCCCGCCGAGGACAAACCTGCCTCCTTCGGCCCGCGACCCCCGGACGACACCAGGCGTACCGAAGCCGGAGGCGCGGGTGACACGTCCACGAAGCTGGTCGAGCCCCTGAGCTTCGATCTTCAGCGCTGGCGAGCATGGATGGGCGAGGTTCCGGAGGTCTCGCGCTTCGCAGACGACTTTGTACCCTTCGACCGACGCAGTATCAATGCGGCAATGAAGCGCGGCAACCGCTCGCGACGAAGTATCACCGCCTGGACGTTCGCACCGGCCGCCTTCGCCTGGCGCCCGGCCTCCGGTGAAGAGTTCTGGATCGTCAGCGGCAAGAGTGGGCAACACACCCTGCTCGCCGCCCTGACCGTCGTGGGGCGCGGTCACCTCAAGCATGCCGGCAGTACCGTCTTCGATGAGCCGGATACGAGCGTCGCCATTGGCTATGCCCCGGACAAGCCCGATCGGCTGCTCTGGACCACCTGCTTCGGCTGCCAGGGAGAGAGCGGGAATCTCGTGTACCAGGGCGACGGTCGCGTTCATTTCACCTATCGCTAGTGCCCATGATGTTCGTGGTGACCGTCGTCACCGTGGTGCCCGTGATGGTCAGATCCCCCGTGACCGTCGCCATCCAAGAAAGTCCGGCGAACCGCCACACTCAGCCCGAAGGACGCGAAGGGCACTCCTACGCCACCCTGATCCCAGAAAGCATCGCTGCTGGCCGCCACGATCAAATCCCACTGCGGATAAGCGAGGGCGTGAATGACCTGGATGCCGAAGTTGAGGAGTCTTTCGTCCGTATCAGGAATCGCGCTGCCATCCTGCTGAGACTGCCCGGCCACACGCAAGTTGGCGAAAAGGCCCCCGGTCCAAAAGATGCTATCTGTGTAGAGGTACTCGAAACGCAGGTTGAGCTGGTTGCCCGGTTTGAAGCCCGCCGTGGTGTCGTCCAGCTGGTCGCGCTCTGTCTCGAAGCGCACGTCGTACTGGAGCCGCAAAGCAACAAGATGCCGCGTGGTAAGGCTTTTGGCGATGCGCGTCCCCACCGACGCTTCCCATGCCCCGTTCCCAAACACGTCCGCTTGAGTTGGATGCATATCCTTGCCGGGTTCGGCCCCTGTCGGCGCCTTGCCGCCCACAAAGAGGTCGCACAAGGGAACAAAGGTGCTGGGATCCTCTAGAGAGATCCCATCCACGGACGGCTGCGACGCCGTCCAGCGCAAGGCGGCGGTGATATCACCGAAGCCAGCACGCGTAGCTGACTCGTCTCCGATCTGTCGGTGCTGGATGCGCACCGGAACGCTTCCGTGGATCTGAAGCGGCTGGTACCACAAGCGAATGCCGCCACCGATCCGAAGGGCGACGTCGCGGTCGGTGAAGTCGCCCCCCGCGACGAACCGCCCCGCGGTGTCGAAGGATCCGAAACCCTGCCTATAGGACAGCGAGCTCGCCGCCGTCGCGCGCATCCACGGGGCGACTACGCCGAAGTCCGTGGTACTGTTGGCGCCGCAGCAAGCCTGGGCCGAGACCGTAGAGCCCGTCCCCAGCACCGAGCCCAGCACGCACAACGCAGCTGTGACACGCACCATGGGATGCAAATACCGCTCCCTGTGGAGCGATCTCAACGCACCTGTACAGGGACGACGAACTTCGCCACGATCTCACCCTCAACGGCCGCCGCCACGTGCAGTTCCCAGTATCCCGTCATGTTAAAGTAGACCTCGCTGGCAATATACACGCCCGGTTCGTCCTCCTCGGCCACCGTGTCAAGGCTGCCGTGGCCATGTCCCGGCATCCACGGCGAGATCTCCATGTCCGCACCTGAAACCGCTTCATCCTCCCCATCGAACACCTCGATCGTGAGTGGATTGAGCCCCTTGTGAGGCGCGTTCATCTCGAAGGTCGCAGTGAAGGTGCCCTGCTCGGCTTCCAGCAAGCGACCGTCCACCATACTCTCGGCTTCCCCGGTTTCGGCTGCACACGAGAGCAAACCAAAAGCCGCGACTGCCACCACTACCGTCTCAAGAGAACTCTGCTGCCACATGTTCAGGCCCACATCAAGATACGCCCACCTCCCTGGGGGGGCAACTGCCATAGCTGGGGCATTTTGACGCACCCGCCCACCCGAAATCATGGAGGTTCACCGGGACGGAAGACCTCCTGGCCGTGTGGGTCGGCAGTCCCGCTCCCATGGTCAATCCCCAGCCGCTGCATCATCGGTGCACAGTTCTCAGGTGTTCCGCCAGCGATACAGCCCCCGATGTCCGCTTCGAGGTCCATGGTAGCCACCAGCTGCGCATAGTCGAGCACCACTCGCTGCCGTCCGGGGTCGAACGCGATCAAAGCGATCAAGGGTCGGTTCTTGCGACGGCAAGCGGGCGGTCCCCCGGCGGAACTGCGTTCACACAAGGTGCTCCCGAGATGAAAGTCGAAGGGCCTGCCGGCATCAGTAAGCGCGTCGATCCGGAGATGCTTGTATCCATCCGTCCAGCTCCAGTAGAGCGCCGACACATCCAGCGGTGCCACGGCCTTGTCGAGGTCGAGATGATTGAGCGCCTCCGGCACGCCGATCCGAAAAGCCACACCGACATACGAACCCGCCACAGCGCCCGCACGCACGACCGAGTTCAACGCTGCATCACCTTGGCATGCGCCGGTGCCATCTTCGAAATCGAGCAATGCGACCTCGCCGTTGTGAAACGGTCCGTCGGACGCCAACACCGCCTGCTCGCCGAATCCGTCCGGGGTGATCAGCATCACGTCATGGACGTAGAAGCGGAACTCGCGGAATTCCATCCGGGTGGAAGCTCGCCCCAGCCCTTCGAAGGTCTCACCACAGTCGACCTTCGCGCCTCCGACACGGGCATCAAAGCGCAGCTCGAAGACCGAAAGTCCATGCAGCGGGTCTTCGTGGTCCGAACGCGCCTCACCGGCGGAAAGCGAGAAGACAGCATCCGACGCGGGGCCCTCACCGGCCCCGAAGAAGCGGAGCGGCCCCTCATCGTCAGCGCCCTGGACAGCCGGCCCCCCATCTCCCGAACACGCGGCGAGATAGCTGACAAGATACACGATCCCGGCGTTGAAGCGTCGCACCGCTGCTGAGTGCCTCCTGGGACCCGATGTTGCCACGGACCCGGCGTCCGACCGGACAGAATGTTGGCCGCGGACTCTTCCAGCCGCCAAAAAGTCTACAATGCCCAAGCCCTGCGCGATCCGACGCCGATGTCGTGAATGTTCGGGGCTAGCTAGACAGGAGTCCGCATCGTCACGAATTCCTCCGCCGCGGTCGGGTGGATGCCGATCGTGGCATCGAACTGGCTCTTGGTCGCGCCGCACTTCAGCGCCACCGCAAGACCTTGAATGATCTCGCCGGCGTCCTCGCCAACCATGTGGCACCCTAGAACGCGCTCGGTCTCGCGATCGACCACCAGCTTCATCAGCGACCGCGTGTCGCGCCCGCTAAGCGTATGTCGCATCGGTCGGAACGAGGCCCGATACACGTCGACGTGGGCGAACCGGGCGCGGGCTTCGCTCTCTGTGAGACCGACAGTCGCCACGTTCGGCTGACTGAAGACCGCCGACGGCACGTTGTCGTGGTCAGGGGCACTCTCCGCCCCGCCAAAAAGCGTGTCGGCCACTGCCTTGCCTTCCGCGATCGCCACCGGTGTCAGGGCGATCCGGTCGGTGACGTCACCAACGGCATAGATGCTGGCCACGCTCGACTGTGAATAGGCATCCACGACGACAGCGCCACGTTCGTTCAGTTTCACCCCTACCTGCTCGAGCCCCAGATCCGCACTGTTGGGTACCCGCCCGGTAGCCATCATAATCCGGTCGGCCTCCAACTCGCCGCCGTCGCGCAGCAGCAAGCCAATCCCTGCCTCCCGCTGCTCCAGTGCGGCCGGCGCGCTATTGTAGTGGACGATGATACCGGCCTTGCGAAGCTCATCCGAAAGCGTTGCCCGAATGTCCAGGTCGAAGCCCCGCAGCACCAGGTCACCCCGGTACACGAGCTGTGTCTCGACGCCGAGACCGTTGAAGATGCCCGCAAACTCCACGGCGATGTAGCCACCTCCGACAATCGCCATGCGCCGGGGGAGCTCATCGAGGTAGAACGCCTCGTTGGAGGTGATCGCAAGATCGGCCCCCGGTATTGCGGGTACGAATGGTCGCCCGCCGGTGGCCAGCAGAATGTAGCGAGCCGAAATCTCACGACCACCGACGGAAACGGTGTTGGGACCCACAACGCGCGCTCGCGCTTCAACGACCTCCACCCCCGAGGCGTCAAGCATGCGGCGATAGACGGCGTTCAGGCGGGTGATCTCGCGGTCCTTGGCCGCGATCAGCTGCGGCCAACGGTGTTCACGCGAGCCCTCCCGCCAACCGAAACCCGCCGAATCCTCGAAGGCCTGCGCGTAGCTCGAGGCGTAGACGAGCAGCTTCTTCGGGACACAGCCTACGTTCACGCAGGTGCCGCCCAACCGGCCTTCCTCCGCAACCGCGACGCGGGCACCATGCGAGGCCGCCACCCGACTTGCGCGGACGCCGCCGGAACCCGCGCCGATCACAAACAAATCATAGTCAAAGTCGCCCATGGCCCCAGCCTACGCAACCCGTCGCGATTTGCCGAATCCCTGCGCGTTCCATTTGCAGAGCGGGCGCTTGACCCGAGCTAGCTGACGTAGTCGCGGAGTCGGTCGACCTCGTTCACTGCCTGGAGCTTGCCGAGTCCCTGGGTCTCTAGTTGGCGCACCCGCTCGCGGGTCAGGTTCATGATCTGCCCGACCTCCTCAAGGGTGATCCCGCCCCGATCGGCAATGTCCAGCGCACACGTGTCAGTCATCTCCCATACATCCATGTCGGGGAAGTTCACTTTGATCGACCCGCGCACTGGGTGGACATCAATGTAGAGGTGGTACTTGCACGATACGAAAGGGCACGGACGTTCCATTGCAACGCAGTCTGCGCGCGTGCTTGGACGCCAATAGTCCATCTCAGGATACAGCTCCTTGCCGCGACGGAGCTCTGCCTTGCTCAACCGGCGAATTGAAATCGTACGGGCGCGCGTACGTGTACGCCGCCGCCTGCAGCTGCCCTCTCCAGCCGGCTCCTCGTCACCCACCGAAGGCGTTGTCCCGAGTTCCTCCGCCAACTCGTCCGCCAACGACTCTTGCGCTGCACCTGCTCCGACCATCGCCATCTGTTCCGCCATGTCCTCTCCTCCAATGTCCCGCCGTGCAGCTCGCATGCCTGCGTCGCCCGACTACACGGCCGCCCTCGCCATGCGTGCCCGCATGGCCAAACGCTGTTCGATCGCCCGCAGCTTCGCGATCAACTGCTCCGTGAGCTCGCGGGCTTCCCCCAATGCGCGTGATGCGACCTCGTCGACCCCCTCCGTCTCCGCCCGGGAACCGATGACCTCATCGATGTTGGTCAGTAGCTGCGAGAGCTGACGCGCCGCGCCATCGATATCGCCGAGAAACAAATAGTCCTTGCGAATCTCACCGATCGTCAGCCCTTCGCCCATCAAACGGCGGATCCGGTCCAGCTGACGCACGACCGTCGCGGGGTACAGCCCCTGGGACCCCTGGTGTTTGCCCTTCCGGCCCACTCGGACACTGCGCGGCAGGAGTCCGAGCTGCACGTACTTCCGGAAGGTCGCTTCGCTCAACCGCTCGCCCCGAGCCGCGAACAGCTCGACGACCTGCTGGGTCGAGAAGCCCTCGGGATGGTCCCGCTCCAACGCATCCAGGTCCGCCTCGCTGATTCCTCCAGCGTCAGAAGACTTCATATCGAGCTTTGCACGGACTCTAGACATAAGATTCTGATAAAAAGTTACTAATCAGTATATTCTTTTGAATAGATCCATGTCAACGACGATGACCAAACACTTGCTTCAGGCAAGCGATTTCTCTTAAGTCATCAAAATTCTTACGCTAATTGACCCAGGAGCCGCTCGGGTGGAAGCCCGGCCCTTATGTATCCTCGAAACTGAACGATTCGTACCTCGCCAGTCCGATCTGGCTTTCCTTCAGCTATTTGCAGATCGTGCTACCGGCAATGTCTGCTAAGGGGATCGTGTTCTACTATTGGCGATCGCCGCAGGCCTTCGCGTATGAAAGGTGGCTTCTGTTTCTGCGAGAAGCGCGGACGTTGCGTGGGATGCGGTAAGCGCAACAGCGCGGTTGGCGGAATACGGGTTCCGGTTCGCTTGCTAGAGCCGAGC
Source organism: Myxococcales bacterium (assembly GCA_028817905.1). Taxonomy (GTDB): domain Bacteria; phylum Myxococcota_A; class Polyangia; order Polyangiales; family JAFGIB01; genus JAPPOR01. The sequence goes on from JAPPOR010000508.1 coordinate 16,614, forward strand.
ATGGATCGATGGGCAGCCTCGCCAAAGCGAACAAGGGCTGTGCCACCTGGGCGTGGGGGATAGACAGCGCTCCATGGCGTCGCGAGCATGGTCGCCAGCCCAGATCATTCATGACTTCGACGCCACCGCCGCGGGCGCCCGATGGCGCCGCGATGAAGGTCCACGCCGCAGGCGCGATCGGGGAGACATCCAAGGCCGACCTCGCGGGCGCCCGGCCGCGACACGGCCGATGCCCGCGCCGCAGGCTAGATGCACTTCGCGCACCTGTCTGTAGACCTCCCAGCCTCCCCCGTCATGAACCAAACGTGGCCTCCAAGCAGCTGCCCCTGTTTCCCTGGGCCGC
>JAPPOR010001002.1 GCA_028817905.1 Myxococcales bacterium
ACTTCGACGCCGCCTCGCTTGGTCTTCGATTTCACACGGCTTTCGGCGCCCTAGCAGGTCCGGGGAGGATCGCCGTCGTCGCCGAAAAGCCGTGTGAAGCCGAATCCCTGCGCGATCCGACGGGCTGCAAGTGATCGGCTTGGCAGGGGTTTCGTAGAAAAAGGGAATCCTCGCTGTATTGTTGACTGAGGCGAAAGCGCTGCGGAGTCGAGCAGTTGTGCGAGGGCGCGTGATTTGGTGATGGATGCGGGCTAGCTTCTGGTTCGATGGCGACCGCGATACGCCCTGTCCAACCCATCGACCCGGCGGTTCTCGCTCTATTGCGCGCGCTCAATGAGCACAACCGGAGCCACTACGACGCCGACCGCTGCAGATGGGCCAGTGTCGAGGACCTTTCCTCACCAGACACAACCATGCTCGGTGCCTTCTTCGGCGACGAGCTGGTGGGTGTGGGCGCCATCGCGCTGGAACCGGGCTACGCTGAAATCAAGCGAATGTTCGTGGTTCCGCACGCGCGTGGATACGGGGTAGGCGCCGACCTGCTGGAGGCGCTCCTGGACATCGCACGGCGGGCCGGCAGGCGCTGCGCCAGGCTTGAGACGGGTGAGCGGTTTGAAGCTGCGGTCGCCCTGTACCGTCGTTTCGGCTTCTGTCCATGCCAGGCCTTCGGGCCCTACAGGGCAAACCCGGCCAATATGTACATGGAGCTCGCGTTTCCTCCTGAAGCATAGGTCGACAAGCAGTGCTGCCCGCCAGAGCGAGGCGACAACCGACCGAGGGGCCCCGAGCGGGTCGCGCTTCTCGGGCATCGCCCCCCCTTTACGCATGCTGAGCAGCGATCGATAGTCCGGGTCATGGTAGAGGCGAGCCCCTTCAGAGTAGTTGTCGAAATGAACGAGGCCGCACCCACAGGAGGCGCGTCAACATGCAGCAGGGAGTCGTCAATCTGGGCGGAGGCGCGACGCGACGCGGGCTTCGATGGAGCTTTGGGGGCCACCGCCGGCTCTGGCACCCGCGGTCGAGCGTCTCGGTTCGTGCCGCGTGCCTGCTTGTCCTGGTGAGTGCTTGCGGCTCCCAACGGCGAACGGTGGCTGACGGAGGTGTTGAGAACGGGCAAAGGGATTCTTCCGTTGACGACGCGGCCACGCGTAGCCCGAACAGCGACGATAGTCACACCGTCGGTGTTGCTTCCGACACCGCGCGGATCGACTCGCTGGCCGGTTCGGAGTTTTGTGCGCGCCCCGGGCAGGACGCTGTGCGCGAACTGTTCTGTGGCCGCGATCGCCCACGGATCACCGGCCTTGCGGATCTGCAAGAGGCGCTCGGGGTTACACCGGGCCCGAATGCACTTCACCAGTCCGGGCAGAAATTCACCGCCGTCGTGCTCAACTCGCACTCGACTACCCAGCACGGGCAACTCGTTTCGCCCATCAACCCGCGCGCGATCCTGCTCGCGGGGACGAATCGCAGGGGGCTTGCCCTCAAGGTCGTGATGGCCTTTCAGCGCGGCGTGCAGCAAGTGGAACTGGTTGCGCCGGACCAGAGCCTCCAGCGCCTCAACTTCTACCTCCTGACCTATCGGCAAGCCTGCAATGACCGGGATGGTGGGTGCCTTCCAGGCGATTTGTTCACGCCGCGGATCGAACGCGACTGGCTCCGGGTCAAGATCGAGGACGATGCGGACCTCAAGAACACCCCCGCCGACTGCCGCCAGTGTCATCAGCGGGGGATCGATGCACCGGTTCTTCTTATGCGTGAACTGCATATGCCGTGGACGCACTTTTTCAGCCCCGAGCCGGCAGGTGCGTTTCCCGGCGTGAGCGGGGGTGATCTCATCAACGACTATCTCGCTGCCAAGGCAGACGAGCCGTACGCTGGAATACTCCCGTCCGCCGTGCAGACGACGTTGCCTTTTCTGCTTGAGTCGATCGCAGATGCGCCGCAGCCGCTGCTGTTCGACGGCGCGGCCATCCGTAGCGAGCGTTGGCCGGTTGGTCCCGACGGCTATCCAGAGCAACCCCTGCAGAGCCCAACTTGGCAGAGTGCCTATGCGGCGTTCAAGCGTGGTGAGCAGATGGCGCTTCCCTATTTCGCAGGGCGGGCTACCGATCCGGACAAGCAGGCACGGCTGACCGAGGACTACCGCCGTTTCCTGGCCGGAGACCTGCCCGCGGAGGAGCTTCCCGATCTCGCGGACATCTACCCTGATGACCCTCAGGTGCGAGCCGAGATCGGGCTGCAGACGGATCCCGATGGCACGCCGGCTGAGGCACTGGTCCAGGCGTGTGGTGGTTGTCACAATGATGTGCTTGACCAGAACATCTCCCGCGCCCGCTTCAACATCGCACTGTCGCGAATGGATGAAGCCGCACGGATGGAAGCCGTCGAGCGCATTGGGCGGCAGCCCGACGCTCCAGGGGTGATGCCCCCTGCCGGTGTCCGGCAACTCGACCCGGACACGCGTCGCCGCCTTGGGGAATACCTCGCGCAGTCGAAGCGGCCCTCCGAAGATGACGCCTTCCTCGACCGAGCCTCCAGCCTCGGCATGGCGCGCCCCTCCCCCGGACCTGCCTCCTCCGGGAATCCCTCCGATCCTTGACGCCCTGAAACTGAGGGCCGTGGCGACGGGCTTGCGTGGGCGCGGGCTTTGTGCCAGGCAGGGGTGTGGCTGTGCTCATCGAAGGTGTCTGCTTGCTGCTTCGTTGCGACGCCGTGGAGCGCCACTATCCGGGAGGCGTGCCGGCCCTGGCGGCTGCGTGCACCGCAGAGGCCGTGTGTGCAGACGACGACCTGATGTCGCTGACGTTCGACGATTTCGACGCCGCCGAGGAGTACCTGGCCGAACTGGAGCAATACGGCTTACGCCACCTGGTGGACGGGATGGCGGGCGACGCCGTGCTTGCCGATCCGCACATCGGGCCCGTCTCGCCCTGCGCTTGGGCCGAGTACAGCCAGGCGGTCGTCTCCGCCGACCCCCAGCAGCGCGTGGCCGTGTGCACGATGCCGGGGTCCGAGGTGGCAACACTTTGTGTGCCGGTCGGCTGGCGGATCGCGGGCTCGCGCAGCGAGTCGCTCGCGCTCGCCGATGACGATGACGATGACGATGACGGCTGAGGGTTGCCTCACTCCACCCGGTGGCAGCGGCTTGGAGCGCCGTGGCGGTAGCGGGCCCTGGCTAGCTAGCTAGCTGCGTACCCGCTTGGCCCATGTCGGGAAGAGGACGTAGCCGGACCCGCAAGTGATCAGCTATGAGGCGCGGCACGTCGAAGCGTCAGTCCGAAAGCGCATACAGCGATCCGTCGCCGCTGCCTATGTAGAGGGTCCCGTCGGGGCCGAGCGTCGGGGGGGCGTGCACGTCGCCGCCCGTGGGGAACCTGAACATGATGTTGCCGTCGGTGCCGAAGCCGTACACGGCGCCGTCGGGTCCCCCAACATACACATGCCCGCTGCGATCCATCACTGGGCCCGAGCGACTGCCTACCTCGGTTGAGTCGGCTAGTGGAAACCGGTGCCCCGCGAGTACCGAACCGTCGTCGGGGTCGAGTGCCAAGAGGGCAGGGCGCATCCCCATGGTCTGAAGCCACAGGGCGTCGCGGCCGAACATCATCGGTCCCCGCACGTGCCCGTCGACCCTGACGTTGAACAGGGGCCGGCCATCGTGCGAGGACACCGCCGCGACCTGGCCACCGTCGCCGGCGACGTAGACGCGCTCGCCGACCAACAGGGGTGGTGCGTCCAGGTCGCGCGCCAGCGTGTGGCTGAACAGGACTTCACCGGTTGCGGCGTCCAGGGCGTAGACACGATGATCCTGGGCCGTCACATAGATGCGCCCGTTTGGGTCCTGCGCCGGGCTGGCAAACACTCGACTGTGGGCCCGGAAGCGCCAGCGGGCGTCGGTTGGGGTCCCCGATTCCAGCGTGGGGTGCGGCTTGGCCAGCGCGATCACCCAGTGCCCCGCACCGAAGAGCAGGCCCCCATCGATCGCCTCGGTGGGAGCAGAGTCGATCCCGCTGGCGGCCCTGTAGGTCAGCCTTTCGGTCCCGCGCGTATCGAAGCCGTGGAGGACTCCCGCGTCGGTTCCCACGACGATCATGCCGTTCGAGGTGGCCGTCGGCCCACCGAAGCTCTTGCCACTGAGCTGCTTTCGAAAACGCAGCCGCCCGTCGGCCGTGAGAGCGTACAGCCATCCATCGTGCGCCGCGAAGTAGACGTTGCCATCCCCATCGAGCGCTGCGCGACCTGTGATCGCGCCGCCAGCACGGAATGCAAACCGCAGTCGGCCGGACCGGGGACCGCGTTTCCCCTGGACACGCCGGCGTGCGCCGAGACCCTGCGTCCATGAGCTCCGATGGCTGCTTGCCTGGGGTCCGACCCCGCTGTCCTCTTTCGGGGCCCGGTCGGCCAGCGCGGAGAGCGGGGCAAGCGGGGGCAGCTGCGGCGTTTCCCGCAGAAACAGTGCGCCGGAAGCCACGCATATACCGGCCAGGCCCAACGCCTGGAACATGCGAGTGTCTGGGCCCGGGGGAGCCATGCCGGAACCGTAGCCCGGATCGAATCCAGGATCAGAAGTGGTTTCCGGCGACCCGCCGTCGCCGTGATTCTGCAAGCGGTTGGTCCCGGCGTGCGTACGTCCTGTCGGAGCGGAAGGAGCAAGCCATGCGAGTTTCGAATGTGATGAGTCGAGATCTGCTCGCCTTACCGTCGGACGCACCGGTTTCGGTGGGGTTGCACAAGGCCGAAGCTCGTGATCTTCATCATGTTTTGGTGGCGGATGCAGGCCAGCTCAAGGGCGTCATGTGCGTGTGTGAGCTCCGCGAGCGGCCCCGGGACGAGGCTCTCGGTGCGTGTGTTACCCGCCCGCCCGACGTCATCGAGCCGCAATGCACGCTGGACCAGGCGGCGGACCGGTTCGTCCAAAGTGGTGTCTCCTGCTTCCCCGTTTGTGAGGGTCCCGAGTTGGTGGGCGTCCTAACGCGCAGCGACCTGCTACGCAATCGGGTACCGGAGACCAAGTTGCCGGCGAGTTTCGTATGTTCGTTCTGCGGGAGTACCCGCCACGTCCGCCCATTGCACGGCGACGAGGCCCTGGCCGCATGCCTCGATTGCGCCGACCGCAGCGTTGGATCCAACGACCGTTTGTATGACGAGGGTGGGCCCGGCTAGCGAGCTCTCGGGGAAGCCACATCCATGTCCAGCGCAAGCATGCCCGAGGGAAGCTCATCGGTCGCGGTCCAGCGCGTCCGCGAGCACATCGTCGAGTTCGTATGCGACTCCGGTGAAGGGGCCCAGACCGCGGGGCAGCTGCTGGGAACGGTCGCGGCCAAGAGTGGCCACGGCGTGTGGACGGTCGAAATCATTCCAGCGGAGATCGAACCGCCGGTCCGCTCGCGCGCCGGGGCGAGCGGCAACCGTGTGCGAATGGGGCGCGATGCTGTGACCAACATGGGTGACGGCGCCGACGTGGTAGTCGCGTTCAACGAGCAGGTCCTGTACAGCAGAATCGATGTGGGCGCCTTCAAGCGGGGCACTGTGATCCTGCTCGAGCGCAAGTGGGCCGAGGACCAATCACAGGTGGTACGCGCCGCCTACGCCGATGCAATCGTCGAGTTCGGCAAGGTCGGCTATGACGTGGTCGAGGTTCCGATGGAGGCCGAGTGCATGCGGGTCGTGGAGGACCCTCGGCGTGGCAAGAACATCTGGGCCCTCGGCATGGTCACGTGGCTCTACGACCTCGATGTGGCCACGGTCGAGACAGAGCTCGGGAAGAAGCTTCGAAGCAAGGGCGAGGACGTGGTCGCGCGAAGTCTCGAGCTCCTGTCAGCTGGATATTCCTGGGCAGCGGGTCATCTTCGGTTCCGCTACCGGGTGGACTGTGCCCCACGGGACGAAGCCCGCGTTGTGATGAATGGCAACGAGGCCCTGGCGCTGGGGACGATGGCAGCGGGGATCGAGGTTTGCTCGATGTATCCGATCACACCTGCGACCAGTGTTTCGCACTATCTGGCAAGGTCTCTCAAGAACGTCGGTGGCTTCGTGCACCAGGCCGAGGACGAGATCAGCGCGATGGGCTTCGCGGTCGGTGCCGCATACGCTGGCAAGACCCCCGTGACCGTAACCTCCGGGCCTGGGCTCGCACTCAAGAGCGAGTTCATCGGTCTTGCGGTGATGGCCGAGCTTCCCCTGGTGATCATCGATGTACAGCGCGGAGGCCCCTCCACAGGTCTGCCCACGCGTGTCGAACAAGGCGACCTATTGACAGCGCTCTTCGGGCAGCCGGGGGATACTCCCAAGATCGTGATCGCCCCCTCGACGATCGAGGAGTGCTTCCATGACGTCGTGCTAGCTCGCAAGTTGGCCGAGACGTTCCGTGGTCCAGTCATTCTGTTGAGCGACGCGAATCTGGCCACGGGGCAACAGCCGTTTCGCAGGCCCGTTCCCAACGAGGCCTGGCTCTCGCCACCGGTGGATCGTTGCGACTGGGACCCCCAGGTTCCGCCGTTCGCCTGGGATCCCGAGACCGGGCTTTCGAGCCGGCCGATTCCAGGGCAGACGGGCGGCGCCCATGTGGTGACCGGTCTTGCCCACGATGAACGAAGTCGCGTTGCCTACGAGAGTCCGGTCAACCAACGTGCCATCGCGGCTCGCAGTCGCAAACTCGCGACCTTGTTCAAGAGCTTGCGCGCACCGGCGATTCATGGAGCCGACCATGGCGAACTGCTGGTGGTCGGATGGGGCTCCACGCGTGGCGCCATCGAGGAGGCGGTCGACCGAATCCGCGCCGATGGGGGGGCCGTCTCTTCCGTTCACCTGCGGTTTCTATCTCCCCTCGAGCCAGGCCTTGCGGACATCTTTCGACGCTTTGAGCGCGTCATGACGGTTGAGGTCAATTACTCGGACGACGCCGATGACCCGACGGTTCCGAAGGAGGCGCGCCGCTATGCACAGCTGGCCTGGCTGCTCAGGGCGCGCACGTTGTGCGACGTGGAGTGCTGGTCGCGCGTGCCAGGGATGCCGCTGCCTCCGGGAACCATCGAGACCGAGCTACGCGCGCGCCTCGACGCCGTCGGGGTCTCCTCGGCGCGCTCGGAAGGTCCCCCCCAAGGCCGGGGGGCGAGTGCATGACGAAGCTCCCCAAGGCTTGGTACATGGACGGGCGGTTGCGGCACCTGGCGCTTGCCGACTACGAAGGAACGACTCCCCGCTGGTGCCCCGGGTGTGGTGACCACGCCGCGCTTGCGACTGTCCAACGTCTGCTCCGTGATGAACAAATCCCCCCCGATCAAGCGGTGGTGGTGTCCGGCATTGGATGTTCGAGCCGTTTTCCACACTACATCCACACCTACGGCTTTCATGGCCTGCACGGGAGGCCTCTGCCGATCGCCGAGGGCGTCCGCGCCCGGCGCCCCGACTTGCACCTGTTCGTCGTCACGGGCGATGGCGACTGCTGCGCGATCGGCACCGCCCACTGGATCCACTCGATTCGCTACAACATGAAGATGACCGTGATGCTGTTTGACAACAACATCTACGGGTTGACCAAGATGCAAACGTCCCCCACGACCCCCAAGGGCGGTCGCTCCAACACCCATCCCGAGGGCGCTCCGCTAAGTCCCCTCAACCCTCTCTCCATCACGCTCAGCATCGCCAACGTATCCTTCGTGGCCCAGACTGCGGACTGGGTGCCAGCGCACTTCGCATCGATCGTAAAGCGCGCCCATGCACACCCCGGGCTCGCATTCATTCGCGTACTTCAGCGATGTCCCCACTACATGGACCATCATTGGGAGCCCATTCAGAGTGACCCGCGACGTCAATTGCTCCTGTTCCATCCGGAAGGCGTGCCCGCACAGGCGAACGATCAACGCGCGTTTCCGGAACGCCTGGAGCACGACCCGTCTGATCTTGCCCGCGCGCGTGAGGTAGCGAGCCGCACCGACGTTTGGCCGCTTGGTGTCCTTTACCGAAACCCTTGCGCGGAACGCTACGACCTCGATACGGCCGTAGGTTTGGGAATGAGTGGTGCGGACAAGCTCGCGGCCCTCGAACGCGAGCTCACCCAGTTCGAGGTCTGAGTCCCGGGGTTGCGCGAGGTGTTCAACGTGTCCATTGAGCCGCAGAAGATCGAGATACCGTCGCGCTTGCGCCTGGAGCGGGGATTGGACGCACGCCTGCTCGAGCGGTCTCCACCCCATGTGCTCCGCTTTTACTACCAAGCAAGCCGAGAAGTGGGGCCAAGCGAGGGCGCCGACGGACCGCCGGAGCCGCCCGCCGGCTCGTTGGGCTGGCCCGCCAGCGCCGTCCCCATTCGGGCGGAGGCATCGGCTTGCGTTTCAGACGACCCGTTGCCGCTTCTGGGCTTCGGCGACGTGGTGGCGCGCTATCTGGAGCGCGCGGATCGAGTTCGCAGGGCGCCCGCGGAACGTTTGCGTACGCGGCTGCTGACCGCCCTCAGGGGGCTTCGTGAGCTGCTGGCCGCGGATGCGGGCCATGGTCCTGACGCACGGGCTTCTGATGCGCTTTCGGGTGCGCTGGGCAATGGTCCGAGCGGAGGTCAGATCGACGTCGACGACCTGGCCCAGCGGTTGCCAAGGGAACGGGGGCCGCTTCGGGTGTCGGAGCGTCGGCGCGCGCACATGCAAGAGCTGGCCAGGAGTCTGGACCGAGGGTTGCGGAAGCTGGCCGAACCCCAGGTGCGCGTGTGGTGTCTGCAGGGCGTCCCGGAGCTCCTGGACGGACAGCGCGTCAGCTGTCGCCCCAGTGCTGGCCCCTATCGCGACGCGTGTCGAGACGCCGACCGTGCCGTGTGCGAGGGTCTCGAGCTCGCGCGGACGTTGCGGGCTTCGCAGCTCGAGGTCCGTCACGCATACGAGCCGGAGGTTCACGACGCCGTGCTCGAAGCGCTTTGCGTTGCTGACCTGGAGCCGGACGAGCGCCTTGCTCTGCCGCTCGTCGTGGCGCTGGTGGCGCGAACGTGGCTGTACGAGCACCTTGCGATGGTGCTCGCTTCCCAGCATCCCGTCCATCTGCTGGTGCCGGAAGCGCTTCAGGTGACGGGGCAGGCGGTACCGGTGGCGGCCCTGGCTTGTGTGTACGGTGGGACGTTCGTGCTGCAGTCGACGGTTGCGGACCGGGAACATCTCGATCGTGGACTGACTCACATGGCGGTCGCGCCGGGTTCAGCGGTTGCGATCGTTGCTTGTCGCGACGCCATGGACGAGGGGTCCGAGGACGTCGAAAATGTGATGACAGCACTGCGACTGGCTGCGGCGGGGGGTGTTCACCCACGCGTGATGGTGGACCCGCATGCATCGGTGGCCACCGATCGGGTTGTTGTGCACGAGGGGCAGCCGCTGCAGGCGACGATGCGGTCGCTTGCATGCGTTGACGCTGCCGGACGTGCGCACACGCTCGAACTCCAGGTGACCGCCGCTGACGTGGCGGTGCTTATGGCGTCCTGGCATCGGTCGCTCTTGCCGCTTGCGCCCGAGGCCTGGGCGAGCGACCAGTTGCCCGTGGCGGATTTCCTCGCCGCCTGGGATGCCGGTCAACTCACCGGCCAGGTGCCGTTCGTGTGGACCGTGCATCCAGATGGTTGGCTGTTGCGCGCGGTGGTCGCACGGGACCTGGCGTACGCCGTGCGGGCCCAAGCCCACGCCTTGCGGGGCCTGCGGGAGGGGTTCGGATTCGAAAGTCCCTGGGCTCGGTCGGCCGCACGTTCGGCGCGCCTGGCCGCCGAAGCGGAGGCGGCCGGTGCAAGGGCTGCACTGGTAGCCGACCACGCGCGCACGCTGGAAGCAGCGCGCGCGCAGGCCGGCTCGGATGCACTCAGACGACTGGCCAAGGCACTGCTGGGGCTGGAGGTTGGAGGGTTGGGGACCACCCGGGACCCGGAACCGGCCGCGGTTGCGGAACCGGCCGCGGTTGCGGAACCGGCCGCGGTCGCGGAACCGGCCGCGGTCGCGGAACCGGCCGCGGTCGCGGAACCGGGCCCGCGTGGGGCTGACTTGGGGAGGGAGCCGTACGTGGAGACCGAGCGATGCACGACATGCAACGAGTGCACGCAGCGGTTTCCGACCCTATTCGCCTATGACGAAAACAAGCAGGCCGAGTTCATCGCCAACGAGCCGGTGCCATTCGCCTCGCTCGTTGTCGCTGCGGAGTTGTGTCCGGCCAAATGCATACACCCTGGCACGCCCCGGGGCGACGACGACACCGTGACCGACGCGTTGATCGCGCGCGCCCGTCCGTTCGCCTGAAGCGAGGAATTCCCTATGGACCAGGTGCTCACCGCCATTCTACTCATGACCGGGTTGGCCCTCGCGTCTGGCGCTGTTCTCGCGCTGGGATATCGCTACTTTCGTGTCGAAGAAGACCGACGGCTTCGGGCGCTGGAAGATCTGCTCGGAGGCAGCAATTGCGGCGCGTGCGGTGAACCCGGCTGTCGACCATTTGCCGAGGCACTGCTCGAAGGTCGCAGCAGGCCGAGCCAGTGTACCGTCGCGGCGCCTGAGGCAATCGCCGAAATCGCCGCCTTGCTCGGCGTTGAGCCCGGAACAAGCGCCCGACGCGTCGCGCGCCTGCACTGTGCCGGGGGGCGATCGGCCGTGCCGATGCTCGCTCGCTACACTGGCGTTCCAACGTGTGTCGCGGCCTATCAGGCACAACGGGGGGGGCGGGCCTGTGCCTACGGTTGCCTCGGCTTCGGCGACTGCCAAGTCGCCTGCGGGTTCGACGCGATCGAGATGAACAGTGAGCGGCTGCCCGTGGTGCTGGCGTCTGCATGCACCGCCTGCGGAGACTGCGTCGATGCGTGCCCCGCCGGCCTCTTCGGCTTGCAGCGCGTCGACCAGCCGATCACGATACAGTGCCGCTCGCCCCTGGAAGGAGAGCGGGCACGGGCCAGCTGCGCGGTTGCCTGTGACGCCTGCGGACGCTGCGCGCTCGATGCGCCGCCCGGTGTCATCGAGATGCGTGGTGGATTGCCACATGTCGTCCAGCCGGAGCGCGCCACCGAGCAGTGCACCTACCGTTGCCCCACCGGGGCCATCGCCTGGGTCCACGAGTCGCAGTTCGCCTACGATGTGCCCCTGAGCGCGCTGAGGAGGCACTATGGTTGAAAACGGATCTCGGCCCAATGGCCGACCCCGGCGACCTTCTGGCCTGCGGCGTGCTATCGGTCAACTGGCACGCGGACTCGCGGGACACGACGGTTCATCAGAACCGACCGGTACGCACGCGCAGATGTCGTTGTGGGAGGGGCTGGGCCAACAGGCTTGCGCGATGGCGGACGTTCTTGTCGGGGACTTCGAGGCGTGCGCTCTGCACTCTGCCCTGTTTCAGTCGCTCGACACATGGCGGTGTGAGCGGGCTGCGGACGCGGTCGCGCGCGCGGTCGTCAGTGCACTTGCCGGTGAACGGGTGACGGCGTTCGTGGGCGGACCGGATCGACCGTTCTCCGGTACGCTCGGGACCCTTGAGCGCGCGGTTCGGTGGCACGCGCCCTTGGTGGTTGTCCAGGCGCTGCCCAGTCGCGGCGAGGCGTCGCGGTCGGTGTGCGGCGATGCTCTGCACGGGCTTGCGCCGGGGCCGCTAATCGCCACCCCGCAGAACGCGCAGCGGGGGCTCGACCTCATGCTGGTACTTACGAACGTGGCAGAACGGGCCCTTGTACCCGGCCTGCTGGCAGTCGACGCAGGGGATCTCGCGTATCTGCCTGCGGATCTACGGCTCCCGGACACGTCGCTGCTCGCGACCTACCTTCGTGCCTCGAGTGAGACCCTCGCGTGCCCGACGCCCTTGCAGCAGCTCACCTTCGGCAACCATCGACGGCGCGTACCGCGCTGGTTTGACCGTGCCGCGCCCCGCGCGATCGGGAGCTCGCCGAGTCAACTCAGCCCGGACATGCTCGACGCTGCCACGTGCGCAGAGGCGGGCTATGCGAGGGCGGATCTTGGGTCGCTGGTGCAGGCATCCATGTCTGAGCTTGCGACCATGACCGGTCGGCCGCTGCCCCTGGTATCGGTTCACGGCCCGGCGGCAGCGTCGCTGGCCATCATCGCCCACGGTCCGGCTGTCGAGGTGGTCGCCGCGGTCGCCACGCAAGTGCGCCGAGAGCATAGGCTTCAGGTGCGTGTCCTTGGCGTCGACTGGTTGCGACCTTTTCCAGCCGAACAGCTGCGTAAGGCGATGGCGGGTGCCCGGCAGGTCGTCGTGCTCGAGCGCGGGCGGCCTGCGACCGAGGGGGGGCTGCTGTCCGCGGTACGGGCGTGCCTGGCATGCGGGGCCGGTGATGCGGGCGCGCCCCCTCCGCGTCTGGTTGCGGCGTCCTATGGCCCCACCCGCTCTTGTCCCCGGCCCCGCGACGTTGGCGAGTTGATGCGTCGGGCTCACGCGTCCGACCTTCCTGACGCCGTCCACTTGGGTGTGGAGCCGTTGCCTTCGCGTTCGCGGCATCCGGACCGGCAGGCAGTCCTCGATCGTATCCGATCCGGCTATCCGGAGATCGATGCGGGCTTGCTTTCGGGTCCCGGACCCCTTGTGGGGAGCGGGGCGAGCAGCGGAAGCAGCGCTGGCGACTTCTGCTTGGCGGTGCTCGCTTCGGATACCCGTCGCGCGCTCCGGGTCGCCGAATGTTTGGTTCGAACGGCTGGCGAGCGAACGGCGGCGGGGGTACGGCTCAAGCCCGTCGGGCGAACGACCTGGCTGGTTCGCCTAGCGACCGGTTCCGACGGGTGGTTGTGCGCCGCGGATGACGGGCCGGTCGACCTGGTTGTTGCGGACGCTCCAGCGGCCTCCATTCCGGACGCAGGGCTCAGCCCTCTGCGGGCAGGTGGCATCGTGCTTGTGCGGCATGCAGACGATCCAGGGGAGCGCCGCGGCACGGATGCCGATTTCTCGCCCTCGTGCCGGCGCCTTTGTCGTGCCCGAGAGCTGCGCCTTTTTGCGGTCGCGGGTGATGACGCGCGTGCGGCGGAGGTGGCGGTCGCCTTCTTGCAGGACGTGCCCGATGAGGTCCCACCCGACGTGTGGCCCCTGGCGGTGTTCCCGGGAGGCTTGATGGACGAGATGGCTGAGGCGCCTCCCGACTATGATCCGGACGCGGATGGTCGTTCCCGACTGAACGATGGCACGCCTGCGTTCGACAGCTTGACACGCTACTGGAGTGAGCGCGCAGGTCCGGCCCGGGACGGCGAGCTCGACCACCCCGCGCCCGAGCCGGACCTCGCCTTCGCGGTCAGTCCACCCGGCAGTGTGCGCCTGCAGAGGCGCGCGACGGACCCGGTGGAGGTGCCGACCATTGATGGGGGCGCCTGCACCGGGTGCGGCCGTTGCTGGAGCCTGTGTCCTGATGGTGCGCTTGCGCCCCGCGCGCTGGCGACCGGTGCCGTGCTAGCGGCGACCCTCGATGCGCACATGCCCAAAGCTACGCGTACTCCTCTGCAGGGCCGGCTCGCGCGCGCGGCCCGGCAGTGGGGCGCTTGGCTTGATCATCGCTTGGCCACGGACGGGCGCCGAATGCTCGATCGTGATCTGCTCGAGGAAAGCGCCCGCTATCTGGTCGATCATCTCGGGCTCGCCACCGACGAACGCCAGACCGTTGCGCCCATGCTCGCCGGGATCATCGAAGACCTGGCTTCGCTTGCGCCCATGAGTACGCCGGTGCTGTTTCATGAACGGCCGGCCAGCCGAGCGTTGCTGCTGCTGGGGCGTGATGGGCGCAGTTGCCAGGGTTGCGGCATATGCGAGGCGGAATGCCCCGAGCAAGCGATTCACATGGAGCCCACGACTCGGGAGCGATGGGCTCGCATGCGGGCGGGAATGCGTGCGCTAGGTGGTCTGCCCAACACGCCTGAGCCGTTGATCGAGGTGCTTTCAGAGTGTCCCGAGCTTCACCCGCTGGCGGCTACCCTGCTGGACGACCAGGCGCGCACGGCACTCTGTTCCGGAGGGGCAGGAGCGGGGCCAGAGCCCGGGTCGGGTGCCCAACTCGCGGTGCGGCTCATCAGCGCACTTGCTTCACGTCGTGCCCGGGCGGGTCGCGAGTCGTTGCTGGCGCGGGCGGATGCGCTTCAGGGATCCCTGCGCGCCGCCCTTCGGGAGCAGCTGTCGGCCACCGTGTCGCTTGCGGACCTTCATCAGGTAGAGGAGGCAGCCAGGGAGGCCCCCGCTCGCCCGGACAACCTGGAGGCTTTCGTGCGAGGTCTCAAGGCCCGCGGTCAGCGCCCCACCTTGGACGCGCCCCTCGCCGAGCGCCGGGCCCACGCGGCGGGGCTGTTGGGCGACCTGTGCGAGCGGCTGGTTGCGGCTGGCGCGACCCCCTTTGCCGCGGTGGTTGCCCACCGCGGTGTGGCGTCCTGGTATGACTACCCCGACAACCCGTTTAGGGGCCCGCTGCTGCATGAGCGCCCGGAGCACGCGCTTTCGGCGGCCGCGGCACTCGCGCGTCGCGCACGCGCTGCGGCCCAGGCGGACGCCCATCTCTTGCGTGTCAGCGGGGTGCTGGCCGCACCACCGGCGGACCTACTTGGCGCGCTCGATGCTTGTGCGACCGAGCCACCACCGGGTGAGGAGAGCCAGGCGACTGAGCCGATTGTGGTGCTGCTCGACCCACGCAGTGCAGCGGCCACCGACTGTGCGACCCTGGCCACGGAGTTGGCAAGTGAGCTACGGCTGTGCATCGTGCTGCTGGACGACCTGGATACCGCAGGGGACTCGGCATCCGCCGGTCCCGCGCCAAACCTGGTCGCGCCTTTGATGGCCTTTGCGCAGCAGCTGGGGGTCGCCTGTTCCACAGCGAGCGTGTCCGACCCCGCCGGGTTCGCCAATACTGTGGCTGCGGCCCTCGCCTGCACGGGGCCGTCGCTGCTCTACGTTCCTGTTACGAGCCCGCAGAGAAATCGTCTTGCCCGTTGCGACTCGGTGCCGAGCGCGGTGCGAGCCTCGGCGAAGCCAAGCGCGGCGCAAGCACCGACAGCGCCGGAGCAGGTGCCGCAGTCAGGGGTCGAGGAGAGCGCCCGCAACGCCGGGGACCGTGTCCCGGACGTTCCGCGCGCGGCCCTTCGAGCCACCCGGGCGGCGGACACCGAAGGTGATTTCGCCGCCCTGCGCGTTGAGCTGCACGAACAGCATGTCGACCGGCTGCACGCGAGCCTGATGCGCCTGGCGGGGTTGTCGTCCGAGGAGCAAGAGCTTGCGAGTGTGAACGAGACTGGAGAGGAGGAGGCCTAGCGTGTTGTCCTTTTCGAAATGGCTTCGGCAGCGGCCGCGGGGCTTTAGACACGGCACCCATCCGGAAGCCCACAAGGATACCACCAGCGGTCTTCCGATCGAGCATATGCCGATGGTGGCCGAGTATTCCCTCCACCTGGCGCAGCACGCCGGTGCGCCCAGTCGACCTTGCGTAGGTCCGGGAGAGCGGGTCCGTCGCGGTCAAACAATCGCGGAGCCCGACGGTTTTCGGTCGGTCGCGCTGCATGCGCCCGTGGCCGGGACGATTCGAGCCATCGAGCCACGTTTGCATCCCGCCGGTGGGTTGTCGCCAGCGCTGATCCTGCGTACGGACTTCCTCGCAGATCAGTCCACCATGGCCGCGACAGTCCCCGAGCCTGGGGACCGCGATGGCACGTTGGCCGCCATTCAGCGCGCTGGCGTTGTGGGCTTGGGTGGCGCTGCCTATCCGGCCCACGCCAAGATGCGGATTCCAAAGGACAAGCGTGTCGACGTGGTGATTTTGAATGGCGCCGAGTGCGAGCCCTACCTGACCGCTGACCACCGCGTAATGCTGGAACGTGCCGGCGCGGTCGTTGGGGGGCTGACGGTCATCATGGAACTGGTGGGCGCCGAGCGCGGCACGATCGGCGTCGAGGTGAACAAACCAGACGCGATCGACGCATTGTCGCGCGCGTGCCGCGGAGACCCACGCATGCAGGTCGTGCCCCTCAGCGTCAAGTACCCCGAGGGTGCCAAGCAGATGCTGATCAAAGCGGTCACAGGCCAGCGTGTACCGTTGGGGGGACGCTCGTTCGATACCCACGTGACGATTCACAACGTGGGCACTGCGGCTGCGCTCTACGATGCATGCACCGCGGGTCTGCCGATGATCGATCGCGTCGTGACCGTGACCGGCCCGGAGATTGTGCGGCCCGCCAATGTGCGTGTTTCGATCGGTACGCCCGTTTCGGCGCTGCTCGAGCACTGTGGTGGCCTGCGGCCGGCTGCCCGCCGGCTCGTCATGGGGGGCGGCATGATGGGTCACAGTCAGGTGTCCCTGGAGGTTCCCACCGTCAAGGCCTTTGGTGGCGTGCTTGCGCTGCCAGGCACGGCCCAGAGAACGCCTGAGGCGCCTTGCATTCGTTGCGGCAAGTGCCTCGATGCTTGCGCAATGTTTCTCAACCCGGCGCGTCTTGCGACCCTGTCGCGGGCCGGTGACGTGGAAGGGCTGAAACAAGCCAATGTGCAAGCCTGCTTCGAGTGCGGTAGTTGCGCCTTCGTCTGCCCATCGTACTTGCCCTTGACCGAGTTGATCCGTACCGGCAAGGTCCTGGCGCGCCGGACGGGGTCCTGATGCCTCCGGCGGCCCGTTCCAAGCCCGAAGGTAACGGGACCGATCGAGGACGCTGGGGAGCGCCCCTGGAATTGCAGGCCGGGCCGTTTTTGCACGCGCCCCGGACCACCCGCAGCCTGATGCTTGAGGTGCTACTGGCGTTGATCCCGGTGGTGGTCGCTGCCGTGATGGTGTTCGGCCCTGTGGCGCTGTGCGCTTGCGTGGCGACCAGTACGGGCGCGCTGCTGGCGGAGCGACTGACGCGGGCCTCGGGTGACTGCGAGAGCTTGCGCGACGGCAGCGCGCTGATCACCGGGGTGCTTTTGGCATTGACGCTGCCGCCGGCTTTGCCGCTTTGGATGGGGCTATTGGGAGGGGCCGTTGCGATCGGGG
>JAPPOR010000588.1 GCA_028817905.1 Myxococcales bacterium
CCCGGAGGCATTTCGATGGACCCTACGCGCTACCGCCGTGACCTTCCTGCCGAACTGATCGCCTTTGGCTCCCCGGAGGGGCGTCGTTTGTTGGTGCAGTCCTTGGAGGCTGGAACGGCTGAAGCGTTCTACCCCCTGGTGTCTCACCTGCATACCCAGGCGGAGCCCGCCTGGTGCGGACTGGGCACGCTGGTGACGGTGTTGAACGCCCTGGAGATCGACCCGGGGCGCGCGTGGAAGGGGCCGTGGCGCTTCTTTGGCGAGCAGCTGCTGCTTTGCTGCGAGGCGCTTGAGCTGGCAGTCAGTGAGGGACTCACCCTATCCGAGGTGGGGTGCCTGGCCGCGTGCAACGGGGCCGGGGTGCGGCAGACGCATGCCGAGCCTGCGGCGGAACCTGCCTTCCGCACCGACCTGCTGTCCTCGGTGCGTGCGCCACGCGGTCCCTTCCTGGTCGCCAACTACAGCCGCTCGGTCCTGGGTCAGACCGGTTCTGGCCACTTCTCGCCATTGGCCGCCGTGCACGCTGAGCGGGATATGGTGCTCGTGCTCGACGTGGCGCGCTTCAAGTATCCGCCACACTGGGTTGACATCGGTCAGCTCTACCGCGCCATGGTCGCCCGCGACCCACAGTCCGAAACGCATCGGGGCTGGCTCGAACTCGGTGCACACGGCGGCTCCTTCCCGCCACCGGGTGCGGCTGCCCTGCGGAAGCGCCTCCTGTCGTTGGGCGCGGTCTGCCCAGGCCTGCCGGGACCGGGCAGCGAGGCTACCTGATCGGGCGGTACGGGCGTCAAACATCGCACGAGAGTGCGCTGCATTCTGGCGGTTCGCCGTGTGCTGCAACGGCACGGCAACCGGGGGTGAACCGTTGGGACTCAAGCTGATTGGTGCCGGACTGGGACGTACCGGAACGATGTCGTTGAAGCGCGCGCTGGAACGCTTGCTCGGCAGACCGTGCCATCACATGCACGAGGTCGGGTCGCATCCCGATCACATCGAGCGTTGGCGCGCAGCGGTTCGAGGGCAATCCGCCTGGGGGGAGCTGTTCGAAGGCTATGTGGCTGGGGTTGACTGGCCGGCGGCGGCGTTCTGGCGCGAGCTGCGCGCGGCCTATCCCGATGCGCCGGTCTTGCTGTCGCATCGGGACCCCGAGGACTGGTGGCGCAGGGCCCGGGCCGGTTGTTGGCGGCCGCTGTAGGGCTATGGTGGCCGATCATTGGATTGTGGCGAGTTCCACTACGGCGCATTACATGAGCACGCCTGGTACCGCAGCATTCGTTCGGGTGCTTTTTCCTTGTTCCGATGGAGAGTCCACCCGTAGCCTTCCTGTCGAGAACAACACGTGGGCCCACGGGCCAAAGGGGGCGACATGGCAAGCGACGGAACCGGTGTGGATCCGGACGGGTTCTACCGTCCGAAGAGTGAGGCCGACATCGTACAGCTGGTCAAGAAGGCGTACGCGGAAGGGAAGCAGATCCGCTGTCGTGGGTCGGTACATTCCGTCGCCCATGCTATCTACACCGACCCGGGTCCCGGGGAGCCCAATGTGCCCAACAAGGTTTCCGTGCAGTCACCTCCCGAGGGCCCCAATCTGAACCTGCTGTTGGACGACTATGCGGGGCTCGCGTGGATCGACGAGGCGCGGGGGGTTGTGGAGGTCGACGCCGGTCTGCACTTGGGCGCGGACCCCAATGCGCCTGACCAAAACGCCTCCCTGAAGGACAGCCTGCTCTACCAGGCTTTCGAGAAGGGCTGGACCCTCCGCGACCTTGGCGGCATCACGCACCAGACGATATCCGGCTTCATCGCAACGGGTTCCTCCGGCGGTTCACTGCAGTACGGCATCGACAAGAACATCGTGGCTTTTCGCGTGATCGACGGCACAGGCGAGGTGCTGTGGGTGGACGAGGAGACCAACGCGGACCTGTTCTTCGCCCTCGGCACTTCGATGGGCTTGCTTGGCATCATCAGCAAGGTGCGGCTAAAGCTCACCCCAACCTTTAACGTCTATGGTCAGGAAGCCACCACCAAGACCGCGGTTGAGGAATGCCCCGTCGACCTCTTCAACGTGGGCTGTGACGGCAAGCCAAATCTAAGACAGTTTCTCGAGACGACTCCCTACGCGCGTATCCTGTGGTGGCCACAGCAGGGAGCAGAGCGGGCTGTGTTCTGGCAGGCGGTCGCCGGCCCGCCTCTGGATGCGTTCACGCCGCTACCGTACATCGAGTGGACGGGCTCGCCGCTCGAGAACACTGTGGAGCAACTCGCCGCTTCGATCTTCTACACGTTGGTGGGGAACCTGGACGATCTCAAAGCGGTGCCAGGCAAGCTCAAGGACGACTTCGAGGTGTTTGACGATGCGATAGCGCTTCTCCTCAAACAACTCGGACTCGGCAAGCTCGCGAGCGAGGTGCTCGCGAAGATTCTGACCGGCGCGCTCGAGGGTCTGACCGACGCGGCGATTCTGCTCCTTCAAGACGAGCTCAGGACCATTCTTCCCAAGGCGTTTCCCAAGCTGATCGATCTCTTTCAGCCGCTCAGCGGCGACAAGCCCAAGGTCTTCATGGACTACGCATGGCGCAGTTTGCCGATGGACAACGCTGTCAACGACACCCTGCTAAACACCGAATTCACGGAGATTTGGATCCCGCTCGAGTATACCGAGCGCACGATGCAACTTCTCGCTAGCTACTTCGAGGAAGGCGGCACGCAGGCAACCGGGTTTTTCTCCACCGAGCTCTACTCCGCCAAGGAGAGCAAATTCTGGCTCAGCCCGAGTTTCGGCGGCCCGGTGTTTCGGGTCGACCCGTTTTGGTTCGCCGACAACGCTGGCGATCCGGCTGCCAAGGGTGGGTTCTTTGACGGCTTTTGGCGCTTGCTAAGGGACAACGATGTCCCCTTCCGGCTCCACTGGGGGAAGTTCCTGCCCGAGTACGACTTTGCCGATTGGGCGGCCTACCTTCGTTCGCAGTACCCGCGCTGGGACGACTTCATGACGTTGCGCAAGCAGCGTGATCCCAAGGACATCTTTTTGACCGACTACTGGCGGCGGCACCTACTGGGAGAAACGTGACAAGCCCCGG
>JAPPOR010000475.1 GCA_028817905.1 Myxococcales bacterium
TGGTTGGGAGGTGACGCGCTGGACGCGCAGCGCCGGTACTGGCGTCAGCAGCTCGGCAGCGCTTCCGCCCTGCCGCGCCTTTCGACACGGGGTGAAAGCGAGACTGTTCCGGCGGAAACTGGCTTGCCTGGACGCGTACTCACGTGTGAGCTCCCGAGCACACTGAGCGCCGCGCTGCGGGAGCTTGGCAGGCGACGCGGCATGACACCCTACATGCTCATGCTCGCCGCATTTCAGCTGTGGCTTCACCGGTTCAGCGATTGCCCGGAGGTACGCGTCGGCAGCTCGATCGCCAACCGCCCACGTCCGGAACTGGAGGGCTCGATTGGCTTCTTCGTCAACCTACTAGTCCTGAGGGCTGATTTCGCTGACAACCCCACGCTCGACGCGCTACTCGAACGTACCCGCACATCGGTGCTCGGTGCGATCCAGAACCAGGACCTCCCCTTTGAACAGGTGGTGGCGCTCATGCGCGAGGGCCTCGGACTGGATGCCGACGCAGCGTTCCAGGCCCTCTTCGTGTTTCAAAACGCCCCATCGGGCACGCTCTCGCTACCCGATCTTCGCATCGAGCACGTGGTGCTCCCCGAACGTTTCGCGCGCTACGGGCTCAGCCTGCGGGTCTCGGATCATGGCAGCACATACCGCATAGCCGTGGAGTTCGACCGGCGCAAGTGGGACGAGGTGGTCGCCGCCCAGCTGCTCGTTCAGTACCGTCACGTGCTAGACGCCATGGTGTCGGATCCGGGGTCCCGCGTCTCCGAGGTCGCATGGTGCGAACACAATACCCTCGCGCAATTCGAACACATCGCTGAACGCTCGAAGCGCGTCGCCCACCAGGTCACGAGCGAATCGTGCGTGGACTCGGCTTCGCAGGGGTCCCGACGACCAACCGGATACTCGGCGCACGAACAAGGGAAACGAGAGCCCCGTGACGTCGAAGAGCATGGGACGCACCGCGGACCTGGCGAGCAGTGCGGGCCAGGTGCCTGCACGCTGAACGAAGCCGTCGCCGCCCAGGCCCGCCACCACCCCAGCCGACTTGCCGTCATCACGCCCACAGCCCGCATGACCTACTCCCAGCTCGCGGCCGGCGCCCAGCATCTCGCCAGCGAGCTCGTAGCTCGCGGTGTGAGGCCCGGCGACCGGGTCGCGGTAGTCGCTGAGCCGAGTACCGCGGCGGTCGTGACGTTTGTCGCAATCCTGGAGGCGGGTGGCGCCTACGTACCGCTGGACACGGAGTGGCCGCCAGCGCGCCGCCGAGAGGTCGCGCGCTGCGCCGGGGCACGCTTTGTGGTGTCTAGCGACCCAGCCTGCGACGACCCCGACCCCGACGCGCTGCGGATCGAGGCGCTGAGCCTCGAGGGACACCCGCCCCGACGTCACCCCGGATGGGCCTATGTGATCGCCACGTCGGGATCGACCGGCAGGCCGAAGGCCGTCGCCGTTGGGCACGGGGCCGTGCTGCGTTACGTCGAAGGCCTCTTCAGCCGTGTGGACCTGCCGCAAGACGCGACGATGCTGTGGCTCACCGGAGCTGCTGCCGACCTCGGGTACACCAGCCTGTGGGGCGCCCTGGCCAGCGGGCGTACGTTGATGACCTGTTCACGGGCCACCGCCCTCGACCCGCAGCCCCTGAGCCGGTTCCTCCAGCCTGACGGTGCCGACTTCCTGAAGATCGCACCATCGCACCTTTCGGCTCTCCTGCACGCTACCGACGATGGACGCTCGCTCCTGCCTCGCCGCGTGCTCGTCCTGGGTGGGGAGGCACCCCCACCCCGATTGCTTCAGCAGGTGCGTCGTGAGCACCCCACGCTCGCCATCTTCAACCACTACGGGCCGACGGAAGCGACCATTGGGGTGACGATGGAGGCGGTCGCCTCGCCCCTGCCCACCGTGATCCCGATCGGGACGCCCCTACCGCACGTGCGCGCCTACGTGCTGGACCGCTACGGCGCACCCATGCCCGAGGGGGCGGTCGGGGAACTCGCGCTCGGCGGGCCATGCCTGGCGCACGGTTATCTGGATGCCCCCTCGGCCACCGCGGCTGCGTTCGCGCCCGACCCGCGTGCCGGCTGTCGCGACGTCGAGCCCGGTGCTCGCGTCTACCGCACCGGCGACCGTGCGCGCGTGCGGGCCGGTCGACTCGAGCTCTTGGGTCGCCGCGACGCGCAACTGAACCTGCGCGGGTTCCGACTGGAGCCTGGCGAGATCGAAGCGCGGCTGCAAGCCCTGCCCGGCATTTCGGCAGCACGAGTGCTGGCCGCGCCGAGCGAATCACTGGAGGTCGACGGCCCGAGCTCACGCCTGTTGGCACTTGTGGTAGGCGATGAGACGGAGCCGCCCGATGCGGACGCGCTTCGCAAAGCGCTCGCGGTGCAGCTACCACGGTACATGGTGCCTGCCAGCGTGATAGTTCTCGATCGCTTGCCGCTGCTGAAATCCGGCAAGGTTGACCAGCAGGTGCTGGCTGCGATGGCCACGGAAGCAACCCGCCCAGTGGGAACCGGAGGGGAAGGGCGGCATCGCGTCGAGCAGTGTCTGATGGAAGTCTGGCGAAGCGTACTGAAAACGGACGCCATCGGCATCCACGACAACTTCTTCGCACTGGGCGGCGATTCTATTCTGGCGCTGCAAATCGTGGCGCGCGCGCGCCGGCAGGGATTCTCGCTGACGCCAAAACAACTTTTCGGGGCACCCAGCGTCGCGGCGCTGTCGCAAACGCTCGCCGCCACGGCTCCGGCCGCGCAACGCGAAAGCCATGCCTCGGACGCGATCCCATTGTCGCTCACGCCGATCCAACACTGGTTCTTTGAACAGCAGCTGCAGCACCCTGGCCACTACAACCAGGCATTGATGCTGACCTTGCCACAGGCGCTCGACGAGGGGAGGCTGCGCTCGGCCCTCCGCGCGCTGCAGCAACGACACGCCATGCTGCGCGGGCGCTTCCGTGACGCCGAGGGCGGCGTTCGACCGGAGCTCGGCGAGGCCTACGATATGCTCGAGCGCGTCGCGGTGGATAGCCCATCGGAGATTCCGGCACTCGCGGCAGAGCGCCAAGCCGCGCTGTCGCTACCCCAGGGGCGGCTCGCGCGGGCCGTGTACTTCGATCTGTCCATGAGCAACGACGGGCCGACGCCCGACCGATTGCTGCTCTTCGCCCATCATCTGATCGTAGACGGCGTTTCCTGGCGCATCCTGCTCGATGATCTACAGCTGCTCCTACGCGATGAGGATCCCGGGCCACCTAGCGCGAGCTACGCAGCCTGGGGCGCGCAGCTAGGCGAGCTGGCCGTTTCCACAGAGATCCTGGGGGAGCTACCCTACTGGCGCTCGCTGCCAGAGGGCCGGCCCCTTCCGCGCGACCGCGAGGGCGACAACGTCCACGCGTCGGTCGCGCAGGTCGCGTTTGAGCTGTCAGAGGAGCAGACCACTGGTCTGCTGCAATGGACCGCGCAGCGGGGCCTTCGGGTGGACGCTGTATTGTTGTCCGCGCTCATCAGAACCGTTGCCGCGTGGAGCGGGAATGCCGGCCTCGTCCTCGAGTGCGAAGCGCATGGTCGAAGCGGCGTGGACGACAACCTCGATCTATCGCGCACCGTGGGCTGGTTCACGAGCCGCTTCCCGCTCTATCTCGAGTTGGGCGACGAGGACGCCACCGGCTCGATCGAGGAGGTCCAGTACGCGCTGGAGTCGGTCCCACGGGGCGGCATCGGCTACGGGGTCTTGCGCTATCTGTCGCCAGAGGGCGCTGCGCTAAGGTCCCAGCGAAGCCCGGAGGTGGCCTTCAACTATCTGGGCCAGCTCGACCGCGGCGTCGAAACGGAAGGTTTGCATGGCAACACGGCCGACGCCCCCGCGATGACGGCCGGCGCCCAGCGCGACCCACAGGGCAAGCGCGGTCCGCTGCTGGCGATCAACGCGCGCGTGGAGCGCAGCCGGTTGCACGTGGCATGGCTGTACAGCCGCAACCTCCACACACAGGCAACCATCGAGCACCTGGTCTCGCGTATGCGCGCCGATCTCCTGCGCGCCGTCGGGGAGACTTGCTGATGCGCCACCGCATCGTCGAAGATCGCTTTGCCGCGACACCCATCCAGCAGGGGCTGTTGTTTCACGCGGAGCTCGACCCGCAATCACACGCGTACCTGCTGCAGCAGCGCTATCGGATTCACGGTCGTCTCGACCCGGTCGCGCTGCGACGAGCCATCGACCAGGTCGTGGCGCGACACGGGATTCTGCGCACCGCGTTTGAATCCGATGACAGCCGTGTTCCCGAGCAGGTCGTCTATCGGGGCGTGCGCGCGCCGTTTCAGGAGCTCGACTTGCGGGACCTGCCCCAAGACGCGCAACAGGCGCGCCTGCAGGCCCTGTGCGACGAGGACCTAACGCGGGGCTTCGACCTGGCGCAGCCGCCACTGCTGCGCTTCCTTGTCGCGCGCACGGGACTCGAGCGGTACGAACTGCTGAAGACCACACACCACGCCATCACGGACGGCTGGTCCTCCGCGTTGCTCATGCAACAGATCGCCGACGCGTACGCATGCCGGGTGGCGGGCCGCCGCACACCGCCCGCGCCCATGTCCTCCTTTCGCCCTTACGTCGAGTGGCTCCGCGAGCAGCCCGCCACCCACGCCCACGCGTTCTTTCGCGAGATGCTGGCGGGCATCACGACGCCCACCCAGCCACAGCTTGAGGCCCCCGCCGGCGGCACCAAGGCATCGACCTCGTCCACGGGTGTGCTAGCGGTCGCGCTCGATGCCCCCACGTCGGCCCTGCTCGCACGTACGCTGCGCCGCCATGAAATCACACAGAGCACCCTGGTTCAGGGTATGTGGGCCATGTTGCTCGGCCGCTACGCGCGCAGTGCCCGCGTCGTGTTCGGGGTCACGGTCTCGGGCCGCAGCGCAGGTATCGAGGGCGCTGAAACCATGCTTGGCCCGCTGCTCAATACCCTGCCACTGCGGGTCGATCTGCCGCCCGACCAACCGCTGTTCGACTGGCTCTCGGCCCTGCAGCACAAGAACGTCGAACTGCGCGAGCACGAGCACGCCGCGCTCCCGGCGCTTCGCAACGCGGTGACCTGGAAGCCGGGCGCCCCCCTGTTTGATTCCATTGTCGTGTTCGAGAACTACGCTCGCCCGGAGCGAGCCAACCCAGGCGCAGGCGCCCGGGGTCTGGTGATCGAGCGGCTGTCGCTCGCCGACGCGACGCACTACGGGCTGACACTCTACGTGCAGCCAGGTCCACCACTCGGGCTGCGGCTATCCTACAACGCCAGGCGCTTTAGCGCACGCGCCGCAAGGACGGTTATCGAACACGCCCTCGCCGTCCTCCGGCGCTTGGCCCACACCGCCCATGGAGCGCCCCGCCTCGACCTGCTGGGCGAGGTCCCGCAGCCCTGGGCACATGCGCTGGCGCGGGAGCGGGCCACGCCGACACCCATCCCACGCGAGGACATACTGACGCGCTTCGAGGCCAGCGTACGTGCTGCACCGGGTCGACGTGCCATCGTGGCGGCCGATGCGACGCTGACCTATGGAGAGCTGGAACGCGGCGTCAACGCGCTTGCACAACGCCTGGTCTACGTCGGCATCGGATGCGAGGACCGCGTCGCCCTGTGTCTGCCTCGAGGGGCCCACCTGCCACTCGCCCTCCTCTCGGTTTGGAGGACGGGCGCAGGTTACGTGCCCCTGTCTCCCGACGACCCGAAAAGGCGCAACGAGGAACTGTTGCGACAGAGCGGCGCCGCCCTATTGCTTGTCGACGATTCGCAGCATCGCGCGGTGCAGAGCTGGAAGCTACCCTGCCCAGTCATGAGCGTCGGCGGCATCGGGGAGGAGCCGCGTGTCCCGCAGGTCCGCCACGCGCCACCGGCGTCGCTCGCCTACCTGATCCACACCTCGGGCTCCACGGGTCGTCCCAAGGGAGTCGCGGTCGCCCGCGAAGGTCTGAACAACTTTCTGCACTCGATGGAACGCTCGCTAAACCCGCGCCCTGGCGACCGGTGGCTCGCGGTTACACCGCTGTCCTTCGATATCAGCGTGCTTGAGCTGGTCCTACCGCTGGTGACCGGTGGTTGCGTTGTGGTGGCCAGCGAGGAGCAAACCCGTGATGGCGAACAGCTCGCACAGCTGATTGGCCGAAGCGACCCACGGTTTCTCCAGGCGACGCCCTCGACCTGGCAACTGCTGCAGGCGGCGGGCTGGAAGGGGGCTCCTGCCCTGGTCGCCCTGACCGGAGGCGAAGCGACCCCGCCTGCCTTGGCGCGCAAACTGCTCGCGTGCGTGGAGACACTCTGGAACGTGTACGGCCCGACGGAGACAACAATCTGGTCATCCGCTGTTCCTTTCGAGGCGAGCGGCGAGGCGACCATCTGCGGGGCGCTCGCAAACACTACGCTACACGTGCTGGACCGCCAAATGCGACCCACCCCGCCACTCGTCGAGGGGGAGCTTTTCATCGGAGGCGAGGGACTTGCCCGAGGCTATCATGACGACCCCGCCAACACGGCCGCGCGCTTCGTCCCCGATCCATTCGCCTGGAAACCCGGGGCTCGACTCTATCGCACCGGAGATCGCGTGCACCGACGATACGATGGAAAGATCGCCTTCCTGGGGCGCATGGACCAGCAGGTCAAGCTCCGTGGGCATCGCATCGAACTGGGCGAAATCGAGCGGGCGCTTTCGGACCACCCTGACGCGGCCGCGGCCGCGCTGCGCCTGTCGGAAGACGGGCCCAACGGCGCACAACTCGTCGCCTTTGTGGTCCCCATGCCCGGCGCCGAGTTCGACCCCGAGGCGATCCGCAGGGACCTCCGCGAGCGATTGCCCGCGGTCATGATCCCGAATCGCATTGTCTTCCTTCGCCGGCTGCCAACCAACACAAACGGCAAGCTCGACCGGGGGGCCCTGGCCCGCATCGCGGTGCAACCCACGCGCCCTCACACAAGCGCTCGGGCCCGCGGATCTTCCGACTCAAGCGACACTGCGGCTGGTAGTCCCACCTTCGCGGGGAGCCCTGGGGAACCGCTCACGTGTGCCAGCGTCGCCCACATGGCAGCACGCGCTTCGACCGCGGCCCGCTACGACAACCCGACCGCGGCGCTGATCGCGGGGATCTGGCGCGCGGTCCTGGGCGTGGACGGCATTGGGCGCGACACGCATTTCTTCGAGGTCGGCGGGCATTCGTTGTCAGGGTTGCGTGTGGTCAGTCGGGTGCGCAGCGCACTGTCGATCGAGCTCCCGGTCCGCGAGCTCTTCGACGCGCCGCGCTTCGTCGAGTTCGTCCAGCGCGTGGAGCAGCGCCGAAACGAACGCACCTCCGTGCTCGACCCAATTCCTGGCCGCGCGCAGACACGCTCACCGCTCTCGTTCAGCCAGGAGCGGTTGTGGTTCCTGCACTTGCTCGAAGAGCACCGCGCGCCCTACAATCTCAGCGTTGCCGTCAGGGTTCGCGGTCACCTGCCACCCCACAGCGCCGAAGCAGCGCTGGCTGCGGTCACGCGGCGGCACGCGATCCTGCGTAGTACCATTGTGTCCACGGCCGACGGCCCGCGCCAGGTGGACGATCCGAGCTACAGCCCGTGCCTCACACTGCTCCGCGCAGACGGCACTTCGAAGCGAGACCTGGCGGAGGCCGTCGCAGGCTACGGAGCACGACGCTTCGACCTGGCCCGCGAAGTCCCCTTGCGCGCGGGCCTCATACGCTTGAGCGACAGCGATCAGGTGCTTGTGCTCTGCGTCCACCACATTGCGGCGGACGGCTGGTCGCTGCGAATCCTGGTCGACGAACTGTGGCAAGCCCTGGCCGCGGAGATCGCCGGCGAGCCACACCCGCCGCGGCCACAACCACTTCAGTACGCCGACTACGCCCAGTGGCAGCGTGAGTCGACGGGGCGCAGCCTGGTAGCACGCCAGGTCGCCTACTGGCAAGCGGTCTTGGCCGACCCGCCCCCACCGCTCGCGCTGCCTACCGACCGACCGCGTCCGGAGGTCTTCCGCTTCCGGGGAGGCAGCGTGCCCTTCTTGCTGGGCGAGACGCTCGGAGCTCGTCTTCGCCGCGTGTGTCTGGACAACGACGTAACGCTCTTCATGGTCCTACTCGCGGCGTACGCGCTGCTGCTTGGGCGCACCACCGGTGCCCGAGACCTGACGATCGGAACACCGGTATCAGGCCGCACGCGGCCGGAGCTCGAGGACGTCCTTGGCACCTTCGTCAACACCCTGGTGCTGCGCGTCGACCTGCATGGAAACCCGACCTTCTGCGAGTTGCTGGCACGCATCCGGCAGACGGCGCTTGAGGCGTTCGACAACCAGGACGCTCCGTTCGACCAGGTGGTTTCCGCCATCAACCCAGTACGCAGCCTGGCGCGCACACCCCTCTTCCAGGCGATGCTCGAGGTTCACGACGGCGCAAGCGACGGCGGAGGCCCGGCGGAAGTCGCAGGAATCGAGACGGAGCTCATGGCGAGCCGCACCGACACCTCGAAGTTCGACCTCGTGCTGCACGTGGAAGACGCCGCGGCGCCCCGTGGTCGGCTCGAGTACAACTCGGAACTATTCGACGAGAGCACCATCGCAAGCTGGGCAGCGCGACTGCAATCCATCTTGGCCGCCGCCACGACGACCCCAGAAGCCCGGCTATCGGAGCTGGCCTGGTTACCGCAAGCCTCGCGGCGCGACCTGTTGGCGCTGGGCCGACCACGGCGGCGTCACACGATCAGCGATGATCTGGGATCCCGATTCCGCGCGTGCGCCTCGCGCAGCCGCGCACGTTTGGCGCTGACCTACCTGGACAGCCACATGAGCTACGCCGAGTTGGACCGCCGTTCCGATGCGCTCGCGGCGTGGCTGCAGGCACGGGGGGTCCAGCCCGAAAGCCCAGTCGGCATCTGTCTCGAGCGGGGGTTCGAGCTGGTGGTCGCGATCCTCGCCGTGCTGAAGGCAGGCGGCTGCTATGTCAGCGTGGACCCGCAAGCGCCTGCCAGCAGGACCGCGTTCATGCTCCGAGATGCCGGCGCCGCCATCACGTTGTCGACCCGCGGGGCCTGGAACGCGAGCATGAACGGCCTGGAGCCTATCCTGTTGGACGAGCTGTCGCTGGTCGATGCACAACCGACGGCTCCGCCCGGGCTGTGCGCGGACAACCTCGCCTATTCGATCTACACCTCTGGTTCGACCGGTCTCCCGAAGGGTGTGGGCATCACTCACCGGCAAGTCATGCGCCTGATGGTCGCGGCCCAGGAGCCATTCGACCTGAGCGACGACCAGGTGTGGACCCTGTTTCACTCGACGACGTTCGATTTCTCGGTATGGGAGCTATGGGGCGCCCTGCTCTACGGGGGACGCCTCGTGATCGTTCCCGACGCATGCGCTCGCGATCCCGAAGCGTTCGCGAAGCTAGTCGTGAGGGAACGTGTCACGCACCTGAGCCAGACACCGTCGGCTTTCTATTCGCTCGCTACGCATCTGCTCGCGCGGCGCGCGGAGCTTGCCCTGGCGGCGGTGATCTTCGGTGGCGAGTCGCTCGACACGCGGCGTCTTCTGCCCTGGTTGTCGATCCTCGGCGACGCGCCACCGAGGCTTGTGAACATGTACGGGATCACCGAGACCACCGTGCACGTCACCTACCAAGACGTGCGCGCACCCGATGAGGACGCCGCGACCGCTCATTCGGAGCTCCCCGATGCAAGCGTGATCGGCCGTCCCCTGGACGATCTAGAGGTATGGGTCCTCGACCCCTGGCAGACCCCCCTACCCAGCGGCGTAGCTGGTGAGATCCACGTGGCAGGCGATGGTGTCGGGCGCGGCTACACGGGGCGACCCGGGCTGACCGCCGAGCGTTTCGTTCCCCATCCCCACGGGGAGCCTGGTAGCCGTATCTACCGCACCGGCGACCTGGGGATGCGTGCGCCGGAAGGCACCCTCATCCACCTCGGTCGCCTGGACTCCCAAGTGCAGCTGCGCGGTCACCGGATCGAGCTGGGCGAGGTGGCCGCCGCGCTGGGCGCCGCACCCGCCGTGGCAGCCGCAGAGGTCTTGTTCCGCCCGGCTACCGATCGCGACCGTGACGACGCTGCCCTGGTCGCGTTCGTCGTGCCACAGGACGCCGCAGCACCGCCCGCGACCGACGCCCTGCGCAGGTGGCTAGGACGCCGGCTGCCTAGCTACATGCTTCCCGCCTTGTTCGTCGCCGTGGAGCGCCTGCCTCTCACGCCCCATGGGAAGCTGGACCGCTCGGCACTCCTCACCTTGGCGCATGGGTCAGCGAACCGACCCGCGGACGGCGCTGCGGCGCGCCCGAGTAGCCGCCTGGAGCAGCTGCTAGCCGACATCTGGTCACGCGTGCTTGGCGTACCGCGCGTCGATGTCCATGATGACTTCTTCGAGCTCGGGGGCAACTCGTTGCTGGCGGTACAGGTGATGGAGGCCGTGCGCGCAGAGGTCGGAGGGCGCTGGCCGCTGACCGCGCTGTTCCAGGCCCCCACGGTCGCGCGCCTCGCCAGCACGCTGGCCCCTGTAGCCGGCGACGCCCCCCCCGTAGTCGCCCTCAACATCATCGACGCTGGCGTGCCCTTGACCTGCATTCACCCTGCCGGCGGGCACCTGTTCGGGTACGCGTCCCTGGCGGCAGCGCTGGCCAGCGACGGGATCCCCGTCGAAGGAATCGCGTCGCGCTCGGTGGTGGACCCCCAGTGGCGCGACCCCTCGATCGACGAGATGGCCATACGTTACGCAGAGAGCATTCTGCAGGCACGCGGCGAACGACAGGCCCGAGCACAGGGTGTGGCACTGCTCGGGTGGTCCCTTGGGGGCGTGATCGCCATGGCCATCGCCCACAAGCTCGAGACGCTGGCCGTACCGCTGCGCTTTGTCGGCCTGGTCGACGCGCCAAGGCCGGGTGCGAACGACCGGCCCGGCGACCGCGACCTACTGGACCGCTACGCGGGCAAGCTCGGGCTTGGCCGGAACGAGCCCGTGCTGCGGAGCATCGCGAGACGAGAGCGCGAGACGATGAACCGGGCACTGGCGGCCGCACGCGATGAGGACGAGCGACTCGCCCTGATGCTAAGCCTGGGGAAGCGGCACGGGGTGCTGACAGACAACGTGTCCCTGTCGCTCTGCCGGTGGGTGGCCGAGACCCTGGAGCATGCGAACACACTGCTGCAGGCTCACCGGATCCGGCCGATCGCGGCGGACCTGCATGTGTTCGTCGCGAGTCAAGAGCGGGCCTCGCACGTGCAGACGCCTGCCGCGCTGTGGTCTCGCTACACCACTGGCCAAGCGGTCGCTCGCGAGGTGCCTGCGACCCACGCTTCGATCATCCGCGCACCCGAGTGTCTCCAGGACATTCGCACCGCTCTGCGCGATTTGGACGCAAATCGAAACCGACAATCCACGGAGGAACCATGAGCTGGGACGACGACGACGACGACAAGACGACCTACCTGGTCGTGATAAACCACGAAGAACAGTATTCCATCTGGCCGGACTACCGCGACATCCCCGCCGGTTGGACGGCTGTCGGCAAGTCCGGCCCCAAGGCCGAGTGCCTCAAATACATCGACGAGGTCTGGACTGACATGCGGCCCCTTAGCTTGCGCAAGCACATGGAGGCCCAGGCCAGCCGTGACGACTGAAGCCTGCGACCCAGGTCCACAGACAGCGATGCGCAGGCTTCGTACACGAAAAGACTCGAGGATAGCGCGGGCCAGCGCTCCCGCAGGGACTCCGGGGCGGGCGGGAGTCTTCGCTGCCCTCGCTGCGGTCAGCGAGGGCAGCGACAGCCCTGTGGCATCGGGCGGCTGCCTTGGGTCGCGCGGAATTGAGCGATGAACCAGGCCAACTCGGTGAGAGCATGGAGCCCGGATGGCTTCCCCCTGCGGCTGCTTCGGTGGGGCCAGGCAGGACCGGCGCTGAGCCTGCTCCACGGCTTCGGCGACGGCGCCCACATCTGGTCGGATGTCGCGCCGCGCCTTGCCGCGGGCTTCCGCGTGCATGCGCTTGACCTGCGCGGTCACGGGGAGTCCGGCTGGGCGCCCGACGGGCGCTACGCGGCGCGCGATCACTGTCGCGATCTGGAAGCGGCCCTCGACATGCTCGGCATCGAGCAGACCGTGTTGATCGGGCACTCGCTCGGCGGCTACGTCGCCACGTTGTTCGCGGCCCGCTATCCGGCTCGCGTCAGCCGCCTGGCGATCCTCGATATCGGCCCGGATGTCGACCACACCGCTGCAACTCAGGTGAGACAGCAGGTCGCCTCGCGGCCGGCGCGCTACGCCACCTGCGAAGCCTACGCCGACCACCTACGCTCGAGCTACATCCTGGCGTCGGACAAGCAGTTGGCAGACATCGCGCGCGCCAGTCTGCGGCCGCTCGCCGAGGGTGGCTACGCGCTCAAGCTCGACCCGGCGCTACGGGTACGACCGCCGCCACCCCAACAGGACTTTTCGCAATCCTTCCGGCAGGCCCTGGTCGACGTCGAGTGCCCCACGCTGGTGCTGCGAGGAGAAGCCTCGGCCATCCTCCGACGCAATGTCGCTGTCGGCATGGTCACGCACTGGCTCCGGCGCGCGACCCTTGCGACCGTGCCGCGCGCTGGCCACGCCCTGCTCATCGACAACCCCTCCCACGTCGCGGAGTCGCTCGCGCGCTTCGTGGCCGACGTCGCAGGCCCCACTGACAACGGTTCGCCACAGGTCTGCCGGCCGCCGGGCGCCGAGGGAGCCCCGTGAGATTGCTGCGCATGCTGCTCGCCGATCATCGCCGGGTGCTCGCGGCGGCGGTGCTGGCCAGCCTGCTCAACGGCGCGTCGAGCACGTTCCTCCTGTATTGGCTCAACCGTCTGATCGTCGGAGCACCGTCGTTGCCCGCCAGCGAGGCGTCTATCCCGCTGTTCGCGGCGCTGCTTTCGGCAGTCATGGCGACAGGTGTCGCGGCCCAGGTTCTCCTGATCCGACTCACCGCCAAGACCGTCGAGGAGCTCCGCCTCACGCTTGCCAGGCGTGTGCTTTCCCTGCCTCTGCTGCGACTCGAGGAATGCGGCATCGGCAAGGTCTACGCCGCCCTGACGCAGGACGTGGATGCGATCGCCAACACGCTGGGAGCACTGCCCACGCTGAGCTTTCATCTGGCGATCCTGCTCGGAGGCTTCGGATACCTGGGCTGGCTATCCCCGGGATGGCTGCTCTGCGTGCTGTCGGTGGTCGCGGTGGCCCTCCTGGTCTACCAGGTGCTTGCGAAGCGGGCCCGCCGGTTGCTCGCGGAGTACCGAGAGCTTCAGGATCGCATGTTCAAGCTCTTCGACGGGCTAACGAGCGGCAACAAGGAGCTGAAGTTGCACGCCGCGCGCCGCGCGGACTTTCTCGAGGTGGAGCTCGAGCCGACCGCGCACACCATGCGTGAACACTTCGAACGCGCCTACACAGCCTGGGCGATCGGGACCAACTGGGCAAATCTGCTCGCGTTCTTCATGGTCGGCACGCTGGTGCTGGCCTTCCACCGCGGGCTCGGGTTGTCCCCCGCACTGCTGACATCGTACGCGCTAACGATCCTGTTTTTGCGCGCCCACTTCGGGGGGGCATTGAACCTGCTGCCCGCCCTGGCCCGTGGCGACGTCGCGCTACGGAAGATCGAGAGCCTCGGCCTGGACCACGACCTCCCCCCCGAGCACGGCGGAACGCCCAACATGCGACCCTCCGGGTGCCGGCTCGACGTGCGCGAGCTGGTCTTCCGCTATCCGTCGGGTGACGGCCAACGGGGTTTTTCGATAGGTCCAATCAACGCGACCTTCCGCCCCGGCGAGATCGTCTTCCTGATCGGCGGAAACGGCTCCGGAAAATCGACCTTCGCGAAGCTGCTGGCAGCGCTCTACGAGCCAGATGCAGGCGAGATCGCGCTCGACGGAAAGACCGTCGACCCGCATGACAGCGCCTCCTACCGCGCCCATCTGGGCGTGGTATTCTCGAACTTCCATCTGTTCGAGCGCCTGCCGGGCGCCGAGGACGAGCGCCACAGGCAGCGCGCGAACACCTGGCTGGAGAAGCTACAACTGGCCGACAAGGTTTCGATCTCGGCTGGCGCATTCAGCACGACCGCCCTGTCGAGCGGGCAGCGCAAGCGCCTGGCACTGCTGTCCGCGATCCTGGACGACCGGCCGATCTATCTGTTCGACGAGTGGGCGGCAGATCAGGACCCCCACTTCAAGCAGGTGTTCTACGCGGAGCTGCTCCCCATGCTCAAGAACGCCGGCCGTACTGCGCTCGTCATCACCCACGACGAGCGCTACTTCGGTACCGCCGATCGGCTGCTCAGGTTTGAGGACGGCCAGTTGCACGAGCTTGATCCCTCTGCCCAGACAGCCGCGCAGTAGCTCGGTGACCTCGAGGCTGCGGAACCGTCCGGTAGCCTACGCGTTTCTTGAAGTCCTCGCGAAGCCGCTTGCCTGCACGGTCATCGCGCGCCGGTAGTCAGCGACGGGCAACAGCGCGCGCTACATCAATGGTGCACTCGCAGTTCGATCCGGTCGTTCCGCCGTTGCCGGGCAGCTGTTGATAGGACGTGCGCGGTCGCCTCCCGGCGCTTCCTCGCCGCTTTTGCCCGCGTCCTTCGAAGAGAGCTACCGGCACGCGATCTTGCTGTGCGACACACCGGGAAGGCAGGCCGCGGACGCTACGACCTCAAGTCGCGCTTATCCACGGCCAACGTTGAAAGCCCATGCGAGTACTCGGCGACTGCGACTGGACATGCTCGAGCCAGTGTTGCGGCTCCTTGAGGCCGATGCTATTAAACATGATCTTCGTCAAAATTCGCGCACTCGAGAACCGCGTCTTCAGCGCAGAAAGTGACAAGGCCCCCCCGAGCGGTTGCTCGGAGGGGCCTTGGAGGCAGCTACCCGTTTTTGTGGCCGCCATCTCGTGTGCCGGGCCACCATCACAACGGAGGGGGCCCGGCTGCCGCACGACGCCCGTTAGGGAACGATGTGCAGCTCTGGGGCGGGGGCACGCCCACGCAGGACCGTGCCGTCCACGATGTTGCCTCCGTTGATGGCCTCGATCTCCGCCATGTTACCCAGGTCGAAGGTGGGCACGCTGGCACCGAGAACATAGAGGCCGCCGGCCGAGGCCGCGACGTCCCCCGGATCGATGGAGATCTCGATCCACTTGCCGCAGAAGGGGGCATCCTCCGGGTTGGGCGGAGCCGGATCGTTGCAGTCGAGCGACTGATCCTCGTTCGGGTTGAGCATCAGACCCGTCTCGATGATGGCTTCGGTGTAGAGGAAGTCCCCGATCAGCGGGCCGCTGCCCAGGTCCTGCCAGATCGGCTCGTCCACGGTGTGGTTGGCCGTGTCGTTGAACGGCGCGTTGATCACCTCGCTCGCCGTGTGGTTCTCCACCGCGTAGAGTGAAAAGATCTCGCTCGGATGCGGGCTGTTGTACGAGCCGCTGTTGACGTTGAGCTCGTGCGGGCCGGAAACCCAGAGCCGCAAGGTGGCCTTGCTGACCGTCGTGATCCCGCTCAGGTCGAATGCGAAGTACGGCGAACGCACGACCTGCGCGAGAGCGCCAAAGGGCTGCTTCTGCGTCAGGTAGGATTGGTGCTGTTCCGGGCTTCCGAAGTGGAACGACTGCAAGGTCGAGCCGTCGGCATTCGAGATCGCCAGGCCGTAGTGCCCGGCGTCCACGAACGGTGCCTGGACGGTCGCATCAGGCGGACAAGCCAGCACCGTCAGCTCCGTGGCGCCGTTGGCCGGCCCCGATCCCTTGAACACGCGCTCAAACTGCCCGAGGCCGCTTGGCGGCCCCTGCACCGCTACCGCCATGGTCCACAGGTTGTTCGGAGCGTTGAGGTCCGCAAGCGCTGCTGCGTTGTTCAGGTCGATGACTTCAACCATGCCATTGCTGGCGGCGCTGGCGGTGAAGGTCTGTAGGATGGTCCCGTTTCCGAGTCTGTCGTAGATGTCCTGAAGAACGCTGCTCGGCAGATTGTACGGCGCCAAGCCGCCGTTCACCCCGCTCGGCACGATCTCCAGCTCCCCGCTTGTCAGCGAGGTGGCGCGAACCTCAACGATTTCCTGGGCGTCGATGCTGTCGTAGGAGTCGCTCGGGTGCGCGATGCGCACCTCCGCCGCCAGGATCTCCCCGAGACCGCTCAGGTCGAAGGTGTGGTAGGCGCGCGTTCCGTCATTGTTGCCAATGTTGAAGAACCGCACCTGGTACGAATCGCCTGTGACCTTCCAGTGCGGCACGGCGCCGAAGTCCACGAGGCCCGCATTGTTGTACGCGCCGCGGAAGGTGTGGGGGACCACCACCTCCACGGGCGTACCGCCGTTGGTGCAGGTCGGGCCTAGCGGCTCACAGACGCCAGCGATGCACTCGCCCTCGCCCGCGTCGCAAGACATACCGTCAGGCACGTTCTCGACCTGACAGCCGCTGCTCGGGTCACACGACCCGACCTGGCATTCGTCGGAACCCTGGCAGGTGTCTGAGATGTCGACGTTCTGACAACCGTCCACCGGATCGCAAGAATCGTCGGTGCACTCGTCGTTGTCGTTGCAGTCGAGCGGGGCGCTGGCCTGGCAGGAGTCGCTCGACTCGTCGCAGCTGTCGGTGCCGTCGCACACGTCGCTGTCCGGGCACTCCACCGGGGTGCCGGGGACGCAGCTGTTGGCTACACAGGTCTCCACGCCGGTGCAGAACAGATCGTCATCGCAGTCGGCGTCTTCGTCACATGCGACGGCCACGCAGGCGCCGCTCTGGCAGACCTGGTTGTCACCACAGGATGTACCGTCAGCCACGGGCGTGTTCTGGCAGCCGTCCGCCGCATCGCAGGCGTCCGCGGTGCAGGCGTTGTTGTCGTCACAGTCGAGCGGGGCGCTGGCCTGGCAGGAGTCGCTCGACTCGTCGCAGCTGTCGG
>JAPPOR010000331.1 GCA_028817905.1 Myxococcales bacterium
ACTTGACGCAAACGCCCACAAAACGCTGACTCAAGGTCGCTAGAAGAAGGCGCCTTCCACGCCCAGCGGCAGATCGACGTTGAAGAGCAGGTCTGGGAACAACACGTCCAGCTCCGGACCAAAGACGATCCCGAAGTTGGGATGGAAGCGGTAGCGAAGGTTCGCACCCACGTGACCACCGAAGGGCCCAGAGATGATCCAGGGCGGGTTCGCGCCCGCGTTGGGATTGTCCGGTTGAACCTGAATCTGGCCCATCGTGCCGCCAAAGAACACGCCGGCCATGAAGCCGACGGCCTTCGGCTCGGTCAACAGCACCTCCATGCGCGGCCCGAACAACAGACTGGCAAACGAGCCCTGGCCCGCGCTGAACTGGAGGCGTCCGACCAGACCCAAGCCGATCGAGTCGGTAACGAAGTAGCCCACGCCAAGTCGCAGCGCCATGGTCATCTCCATCCCGGCCGAGGCCACCCGCACGCAGTACTTGGAAGGGAACAGCCCATTGCCCATATCGTCACTCAGGATGGGGTCTGGTCCGGTCGCGGTGCCGTCGCTCTCGCATGATCCACGGTACGAGCCGAGTCCAGCGAGCTCGCCCGTCGCGCGGGACCAGCTGTCTTCCGAATCCGCATCCGGCACCCACGGGGTCCGCAGGTCGTCCCCGGCCTCCGGCAGGACCAGGTCGACGCGCCGGTCGAGCAGCATTTGCTGTTCTTCCGGCGATAAGCCGGTCTGGGCGAGCTGGGCATCGAGTCGACGGTTGTTCGCCTGCACCTCCCTCGGGTTCGGGACGCGCTCGTAGCCCAGCACGTCGCCGGCAGGTCCGTAAATCGGCCGCTGAAAGACCAGGTTCTCGGGAGGATCGCGGTCGGCCTTCATGCCTGCCTTGATGTAGGCCAGGCCGAAGGTCAGCGACATACTCACGTAGAGGCGGCGGAACTCGCCGTAGTCCTTTTCGACCTCGCGGTCGTCCCACGGGGTCTCATTGTCCATGGCGCTGCTGTCCATCGCGGCACCGGCTCCCACCGGTGCGGCCGCCTCGGGGGCCATCGGTGAGGTCTGGGCCGGCGCCGGCCCCACGCCCGCAGGACATGCGCCCGACCGGGCCTGCTGCTGCGCCTGGGTAAAGGCGGTCTGCATGTCCGGCGTGCTCGTCAGCGGGTCGAGCGACACACTCGAGTCGGTGCAGATCGCCACGAGGAAGTAGCTGGCTCCCCCCTGTTGATCGCCCAATCCCCCGATGTACACGACGCCGAGGTTGAGGTTCGCCTGTGCGTAGGGCGTGCCGGTCACCCCACCTTCCTGTGCGACGCGAAGGGCTTCTTCGAGCATCGAGCCGGCGCGCTCGATGTCCATGTTGTGGTAGGCCTCCATGGCCTCTGAGTTGAGTTGTTCGACGACTTCGAGGGCAGAGCCCCCTTGTGCCTGGGCGAAGAGTGGGACGGTCGCCAGGCCCGCAGTGAGCGTGAAGGCGAGGGATGCAACAATCGATTTCATGCGTGGGGCTCGTACGTAAGGCGCTGCCCTACATGGGCTTACTCGTGAGCGAGCGAGCCTACGCGATCGATGGAGGATGTGGGACCAAAAACTGGATGATTTTTGCACAGACCGCGGATCTCGGACCCTTGAGCTACTGTCCACAGCTGGAACGTGGGTGAGTTCGGTGGACCCGTCGGGATGTGCGGAGGCTTGCCGCCGTCGCGTGCGTGGCGAGTCCCACGCCAAGGTGACGACCAGCGATGCGCGCCCGAAAGGCCGTGAAATCGCGTGCTATCCAACGTGGACGGTGCTCCAGGATCGGGGCGCAAGGCGATCGTTCGAGGAGGCGTCAAACGCCCCGGAACATGGGCAAGCGGGCGCTGGCGCGGGGCTGGTTGCGGCTCTTGAGGCAGCTCGGGAGCGAGCCTTTGCTCGCAGCCTTGGCGACAATGCGGGGGCTGACGCTATAGTCCCGGGCATGCTTGCGCAGATCGAACAACGGCTTTGCGAGGGGCAGCGGATCTCCCGCCGCGAGGCAGCGTGGCTCTGGGACAACGCTTCGGCCGAAGATATGGGACGGCTCTCCAGTATTGTTCGAGCCCGCTTCCATCCGCCCGATGAGGCCAGTTACCTCATCATGGGTATCATTAACTACACCAATATATGTGTCGCCCGGTGTGACTACTGTTCGTTCTACCGGCTGCCCGGGCATGACGAGGGCTACCTGCTGTCGGCGGAGCAGGTGTTTCGCCGCATTGATCGGGTGGTGGCGCTGGGCGGCACTCTGGTGGGGTTCAACGGCGGGTTCCATCCGAAGCTCCGCATCTCGGACTACGCCCGTCTGTTTGAGCAGATCCACGCGCGCTACCCCCGGCTCGCGTTCAAGGAGATGACGGTTGCCGAGTTTGTGTATGCCTGCAAGGTCTCGCGGTTGAGCTTCGCGGAGGGGGCCCGCGTCATGGCCGACGCCGGTACCCAGTGGCTTACGGGCGGGGGCGCCGAGGTCATGGATGAGGGGTTCCGCAAGCGCCACAGCCCCGGGAAAGGGAGCGTGGAGCGCTACTATGAGGCACAACAGGCGATCGTGGAGGCTGGCATCGGCTCCACGGCCACCATGGTGGTCGGTTTTGATGAGACCCTTGACGAGCGCCTCAACCATCTCGATCGGCTGCGGACGTTTCAAGATGATGTGAAGGGGGCTCTCGCCAGCTTCCTGTGTTGGACCTACAAGGCCTATGGGACCGAGCTCGGGGGTGCCGAGATCACCACCGATGAGTACCTTCGTTGGCTTGCGCTCAGTCGCATCTATCTCGACAACTTCGTCCACATTCGGGCGTCGGTCCTGACCAAGAACGAGGATGCGCTCTTGGGTCTGGCGTACGGTGCCAACGATTTCGACCTGCCCACCGAAGACGAGGTTACTCAGAAGGCCGGAGCGACCATCAGCCATGACTTCGCGCGCATCCTGGACGCGGCCGAAGGCGCGGGCTTCCGGCCAGTGCACCGGCAAGCTTTTCCCTTGCGGCCATCGCCGGCCTGTACGTACGTGCCCTCGGGCTTGACCCGTGCGGAGGTGCTTGCGCCTTCGATCCAGCAAGCGAGCGC
>JAPPOR010001072.1 GCA_028817905.1 Myxococcales bacterium
CCCTTCCAGGGAGGTGAGCAGGACGCCCGCAGAGCCGCGCTCCCGGGCCAGGTCCATCCGCCCGCTCATCAATGTGCGGACTGCGGGGTCGCGCACATCGAGCCATCGCTCGTCCGGATATCCGACCAGCCGCGCACCGAGCACCGACATCGGGAGCGCTTCTGTATCCGGCCGCCATGGCTCGTAGGTTCCGGCGGATACGTAGGCGACGATGACGCGTCCGTCCTGGCGCAGACGGTCGATGGTGTCATCCCTCGCGTCGAAGAGGTCGATGACGAACAGCTCGGCGTCCGCTTCCACGTCGATCGGCCCAACCAGTTGATACTGAAGGCGCATGCCGGGCCGAATGCCCGAGGCCGAAGCCATGGGAAGCGCCGCCTCTGGCGCGCCCTGTCCCGCTGTACCGGCCCGCATCAGCAGGGCTCCGTCGGTCGGCGTGCAGGCGCACAGCCAAAGCCCGCACAGAGACACCGCGAGTGCCCACAGGGCCGTCCTGGCGGCGTCGCGGGCGGACGAACGGGCGCCCACGTAGGCTGACGGGGCATGGGGAGCTCTGCAACGAGTACACGGCATCGATCCGACCTTATCGCGCTCCAGAGTGCGTCAAGACCGACTCTGGGAACCGATCCTGGCAAGTCACCATAGCGCGCGCGCAGTCGAAAGGGAGCTGGGGGGGCGTTTTTCCTGACCGACTCTTGGCGGGCGCCGCCTCTGTGTCGGTATGGGTCGGGAACAACGCACACCCGGGGGCGAACGCATTCGTCCGGTCGCGGGAGCCGTGCACGCATGGACGGTAGTACTCGTCGCGTGTACCGGTGCGGTGGGCGACGAGCAGAGCCCACCGTGGCCTTCCGAAGGGATGGGTTTCAGTGAGGAGAGGTCCGGCGCTGGAAGCGCCGCGGGCCCGGGAAGCGTCGCGGACCCACTGGACGCGGCGGGCAACAGCCCGGCGGACCAAAGTGACGGCGCCTTGCGGACCGACGGGGTGATGCGCGACGCGGACCCTGAGCTGTTCGACATCGCGGAGCGATACTTTCCTGGGCAGTCCATGGGGGCGACTCCCGAGCGGCTCGTTCGGCTTACACGCACCCAGCTGGAGCTGACGGCGAGGTCTGTGCTGGGCGAGGCATACGATCGGTCCATCGCCATGGCGATGCCGCGTGATCCGCTGCAGACGAACTACGAATATGCGAGCATCTTGAGCTGGAACCGGGCCAACTTCACGCCCTATGTCGATTGGGTGGACGCCCAAGCTCAGCGGGTGGGAGCGGCCCCCGAGGGGGTCGTGATGTGCGCTCCCGCTGAGTTGGGTTCGGCGTGTCCAGCAACGGCTGCGCGGGCCTTCGTTT
Source organism: Myxococcales bacterium (assembly GCA_028817905.1). Lineage (GTDB taxonomy): Bacteria > Myxococcota_A > Polyangia > Polyangiales > JAFGIB01 > JAPPOR01. Next base: position 1,350 of record JAPPOR010001072.1, read on the forward strand.
TGCGGGCGTTTCGCGGGGTCGTCTCGGAGGCCCAGCTCGACCGCTACGTCGATTTCTACGAGGCTGCCATCGCCGAGGTCGGACTCGCCCAGGCGACGTCAGAGCTAGTTCGTCTGACCTTGACGGCGCCGGGCTACGTGTTTCGAGATGAGGTCCGAACCGATGCCGAGGGCAGGCTCTTGCCCGCCCAGCACCTGCAAGCGCTCACCTACACGCTTGCGGATGCGCCCCCCGAAGCGTTGGGAGTGGATGCCGGCGATCCGCTTGCGCCGGCGGTTGAGCGGGTCCTCTCGTCTCCGTTCGCTCGCGACAAGCTTGTACGGTTTTTCCAGGCCTGGCTTGAGGTCAAGGCTCCAGATGAGTTCAACATCGAGCCTGGGGTCTTTCCGGCATTCACGCCGGAGCTTGCGGAGGCGATGAAGACCGAGGTTGAGCGCTTTCTCGAGCATCAGCTGAGGGGGGCGGCTCCCAGCCTAGCGGGCGTTGCCCAGGCGACCGAGAGCTTCGTAACCGGCGCCCTGGCCGACATCTACGGAGTTGTTGGGGATCCGGATGGGGGGCCGGTAGCGCTCGACCCCGGACAGCGCCTGGGTGTGCTGACCCTTCCCGGCGTAATCGCGTCCCATTCGGGCCCGAGCACGACGCGGCTCGTGAAGCGAGGCGTCTTCTTCACCCGCAAGGTCATGTGCCTTCCCTTGGGCGCACCACCGCCCGGTATTGATACGAGTGTTCCAGAGTCTGCGGGTATGACCGAACGTGAGCGCATCGAGACCGTGACGCGCAGCCCCACGTGTCAGGGCTGTCACGCGTACATCAATCCGTTCGGCTTCATGCTCGAGAGTTACGATCCGCTCGGGCGCTTTCGGGACTTCGACGGCGCCCATCCGATCGACCCAAGCATCGACTTCGAGTTCCTGGAGGAAGGTCCGGTTCGTGCGGAGACGGCGGTGGAGGCGCTTGTTCGGCTCACCGGCTCTTGGCGCTTTCAGCAGTGCTTCGTCCGGCAGCTCTTTCGCTTCTACATGGCGCGAGACGAGGTGCCCACCGATGACCCGCTGCTCCGGCGGATGTTCTTCGCTTTCGCGCAAGATGGGGCTCAGGACATTCTGGCTGCAATGCGCGTGATGGTCGGCGATAGGGCTTTTTCGCTTCGCTCGGAGGTCCAGTGACGAATACGATGCGAAGGGTTCGCAGGAGTGCAAACTGGATGGGTCGGCGAGACCTGTTCAAGCGCTTTGGCGCCATGGCATTCGTTATCTTTCCGGTGGTGCGGGCCATGGGATACGCGGGCGGTCGAAGACGCTTCTCCGGTCCACCTCGCTTCGTGATGTTCTTCAAGGGAGGGGCGTATCATCCGGCATCGACGCGGCCAGCCAGCCTGGGCGATTTATCAGGGACGCCGCTTGCTCCGCTGTCGGACCACGCCAGTGACGTGATTCTGTTTCAGGGTATGCGCATCCACGGTGGCTCCCCAAAGACCGATGGCTACAAGGAGGAGCACGGTGCTGGGCTGATGGGCTGCGTAACCGGCCACAGCTACCACTACACCCGCAACGACGCGTACTATGCCTACACCGATCACGAGTCGATCGATGTCACGATCGCAAACCACTACCAGTCCCAGCCAGAGCTAGCCTCTCTTCCCTTTCCAAGCCTGCATATTGGCGCGGGTGCCCATTCCGATGCGGATAGCGTGGGCCTGGGCCAGCGCTATATTTCGTTTCGCAAGCG
>JAPPOR010000089.1 GCA_028817905.1 Myxococcales bacterium
TTCGTCATGCCGTTGAGGCAACGGGGCCGCGTACCGTCGTCTTTCGCACGTCCGGAGTGATCGAACTGGAGTCGAAGCTCCTGGTGACCGGTACCCTCGGCAACGGGTATCTCACCATCGCTGGACAGACGGCGCCAGGAAAGGGAATTCTTGTCCGGGGCTGGACGGTGGGCATGATCGGCGGAGAGCATGTGGTTGTGCGCTTCATTCGGACGCGTATCGGTACTGCGACCGGCAAAACCATGGATGGCATGGGGATGGCCTCGGCCGACAACGCCATTTTCGACCACTGCTCGATCAGCTGGACGATCGACGAAGCGTTCAGCTCCCGCGGCGCCAAGAATGTCACACTGCAGCGGACGCTGATTTCCGAGGCCTTGAATGAGGCGGGGCACAGCAAGTACCCGGCGGGGACGCAGCATGGCTATGCAGCCAGCATCGGTGGCGATATCGGCAGCTTTCACCACAACCTTCTCGCGCATTGCGCGGGCAGAAACTGGAGCTTGGCGGGCGGACTCGAACACGGAACCACGCGCTACGCGGGACGCCTCGATATTCGCAACAACGTTGTCTACAACTGGAAGAGCCGAACGACCGATGGCGGCGCCCACGAAGTCAACTTCGTGAACAACTACTATAAGCCCGGACCTGCCACCGAGGTCTTCGTCGCACTCAATGCGCAGAACGATGGCTTCGAAGGCACCCAGCGGTACTACTTCGCCGGCAACGTCATGCCCGGGGTCTTCGACGAGTCCAATCAAGAAAAGGGAAGACGAGCCTCCGGACAGGAGCGCTCCTACGACCCCTGGGTCGATCGCCCGTTCTTCGAGTCGTACGTCACCACACACACCGCCGGCGAAGCGTTCGAAGACGTGCTCGCGGACGTGGGGTGCAACGTGCCGATGCTCGACGATCACGACCGCAGGATCCTCGAGGAGACGCGTACCGGAACCCATACCTACGAGGGGAGCCGGACGGGACTTCCCGGGCTTCCCGACAACGAGAACGATGTGGGTGGATACGAAGAGTACCCTGTCGTGACCAGGCCTGCCGACTGGGACGTGGATCAGGATGGGATGCCGGGCGCGTGGGAGGAAGCACACGGGCTGGATCCTGGGGATCCAGCGGATGGAAACGCGACGACCCTATCGAGCGTGGGCTACACCAATCTGGAGATGTACCTCAACGAGCTGGCAGGTGACTTCCAGTAGATCCCTGCGGACGCATCCGACCGCGCAAGTGCGGGTTTCTAGACGGCCCGTTCGTACCGGTGCTGCACCTGGCGCTCGGCCCAGGTTGATTCGAAGAAGGCGACTCCGCGAAGAAGACTGACGTTCGAGGCGTCTACCCACTTGATCCGGCTTGGCCATCCGTTCGACTGCAGGAATGAGGAGAAGCGAGCCAAGGCTTCTTGGAAGGGAGGTGGGTCGTGTGGTGAGGGGCTCATCGCGAGCGAGGGGATCGTGGTTGTGGTATCGTGAGCACAAACCCGCTCGGGTCTGATGGTGCATACCGAGCGAGGTCCCGGAGTTCATCAGATGTGGGTTCCTATGCGGGAAGCCGCCGAGCGCTGCGCCCGGTATTCGCAGGTCGCGCTCCGGTCGTGTCTACCAGGCGAGCTGGAAGAGGCCTGGAGCGTCTGGGTCTGAAAGGGAAACGAGCCCGGAGCTGGTGAACGGCTTTTCTTGGAGGTAGTAGGCCACCACGACCAGCTCTTCGTCGACTACCTGACCGATGACTCCGGGGGTGATGCCGCGGTTCAGGAAGCTCTGCAGTTCTGGCGAGAACTCGGGCCATGCGAAGAACATCGACCGTAGCTCGTTGCTGCCCATGTGGACCTCCAAGCTGAAGTGTGCCAGCTCGAGGTCGACGCGGCCGTCTGTGGTGTAGAGCCGGGCGCCGGGGTCTCCTCGTAGTTCCAGCAGGTCGTCGTGGCGCCGGATGCAGACCTGACCGGTCGCTTCGGGCTCGAACTCCAGCGAAAGCTCACCCACGGTCGCGTCTTGGTAGGTGGCGTTGGGCGCCTCGGCCTGCTGCATGGCCAATAGGGCACGCTCGAGCAGTGCGCGCGGAGTCTCGCCGCTCAGTGCGTCGAACGGTTGGTCCGCAGGGCCGCAGGGTTCGTCCTCGCCTGGCAGGTCGTTGATGCTCTCGTACTCATCCGCCCGCTCGACCGGGCTGAGCAAGCTGTAGGGCGGCTCGTCGAACTGCCAATCGAGGCTGTCATCGGTCTCAAAGCCGTAGCCGACCATCGGCGAGACCGTTGCTTCGAGATCATTCAGGTCGAGCAAGAACCTCACGTAGGCCGCGTGCGGTCGGGTGGAGTCGATGCCTAGGTTCAGATCGCCGGTGGCGCCGCTGAGGCTTCCTCCCGCCCGCAGTAGTGCGTACGGGCGCTGGCCATGCGACAGTTGCAGCGTTCCAGTCAAGCGAGCCGTCAAGGTTCCGGAACCCACAACGAGTTTGACCACCGCTGGCACGAGCAGGGTCAGGTTGCATTCGGGCCGCCCATCGTTGAGCTCGCTTTCGGCTACGTCCAGAGAGATCTCGACCAGTACCGTCGTTTCGGCCGGCTCGGGAAGCGTTGCACCCGAGACGTTGAAGTAGCGGTCGTACTCCTCGGGCCAGGCCCACTTGCCGGCGAGTGTCAGCGGTTCAGCAAGGCGCTCGAGTGCCTCGGGCAGCCCTACGAGCTGGTCGGTTTCTTCCGTCCGCGCCGTGGGCTTGAGCTCGCAGGCGAGCGTGAGGCCGGGCGGGTCGGTGGGACGGGCACTGGGGTCGCAGGTTGGGCACAGCTCCCCGAAGTCACTGGTCTCGCCGCCAGCGGTGTCATGCGTTCTGGCTGGCGGCGGCGGGGGTCCGGGGGGATCACCCGCCTGGGCCATCGTCAGCTCCGCCCTGCGGTAGGGGCGGACGTCTTCGCCGCATGCCTGCACGACCAGCAACAGGCACAGTGCCTTTGCCGGGGCCGTCCAGCACCGACGCCGGTCGCCTGCCTTGCCGGTGCGGGGCAGAGGCTGCCTGCGGAACGTGTCAACGTGAATGAGACAGTCGACGTTTGAGTTTTATGTGGTGATCA
>JAPPOR010000565.1 GCA_028817905.1 Myxococcales bacterium
GGCCAATTGCACGGTAGCGAACATTGGGAGATCAACTCGTGAAGGCTTGCGGGCGCGTCAATTTGCCCACTCTTCGGCAGCAGACCGAACCCCCCGACCCCAGGAAGGGAAACATGTGGACCCGGATATCCACCAGAGCAGCCCTCGATTGGCACTGGTGGCAGGACGCTCTGGGCGCGCGTCGTCCGTCCGACTTGCGGTCGCCGGTCCCAGTCTCGAACGGGGTCGCGTGGCGACTCCGCGCGGCCCGCGTGCTGGTGGCGCTCAGCGCATGCGTGACCGGGTGCCACGACCTGGAAGGCTTGCATGGAACGGCGCAGCTCGAGGACGGGGGGTTGGAGACGATGCGCGGTGATGTGCAGGTCAGCGATAGCCGCGCTGACGCGCTGGATGGTTCCGTGAGGATCGCAGCGCCAGCGGGGTCGCAATCCACGGATGGGGTGATGGACGCAGGCGGTGGCGATGGGGAGGACACGTCGATGCCTTCGGTGACCGCTGGGGAGGACGATATGTCTGGCAGCGCGTCCATGGACGGCGCGATGGCGGGTACAAGTCCTGGGGAACCGGACGCTGGGTTGTGCAGCATGGTCCGCGTCGTCCCCGAGGTCAGGTTCGTGCCGGGCAATTTGCTCATCGTTCTTGACCGCTCGATGAGCATGTCCATACCGTTTCCGGGCATGACGAGTACCACTTCGCGCTTCGACAACGCCAGGCATGCCATCGCGAACGCACTCCAGCCGTTCGTTTGCCCCGACGCCCTTGATCCTGATGGCCCGCGCTGCACCGACCCGCTCAGGGTTGCCCTGCTGACGTTTCCGACCTACGACGGCGTGGCGGGCTTGAATTCTGAGCAGCCTAGCTGCACCGTGGACTCGGTCGATAGCGAGGAGCAGATCGACTGGCAGGGCGTGACGGGGTTCGTCGAGGACTTGGAGCCGTTCTGGGCATCGAGGCCGCTGGTAGATGGTGGTCTGCTCTACCCGGGGCAGCACCCGCTGACGTTTGGCACACCGACCTCGATCGCATTTGCGAGAGCCAACGAGGCGCTGATGGACCCCGGGGTCTTCGGAAACAGAGCGGTGTTGTTCCTGGCGGATGGCGAGGAGAGTGGTGACTGCCAAGGTGGCGCCGATGCCGTCTCTACAGCGGGCGAGTGGGACCAGATGGGCGTCAAGACTCATGTCCTGAGTCTGGCGATGGCGGGTGGGTCCGGTCAGTCATTCAATGACCGTGTGGCGATGGCAGGCGGCACCGGCCAGTCGATCAGCCCTGCCGACAGCGCGCAGCTCACCGCCGAAATCTCGAGGATCGTCACCCAGAACCTCGGGCGTACAACCTGTGAGGTCACCATCGAGAATGCCAAGCTCGGCGATCCAATGATGGCATGCGAGGGCGGCGAAGTGTACGTGCAGTCCGTGAGGGTGCCGTGCGATCAAAGGAATATGGCGGAAGGGTTCTGGGTGAAGAGCGAGAACACCATTGAGATCGTCGGAAGTCACTGCCACCGACTGCAGGAAACGATGGACCTGCGGGCGGCTTTTCCCTGCGAGTAGGAGAAGGGCGATACGTTCCGTCGCCGGTCGTTGGGCGGTAAGTCCCTTGGCCCCTACCTGCGGGTACATTGCGGTGCCTCTTTCTCGAGGAATCTGTTGGGGTAGGGGCGCCTGGGGCAGTCGGCAGCGCCTGGCCCGGATCATTCACGATCCTCGGCATCGGATCGCGCTGGGGTTCGGCTTCACAGGGCTTTCGACGACCGACGGGAATACTGCGCGTGTTTTCTAGGGCGGCGAAAGTCCTGTGGAGTCGAAGGACAAGCGAGGCGGTGTCGAGGTCGTGAATGATCCGGGCTAGCCGTGTCGCAAGCTCTCTGCGTGATCGGGGCGACTGACCTTTTGAACCGAGTAGCTAGCAGCTAGCCCGTCACAAGCTTGTGCATAGGGCTCGGTCCGCGACAGCCCGATTACTTGGCAGGCCTTGGTGCACTGCGAGTGAACGCAGCGATGACAGTGTCCATTGCTGTGAACAGGAGCTCAACGCTGTAGCCAGCGACAAAGGCCAGCGCCAACGGCGATATGGACGAGACTATTTCAGCGCCGACATCGTCTGGTCGCAGGAACCAACCGACAGCAATGCCCGAAAGCCCACCGAGCACAAGCCGCAACATGTACTGCACGACTGAGTCTGTGGTTGAGAACGTCCGCTCCCGTATCTGGCGTGAGATCGATCGCAGGATGAATGCACATGCGCCCAACAATCCGTACAACAGCGGAAGGAAGTATCCGGACATGCCTTGGAGTACCTGCTTCGCCCAAGCATGCATCGTATCTTGGCGCTGATCCCTTCGCAGTGCAGCGAACAGGTCGTCGTCGTCATTCATCCACCAAGTAGCGGGAAGCCACCTCTCAAGAATCTGCATGCTGGCGGCACGGCGGCGCTCTATCCGACGTCGCTTCCTTTCGTTCTCATCAGCCAGCTGTGTGATCGTCTGAAGCTCGTCCTTGACAGTATTCGTGCCCATCTGGCCGTCGGGGGCCCCAACCACCCCTCCCGCTCCTGCCTCAGCGGGTCCGGTGGGACCTTGGGAGGCACCACCAGCATCGTTCTCCTCATCCTGGTGACCGGCTGCGCCTTCGCCCGTCGGGGCCTTCGGAGCCCGTTGTGTTCGGTGCTTGGCTGCCTCAAGGCGGTAGTGGAGGGCGTCGCTCTCGGTCGATGCAGCCGAATACTCTACCAGGAGCCTGTCGACATTTTGGGACACGTTGTTAACGACGACCCATACAAATTGGTAGTAAAGAAGCAAGGCAAGCAGGACAACGCAAAGGACTCCGAAAAAGATCGCCCACATTTTGGCGCGCGTTCGGCTGGAGGTAAGCGTTTCATACGATACGGGATGAAGTTCCCGCGCAAGGGCGGCAACATCCAGCCAAAATGTACTTTCCTCGTCAGGCGTCCAATCCTGATTCGCTTCAACCTTGCGAGAGAAGACCAGCAACCTCTTGGGGTCCAAACCTTCGAATTTGGGCTCTTCGTGAGAACTGGGGAAGGTGATTTCACGCGGCGATCGGGGTCGCGGGC
>JAPPOR010000380.1 GCA_028817905.1 Myxococcales bacterium
TCTCGGACTGAAGGTCGTCCCTCTGTTCGACGTGGCAGCCTAAGTTTCAGGTCAGGGTTCTTAGGGGCGACGCTCGGCACGTCGTGCGTAGCCCATCTCAGCCAGGCGCTCCGTAATCTCGTCGAGGACCTGGGGGTCCTCGATCGTGGCCGGCATCTTCCACGGCTCACCGTCGGCGATTCGTCGCATGGTGCCCCGTAGCACCTTGCCGGAGCGCGTCTTGGGCAAACGCGCCACTGTGGTGACTTGCTTGAAAGCGGCGACCGGCCCGAGTTTGTCTCGCACATGCTGAATCAGCTCGGCCTCGATCTCGCGAGCATCGCGATCGACGCCGGCGTTCAGGACCACCATACCCAGGGGCAGCTGACCCTTGAGGGCGTCTGCCACGCCGAACACGGCACACTCAGCCACGTCGGGATGATCGGATAGGATTTCCTCCATGCCGCCCGTAGACAGCCGATGGCCCGCCACGTTGATGATGTCGTCGGTGCGGGCCATGACGAACAGGTATCCGCTCTCGTCGATGTACCCAGCGTCACCCGTCTCGTAGTACCCAGGAAACGTCGTCATGTAGCTCTCGACGAAACGCTCATCGTTCTGCCACAGGGTAGGCAGACACCCCGGCGGCAGCGGAAGCTTCACGACGATCGGTCCCGTTTCACCGGCCGACAACTGCTTCCCATCGCGATCGACCACGCGAATGTCGTAGCCCGGCACCGGCACGGTCGGAGATCCGTGCTTGACCGGAAGCGCCTCGATGCCAAGGCAGTTGCTTGCCATCGGCCAACCGGTCTCGGTCTGCCACCAGTGGTCGACAACGGGGATCTTGAAGTGCTCCTCGGCCCACGCCACCGTGTGCGGATCGGCCCGTTCGCCAGCCAGGAACAGCGCACGCAAGTGCGACAGGTTGTAGCGTTCGATAAGGCCGCCCTGGGGGTCGCTCTTCTTGATCGCGCGGAATGCCGTAGGGGCGGTAAACAGCGCGCTGACCGCGTACTCCGCGCACACGCGCCAAAAGGCGCCCGCATCGGGAGTCCCCACGGGCTTACCTTCGTAGAGGACCGTCGCGCAACCATGCAACAGGGGGCCATAGACGATATAGGAATGGCCAACTACCCAGCCGATATCGCTAGCGGCCCAGAACACCTCGCCGGACTTGACCCCGTACACATTCTCCATGCTCCATGAGAGAGCGACGGCATGACCCCCATTGTCGCGCACAACCCCCTTGGGCACACCGGTGGTTCCGGACGTGTAGAGAATGTACAGGGGATCGGTTGCCTCGACGGACAAACACGGAGCCGGATCGCTGTTTCGCAGTTCGGCCCAGCGCATATCGCGTTCCAACAGTGGTGCCTCGAGCTGTGGTCGCTCGAGCACGACACAACGGTCCGGCTTCACCGTGGATAGCTCGATCGCCTGATCCAGCAGAGGCTTGTAAGGCACCACGCGAGCGGGTTCGATACCGCACGATGCCGACAGGATAACACGGGGCTGTGCATCTTCGATGCGATGGGCTAGCTCCTTGGGAGCGAAGCCCCCGAACACGACCGAATGGACAGCCCCCAGGCGCGCACACGCGAGCATGCCAATGACCGCTTCGGGCACCATCGGCATGTAGATCAGAACGCGGTCGCCCTTGACCACCCCGAGCTTCACCAGGCCGCCGGCCACCCGCGCCACCTCATCCCGCAATTCGCGGTAGCTGTACTGGCGCCTGGTGTCTGTCACCGGACTGTCGTAGATCAGGGCCGCTTGATCGCCGCGTCCTGCTTCGACATGGCGGTCCAAACAGTTGTAGCAAGTGTTGAGTTGGCCGCCTACGAACCATCGGTAGAAGGGCGGGTTACCCTTGTCGAGCACGCGTTCCCAACGGCGGTTCCACACCAGGGCTTCCGCGGCCTCCCCCCAGAAGGCCTCCGGCTCACGAAGGGAACGCTCAAACACCTCCTTGTAGCTCACGCTTCTGGCTCCTTTCTTCCTTAGTGGCCCAATGCCTGAGTGGGCCAATGCCTGTCTCCCAAGCAACTGTGACGGACAGTGATCCAAGACCCCGAAGGAGCTTCCCTGTTTGCCCTGCGAACCAAGGGCCGTCAACACCACAATCCCGTCAGGATGAGCGCGCGCCTTGGCTGCCGCCAGCCGCGGGCCAGCTTGTCCAGCAGCCTCCATCGACACCACCCGTCTGCTCTGATGGATAGCATGGGTACAGCGAGCAGCGGTCGGGCCAATCGGTGTTCACTTGAGCGGGGGCAGGTCAGCACCCTAGTCCGAGCCCGAGCCCTGAGACCGGGGTTGAAACAGCCTGGTATCCAGTCCCCAGATTCGATCTGGTTCATGCGGTCGAGCTAGCCGGGACACCGGGTGCCGGAAAGCTGGCGCACAGGTCCCGGACCTCCCCGGCGACGCGACCCTGCAGCCTGTCATCGTCTGGAGCCTCGACGACGGCGGCGATCCATCGTCCCACATGCTTCATCTCGTCGGCACCCATGCCGCGACTAGTCAGCGCCGGCGTGCCCAGCCGAATGCCGCTCGGGTCGAAGGGCTTGCGCGGATCGAAGGGGATCGAGTTGTAGTTGCATACGATGCCGGCCCGGTCCAGAGCCTGAGCGGCGACCTTGCCAGGCACGCCCTTGGGCGTCAGGTCCGCGAGGATCAGGTGGTTGTCGGTCCCGCCCGTGACCAGACGCAGGCCGTGCCCGCACAGCGCCTCGGCAAGCGCCCTGGCGTTTTCGACGATCGCAGAGCCGTAGTGCTTGAACGCCGGCTGGCTCGCTTCGTGCGCGGCAACGGCAATCGCCGCCGTGGTGCCATTGTGGGGCCCGCCTTGGAGCCCAGGGAAGACCGCCTTGTCGACCTTCTTGCGATGCTTGCGGTCGCACATGATCATGCCTCCCCGGGGGCCGCGCAGGCTCTTGTGGGTGGTGCTGGTAATGACCTCGGCCTTGCCCACAGGCGAGGGGTGGACACCGGCTGCGACGAGCCCCGCTATGTGGGCTATATCCGCGACGAGCACGGCGCCAACATCCTGCGCGATCTCGGCAAAGCGATCGTAGTCAATGATACGAGGGTAGGCGGTCGCGCCACACCAAATCAGCCTGGGCCGGTGCTCGCGCGCAAGTTTCGCCACTTGGTCAAAGTCGACTAGCTCATCCTCCTGCCGCACTCCGTACTGATGGGCGTTGAAGTAGCCGCCCGTGATCGAAACGTTCCAGCCGTGCGTCAAATGCCCGCCGCTGGGTAGGGCCATGCCGACGACCGCATCCCCCGGTTGGCAGAACGCAAAGTACACGGCCAGATTCGCTGGCGAACCCGAGTAGGGCTGCACGTTCGCGTGATCCACACCGAACAGCGACTTCAGGCGCTTGATGGCGAGTGTCTCCACCTCGTCGACCACCTGCTGACCCTCGTAGTAGCGCTTGCCAGCGTAGCCCTCGCTGTACTTGTTGGACAGCACGCTTCCCGTAGCCTCCATCACGGCCTTGCTCGCGTAATTCTCGCTCGGTATCAGGCGCAGCTTTTCATGCTGCCGCTGCACTTCCCGGCCGATCAGCGTCGCGATTTCGGGGTCGGTTTGCGTGAGGTTGGGCTCGCTCATGGACTCCAGTTACCACGCTGCTCCGGGAAAGCTACTCCCGATCGAGACCCGGGCCGGCCTGCCAGCAGGGAGCGACGACGGGTCCCGTGCTGGCAGCCCCGCCAACCTCAAATGCCCCAAGGATTTCAACCAGATCGAACGGGCGGCACGCCCTATTCCGGGTTCCGCACCTCCCGACGCACTTTGATACGTCTGTCAAGCACAGCAGCGATCAGCCACCCTGTCCGTCAGGCCGATGGACACACGTACCCTCATCGATAGCATCGTACGCCAGACCACTGTGCTGATCGCGCAACTCTCCACCGCGGCTGGCGTGCGCGCCCCGCTCGCCCATGTGGCCGACCAGGTATTCGTCGACTTGGCCCATGAAATCGAGCGCCAGGGCGTACGCCAGAAGGTCGTCGCCGACATGTTCGGAATCGCCCTAAGGACGTACCAAAAGAAGATGCAGCGGCTCTCCGGTAGCGTAGCGGACCGCGGACGCACGCTTTGGGAGGCGGTGGTAGGGTTTATTGCCGAACGTGAGCGCGCGACACGCGCCACGATCGAGGATCGCTTCCGGCATGAAGAGGAGCGGGACGTGGCTGCGGTCCTCAAGGACCTTGTCGAAAGCGGCCTTGTGTACTGCACGGGCCAGGGCCCATCCGCGGTTTATGGGATGACCAGTGCCCTCGATCGTCAGGCGCAACGCGACGCAGAACAGCTCGCCTCGCTCCACGACTTCGTTTGGTTGGCCGTGTTCCTGCACGGTCCGCTGTCGGCGAATGAGCTGGCTCGGCTGCTGCCGTACCCCGACGCTTCGATCGACGACGCCCTCAAGGCCCTGGTGAATGACGGGCGCATCGAGCGCACTCCGGATGCGCTAACCAGCTATCGCTGCGGCCAGTTCAGCGTCCCCGTGGGCGCAACCTCCGGATGGGAGGCGGCGGTCTTCGATCACTTCCAGGCGGTCGCAATCGCGATCGCGGCCAAGGTGGTAGACGGCGCTCCGCGCTCCGGAACCGATGACGTCGTCGGTGGCACCACCCTACGGTTCGACCTCAGCCCCACGCACCCGATGCGATCCGAAGTCCTGGGCCTTCTCAAGCGCGTCCGGGCGGAAGTCAACGACCTCTGGAACCGCGTGGAACATCATAACACCGTCCATCCGCTTGCCATCAGTCAACTCGAGCGCGTGTGCTTCTACTTTGGCCAGCATTGTACGAGACCGGCCGCCCCCACTTTCACTCGAGCGGATGAACCACCCAACACTACGCCGACGAGCTCGGATGACAAACACGGATAGCACTCGCAGGGCTCAGCCCCGCCCAACGAGGCATCGGCTCCCGTGGATTGCGAAGACAACCTCGCGACGAATCTCCGTGCGGCAAAGGCTAGTCGCAGCCAGGAGCACCGCAGATGCGACCTAGAACCCTTGTTACAAAGCCAACAAAGATGGTGAGCTCCCCAAACTCGACTCATTTGTAAACGGGGTTGCTGGTCAAGGGTTCTGGAGGTTTGACGCGCAGCAACTAGCGAACGACTGCACCACTATGGCCGGAGAGGCTGGCCACCTGGCTACGCGTCAACACGCGCAGCGACCCCACAGCACGACGCATCATGCTATCGTCAAGCGTTCGAAACTCTGCGGGCTCGGGGGACCTTGTGACACAGCGCCATGTTGGTGGAGCGTCCATCGAAGATGAGCAGGTTGGAACAACGGTCGCGTCCGCGCTTCTGCACGAAGGACCGGCAGCCGTCCTGGCGGTGGATCGGGATGGGGCCATCGTGTTTAGCAACCAGCAGGCGGCACGGCTCTTCGGATATCGAAGGCAGGAGCTGCACGGCGAACCGATCGAAACACTCGTGCCCGACGGGTTCAGGAGTCACCACGAGGCCCTTCGGAAACGCTACCAAATCGAGCCGAGACGTCGGCCCATGGGGGACGAAGGAAACCTGGAAGGCAGACGCAGCAATGGCACAGTGTTCCCCGTCGAAGTGGACCTTCTACCGGTCGTTCGGGGCAACACGCGATGGATCGTTGCTACGGTCGTCGACGTCAGTGCGCGCCAGCGCACTCGGCACGCCCTGCGGATCAGCGAGGAACGCTTGCGAAGAGCGCAGCGCGTGGCGCAGGTTGGCTTTTGGGATTGGAACATCGCAACCGGCGAGCTCTACTGGTCCGACGAAATCTTCGCCATCTTTGGCATCAACCGCTCCATGTTCGCGGCCACCTATGATTCCTTTGTAGAAGCGGTACACCCCGAGGACAGAAGCCTCGTTCAACAAGCGGTAGACAGCTCAATCAACGACGGCGCCCCCTACTCTGTAGACCATCGCGTCATTCGCCCGAGCGGGGAGGTTCGCTACGTGCTGGAGCAAGGGGAAGTCACCCGCGACGTCGCCGGTACACCCATTCGCATGCTGGGTACCGTCCACGACGTCACCGAACGCCGAGCCCTTGAACAGAAGCTACTGCATTCGCAGAAGATGGAAGCCTTTGGTCGACTCGCGGGCGGCATTGCCCATGACTTCAACAATCTTCTAGCGGTCATCGTCAATCACATCGTGCTGGCCAAAGACGAAATCGGTCAACAGCCAGAGCCCCAACAAAGGATGGACAACATCTTGGAGACGTGCACGCATGCGACCCGACTCGTTCGGCAACTGCTTGCCTTCTCGCGCAAGAGCGTGGTTCGAACCAAGCCGCTTTGCCTCAACGACACGGTGCGGCAGGTCTCCGCAATAGCGAGCCAGGCGATCCCGAAGCATATCGAACTCGTCGTGCGGCTCGAGGAGCAACCATGGACCATCAAAGCCGATCCCGTCCAGATGGAACAGCTGGTCCTGAATCTCCTGGTCAACGCACGTGACGCCATGGCCAAGCCGGGTCATCTCCGCCTGGAGACGTGCAACACTTCCATCTCCGAGACGCAGCGAGAGCCGGCGGCACCCGCAGCGCTGGCACCAGGTGACTATGTCTGTCTGACCGTTTCAGATTCCGGAGAGGGGATGAGCGAAGCGGTCATGCAACGGGTGTTCGAACCCTTTTTCACCACGAAGGGTCCGGAAGCGGGCACTGGGCTGGGCCTGGCAACATGCTACGACGTCGTCAACCACATGGGTGGTCACATAGACGTTGCTAGCGAACTCGGCAAGGGTTCGACGTTTCGAGTCTTCATGCCCGGCTTCACCCAGCCGGCCGAGCCGGAGCAGGCGCAGCCCAAGCAAGCAACCAAGGGGGGAACAGAAGACGTTCTTCTCGTTGAGGACAACGACCAGCTACGAGGCCTGCTGGCCGACGTCTTGCGCAGGTCTGGCTATCGTGTCCGCACCGCTTCAGACGGGCTCCAGGCGCAGCAGCTGCTCCGTTCCGAACGAGCCCCGGTCGACATCGTTGTGACCGACGTGGTCATGCCCAACCTGCGCGGACCAGAACTCGCACGCTCCCTCTCCACAGCGCCGGCCGGCACGAGCTCCAAGGTTCTCTTCATCTCGGGGTACACGGACGACGCGCTATCCATGTATGGGGCTCTGCCTCCAGGAACAGAGCTATTGAACAAACCCTTTCAACCCGACGAACTCGTCCGGCGCGTACGCGAGATTCTCGACCGCTAGCTAGCTAAGCTAGGCCACCTGAACGGCCCCATCGCCGCCCGCGCCGCGACCGGGCTCATCATCACGCATCTCAACGGCAACGAGCTTCGAGATTCCAGGCGTCTCCATCGTCACACCGTAGAGGACATCGGCGGTCGACATGGTCGTCTTCGAGTGGGTGATCAGGATGAACTGGGAGCGGTCCGTCATCGATCGGATCATGTCGCAGTAGCGCTCAATATTGGCCTCATCCAGGGGTGCGTCAACCTCGTCGAGCAAGCAGAACGGGCTCGGCTTGTACTGAAAAATCGCGAACACGAGGGACACGGCCGTAAGCGCCTTCTCTCCGCCGCTCATCAGCTCGATGGACGTGAGCTTCTTGCCCGGAGGCTGCGCGACGATGTCGATGCCAGACTCGAGCAGATTCTCGGGATCCGTGAGCCTGAGCTCAGCACGGCCGCCGCCGAACATGCGGGGAAACATCGTCTTGAAGCGCCCGTTGACCTCCGCAAAGGTGTCGCGGAACATTTGGCGACTCTTGCGGTTCATCTGGCGGATGGCCTTGTCGAGCTGGGACAGGGCCGTCTCCAGGTCCTGCTTCTGACCACACAGGTACTCGTGGCGCTGGCTGCGTTCCTCGTACTCTTCAATCGCCGTAAGATTGATCTCGCCCATCCGCTCAACGATTCGCAGCAGCTCCTTGACCCGCTCATGCACACCCGCATCGGGCAGCGGTCGGTCGTGGTGATCGCTAAGCTCATGTCGGACATCGGTCCGGTGGCGGTCGTAAACGCCGTCGACCAAGTGCGATAGGGCAAGGCTGACCTCGCGCTCGCGCAGCGACAGCTCGCTGGCGCGCTCCACGTCGGCGTCAATATGGCCACGCATTTGGCGCAACTCCGCCTCATGCTCACCCAACTGCAAGCGTGCCTGCTCGAACTCGGCTCGCAAGGCGCTCGCGCCCTCGGAAGCGGTCATGGCGGCGGCTACCCGTTCCGACAGGGACTCGCGGTCTCCGAACACGCGCCCGGACAGCTCGCCCTGTCGACGCGCGTACTGTCTCATGTCAGACAGCAGGCGGCGCTCCCGTTCGTGCAACTCCGCAAGCGAGCGCTCCAGCCGCTCGACAGCCGCTTGGTCGCCCTCGAGCTGCTGCTTGGCCTGGGCGGCGCGGACGCGGACTTCGGTAACCACGGCGGCCTGGGCTTCGACTGCCTCGCGATGACCGCGGGAAACATCGTTGGCAGCCGACGCCGCCTGCTCCGCCGCCAGTTTCTGCTCCTGGGCCGCCGCACGCTCTCGCCGGACGGTGCCCTCCTCATCCGATTGCCCATCGAGCGCGCGGCCCAGCTTGCTCTCCTCGTCCTCGAGCCGCTCGATCCGTTCGAGCGTCGAGCGACGCGTCTCCTCGCTTCGTTTGAGGTCCTTCTCGGCCGTCACCAGCGCGATCTCCTTGTCGTGCGCGTCAGTGCGGGCGGACTCGAGGGCGGCCTGGCGCTGGGCGATGGCGCTGCGCAGGCTTCCATGGTGCGATGAAGCCGCTTCCATATCGACCTCGAGCTTGCTGACCACATCGCGCAGCTCTCGAACCTCGCGCTTGACCTCGATAAGGTGAGCACCGGCATCTTCACCCTCACCGCCGGACAGGCTGCCGTCCGCGGATAAAACGTGCCCGTCGCGCGTCACCAACACACGATAGCCGGCCCCGGCGTCATGGATCGCGCGCGCCTCGTCCAGACTCTCGACCACCAGCACATCCCCCAACATGTGCTCGGCCAACGCCCGGTGTTCGCTGTCCACACGAATCAGCGACAAGAGTGGTCCAACGACGCCCGGCAGGCTGGGCACATCGCGACCGGCAGTTGCCAGACCTTCGCCCCCGGATCGGGGAACACTGGGTATCAGGGTGGCACGACCACGTTTGCCCTCACTCAAATAACGCACGGCATCAACACCGGTTGAGAGGTCGTCTACGACAACGTACTGCAGCTTTTCGCCGAGCGCCGCAGCAAGAGCTTGCGTCAGCTCCGCGGGGCAGTCGAAACGGTCCGCGACCAGCCCCTGGATGCCCGAGGTGCCACCACTGTCGTGCCCAAACTGGGTCATGACCGCGCGAACGCCGGCTCCAACCCCCTCGAAGCGCTGCTGGATCTCCTCCAGCGAATGCAGGCGAGAACGCCTGCTCGCCAGTTCGCTGCGCAGTTGCTCGACGCGTTGGTCACTCACAACGATATCCTCGCGCAAGTGGGCGAGTTCGTCCTCGAGGCGACCCCGATGCTTGCCGAGCTCGTCCTTACCGCTCTGCAAACCAGTCACGCGCGCGCGCAAAGCATCGGCCTCCTGCACCAATTCCTCTACCTGGAGGCCCAGCTTGGAAAGCTCATCCCGCACCCCTTGTTGACGCGCGCGGCTCTCTTCGCGACGCCGATGGAAGCCGGTCAAATCGGCGTCGGCACGGACGATTCGCCGATCCAACTCGGCAACCGTTTCACGCGCCGACGAAAGCGCTTGCTCAGCCTCCCCTGCCGCTGCGCGTCGCCGCTCGAGTTCCGTAGTCTCGCGCGAAAGCGCCTCGGCCTCGACCTGCTCATTGTCCCGCAGAGAAAGCAGCCGCGCAGAAATTCCGTCCGCCTCATCTGTGAGCTGGTCTCGCTGCTGGCCAAGGCTCGCGAGCTCTCGCTTGGTCGCCGCCTCCTGCTCCTGCACGTGAGCGCGCTGTTCGAGTGCGTGAGCGATCTGGCTCTCGAGCAACTTCACGGCGTTGTCTGCTTCATAGGCGCGCGTCTGAGCCTGCTCCACGTCGCTCTCGCGCGTCTGCAGTACAACACGCTCGCCTTCTAACTCCGCCTCACGCGCCTGCAACGCCGCACGCGCGGCGTCGGCGCTGGCGCTGACGGCGTCTAGTTGCTCGCTCAGAACCCGATGCTCACCGGTCAGCTCGAACCAACGATGGGTCGCGATCCAAAGCTCCAGGTCACGGATTTCCGAACGGTAGCGTTTGTATCGTTCCGCCTTTTGGGCCTGGCGCTTGAGCGAGGAGAGCGTTTTTTGAATCTCCTGGATGATGTCGCTCACGCGCAGGAGGTTTTGCTGCGTGTGCTCCATCTTGCGCTCGGCCGCTCGCTTCTTGGCCTTGAACTTGGTGATGCCCGCCGCCTCCTCAATGAGATGGCGGCGGTCCTGCGGTTTGGCCGAGACGATCAAGCCGATGCGCCCTTGCTCGATGATCGAATAGGCCCGGCGTCCAACACCCGTCCCCAGGAACAGGTTCGTTACGTCCAACAGCCGCACTGCCGTCTTGTTGATCAGGTATTCGCTATGGCCCTGACGGTCCAGCCGGCGTGTGACAGCGATCTCCGGGTAGTCGTTGTACTCGGGCGGCGCCATCTGGTCGGTGTTGTCGAAGGTAATGGTCACCTCCGCAAAGCTGTGTGGGCCGCGCGACTCGGAGCCGTTGAAGATCACGTCGTCCATCGCCCGGCCGCGCAGGTTCTTGGCCGATTGCTCGCCCATCACCCACCGAATTGCATCGACGATGTTGGACTTGCCGCAGCCGTTGGGGCCCACGATGCAAGTTACGTCGTGGTCAAACTTGACGACCGCTGGGTCGACGAACGACTTGAAACCAGCGACCTCGAGTTTCTTTATCTTCATTCCCGTCCCTCACCATGCCCAACACGCACGCGATGCCCGCGATGATCACTCGACATACCTGAATGGGGTTAGCACTGCGATTCTGCCGTTCGCAACGGCTTGCGCCGGATCTAGTACCCGCGTGCAACCGGCACCACAACATCTTGTGGACGATCGATCCAGACTGCCAGATCGCATACCGCCAGCTGCAGATCTGCGTGATCCCGTCTGGGCGCCTCCACACGCACCAGGTGAACCGCACCCAGGCCCGCGTCGGTGTGCACGAAGCTTCCTTCCACCCAAGCCGCCACTCTCCCACCCCCGGATTCCTGGCCGACCACGAGGATCCGATCGAAGACCCAGCCCGGGGCCTGCAGCCCGAGCACGCCGCGGGCGGGCTCCAAGCGAGCCCCCTGAACGCATACTCCCAAGAAGCGTGCCGCCTCGAGGAGCTTCCGCGACAGGGGGGAGATCGTGAAGCGATCCAGTGCGTTGTGACGAAAGAGGGCGGCCCTGGACGCATACTCAGGCAGCAGAAGTTGCCGCAGGGCCACGTCGTCGAACAGCACGTCGGTGGGCGTTCCGCGGGCGATGGACCGCTTCAGGATGCGCCCCAGCACCGTGACCAGCTGCCGTCGTTCCGCCGCCCTTTCGGGCGGCGCGACAGCGCGCGTCGGGTGGGCGCGGGTTGGCAAGCCGGCCAGCGTCGCACCAGCTGGCGCGGCCGCTGTTCCGCCGCATGCCGTGCTACCTGCAAGGCCTGCGACGACAAGCAGCGACAAACGAGGCAAAGGCCATGCGCGGCGGCGGCTCATTGCAGCGCCAAGGGAACCCGCACCCGGAATACCGCCTGCGCAAACCTAGAAAAGCGCGCCTTCCTGGCAACCCCTTCGATACATCTGCCGGCCGCGGTGCCCGCAAACGGGGCGTCGGTAATGCGAGCGGCCTGCACGCGACCGCTATTGGCGATGGCGAGACTCACGGTCGCGACGCCTGTCTGGCCCATGGCGCAAGCCCGGATCGCTGGCAGCAGCGACTTCATGGCCTTGACCAGGTCCTGCTTGCTCGGGGTCGCCGGTAGGGCCGAGGCAGCTTTGGCGCGTTCATAGGCGGTCTGGTCAGAACCGGCAAGGGCGTCATCCAACAGGCGGTCTACCGATCTGGAGGAGGCCTTCCGTTCGTCTGATGGCGCCGCAGCTTTGGCCGCCCTGTGCGGAGGCCTGGCCGGCGGCTTGGTGCGGCCCGCAACCGAAGACCCGCCTGGTCCCGTGGGCTTGACGGGGGATTTCGCCGCCGAGCGCTGCCGCATGGACCGCGCCGGCCCGGTTCCGGTCGAAGGCGCCGAATCCCGCACCGGGTCCAACGGAAGCACGCGGGAACGGGCTGGTGGTGAGGTCAAGCCCGGACCACCCGTAGGACCTTCCGTGGTGCCAACGCCCGCGGGGCTCGACATCGCCGACGCGTTTCCAGACGTTGACTGCGAGCGCTCGGCTGTGCTGGAAATCGATCGCTTTGCCTCACCGCGTCCTGCGCGGACGTCGCCCGCGGGGCCCGTCGATGGGCTGCCCTCCCTGGATGCGTGCTTGTGGGCAGTCGACGACGAGGGCGCGGGGAGACCGTCTGACGCCGGTTGTTCGGTTTGGGGCTCGTCCGCAGCGACGACCGAGGCCCCCATGTGCCCCCCAAACACGAACCACCCGGCCGAGAGACCAAATCCCAGCCCCAGACCCAGGGCGGCCCCAAAGCCCCAACCCGGCCCGTGGGAACCCGACCGGGACGAGGCTTGTACCTCGGCCGTCGGTGGGCCCTTGAGAGTGTCGTCCGCGCCTGCGTCCGCATCTCCAGGCTCGCCCGTGTCTCCAACCTCGGCGCGAGCGCCGGCCAGATCGACGCGACCGTCGTCGTCGCGAGGCGCCGCACCCTCTGAGGAGCCCTCTTGTGAGCCAACCACCCCACCCGCTGCAACCAACTTGCCCAGCTCAGAGACGTCCGAAAGAGGTGGAATCGATGAAAAGCTCGCGGCAACCTCGGGTCCAAGCTCTCCCAACGCTTCCGCGTCGCTGGCTCGGCTGTTGGCTCGGTCTGGCTTCGTTCTCGACAAGCTGCCTCCCCTAGCTGTACCGGTCCTGCAATTATTAGCCCGCATCCATCGCCAATTCACGCGCCCTCGCACAAACTGCCCGACTCGGCTCCGTTACGCGGGTGTCAGCAGTGCCAGCAGCCGGCTCCTTCCCGCGCCGAAAGCGCAGCAAAGCCGATCACTTGTACGACGCCCCCGCGTCCGATGACGCCTGCTTGGTTTACCGTAAGGGCTCTGCTTGCTGCTCGCGCCGCCTGCGCACGTTGGACCGTCCACGGAAGGGCGACGGCATGGGCGCGCTTGTAAGCGGTGTAGGACGGGCGCAGGGTCGTGTGGTACGAGCCCGGACAGGCACGCCATGGGCACACTCAAGCATGTGTTCCTCGACCTCGACGGCACGCTGACCGATCCCGCCCCGGGGATCGTGGCGAGCTACCAGCACGCGATCGAGCAGCTCGGTCTCACTGGCTGGGACGCGCAGAGCCTGCGGCGGTTCATCGGACCGCCGTTGCGCGAAGCGTTCGCGAGGATCCTGAAGATCGAAGAACCGGCACGTATCGAGCAGGCGGTAGCACTCTACCGCGAATACTTCGCCGTCTCGGGGCTCCTGCAAAATGGGGTGATAGAGGGGATCCCGACAGCCCTCGCGGAGCTTGTGGATCGCGGCTACATGCTCCACGTGGCCACCTCCAAACCCAAACCGTTTGCCGACCGGATCGTGGCAGGTTTCGATCTCGCCAAGCACCTCCGGGGTGTTTACGGGGCCGGCATGGGCGGCGGTCGTTCCGACAAGGCCGAGCTGCTTGCGCACGCACTGTCACAGGTCGAAGCACACCCGGCAGAGGCCGTGATGGTCGGGGATCGCAAGCACGACATCCGTGGGGCCAGAGCGCGGGGCATGGCGAGCGTCGGTGTCCTTTGGGGGTATGGCGAGCTACAGGAGCTGGCCGCCGAGCGCCCGAACCGCATCGTTATCGATGTCGTCGATCTCCCTGACGTCATCAGCGAGCTCGACGCCAGTTTGCAGTAGGGCCCAGCTGTCGCCGCAACCCTTGGCCTTGGAGCTCAACCAACTTGCCGACCTGTTGGCGCAGCATCGGTGGGCTCCCGGTAATCTTACCTTTGAGCGACCCATGTGCGGAGAGGTGCCAACCCCAAGCGCTCACCAGGAAGCCGGATGGGGATGTACGCGCGGGCGCTCGTGTGCTTTGGTGGGCGCTCGCTGCTTCGCCATCCAGGGAACCCATGAGAGCTCGCGCGGATCGCACCACCAAACGTGCCACCTGGCCTGTCGCAACAACCCTGCTCCTGATGGCATGTGCCGGAGGTCAGCGCGAGCCAGGACCCGGAGCTCCGGTAGCACAGTCGCCCCTACCCGTTGGGGAAGAAACGCGGGACGCGGGTCCGGCAATGGAGGTCCCTGCCGCGGGGCCAGGTTCCCTGTCAACAACGTCGACCCCAGCACCGGACGAGACGCGCGGCGCCCTAGTCGATCATACGTTGTGGCAACCCGTGGAAGCGGACGAGGATCCCTTTGAAGACCGGCACGCCGGGGCCGCATGCCCAGACGTGAGCGTGAGGGTCGAGGAGTTCAACGCAGAGCCGGCGTACGCCGTGCACACGGAGCTCTGCAACTACCTGACGGCCCGTCAGACAACGCAGCGCGACATCCACCCGGGAGAGACGATCAAGGTCAGGGTGTGGCACTTTATGCTCACCGCACCGAACCCGGCCGAAGCGCACCTGGCCATCGACGTCGCCGGCCTTCGCGTGCTGAACGAGCGCATCCCGATCCCCCAGGCGGCGGGCCTGATCCGGGCGGAAGTGCCGGTGGTGCGGGCCATCCCCGCAGGCGCCCCGGTATACTTTCATCTGCACAATCACGGACAAAACGTCTACGGCCTGATCGAGCTGAGCGCAGGTCCGCAGACCAAAGTCGGCACGCCCCAATGAACGCCGCAGGTGCCCCTCACCGTCCACGGGTGAGTCACGCTCGCTGCGCCCGCCCGCGTCGCGTCGTACGATCGCCCTACGGAGTCGAAGGGCACGGCCTAAGATGTGCTGCGCCCTGCTCCAAAAAGGTCAAACCCTTGGTCATCCGGTTCAAAAGCGGATACAAGGTTGGCATGTGCGGGCAATTGTAGCTCAATGCTCACGTACACGTAAGGCGCCGCCGACGCAAGCCAAAAGGGTCCTAAAAGGGTGATGGGCTTGGCTTGGTGCGCGAACATGACGTGAATTTCGGAGGGTGTGATGAAGAAGATCGTTTTCTTGTTAGCCCTGGCTATGATGGCCTGTGGTCAGGATTCGGGCACTCAGCCTGTGGAACCCGGGGTGACCGCCCCGATGCCGTCTAGTTCGGTGCCTCCCGCACCGGCAAGCGACAGTTCAGCCACCGCCGGCCAGCCCACGGCGACCCCGGCCGGAAGCGGCCAGCCGGCGGCCCAGCCTGCGGCGGCGGCACCGGAAATGGCCGGCACTGCCCAGCCAGCAGCCGGCGGCCCGGCACCTGCAGCGGAGCCTGGCGCGACGCCGCCGGGTGCCGCGCCAACCACGGACGGTGCCCCGGAAGCCGAGGTGGTGGAAGCGGCGCCCGCGGATGACTGCAATGACTGGCAGGTCTCCTACAGCAAGCCGTGCCATGGAGACCCCAACCCCTGCGGAATCGACAGCGGCTTCCCGGGAGATGAGTACTGCATCCTGCCGCCGGCGCCGGGTGAAGGCTTTCAGATTCATATCGGCCCCGACGACTATGAAGACGCCGCTCAGATCGCGGAGTACGTCATCGAGCCCGGCGAGGAGTTCAACAACTCTGTCTTGGGTCACATTCCGGTCACGGAAGAGCGGGCCTGGTTCAACCACTGGACCGTCTCAATGCGCCCTGGATCGCATCACTGGATCTCGCGCGTTGTCGACGGCAAGCCGGAGGAGCGCTTCTATAACGACACGGGTTGTGGCGGCGCCACGGCGGTAGGCTCCATCGGTGGTGGGCAGAATCTGGTCCTGGATAACCCCCCGAAGGGCATCCACGCACCCGAGAACGAGGGTCTGGGTCGCTCCCTTCCTGGCGACTCGAGCCTGTGCATGAACCTCCACGCCTACAACGTCAGCGAGGGGCGTCAACTACGTGAGATGTGGATCAACATCTACACCGTGGACGAGTCGGAGGTCACCCAGCGTGCGCGTGGCATAGGCGTCGTGGGCGGCCTTGGCATGGCCGTGCGCCCGGGCGCCAGCGAGGAAATCACCTATACGGAGACCTTCAATGGCGACGGCCGGATCATCCAACTGTTCGGTCATCGACACGCCTGGACGCCTCGGTTTGCGGTCTGGCTCAACGACGACCTGATCTACGATTCCTGGGACTGGTACGAGTCGATCACCTTCGACTACAACACCAACGTAATGAATCCGCCGATCAACACCGAGGGGAAGGTCGACGGGGCCGTCAGCGGAATCGTTGACTTCAAGGCGGGCGACAAGCTGAAGTTCTCCTGCTTCGTCGAAAACAAGTCCGACATTACCCTGCGGTTCGCCAACTCGCTCTATGGCGGCGAGATGTGCAACCTGTGGGGTAGCGCAGTCGGTGCTGGCCTGTCTGGCTTCCGCTTCTAGGAGCCACCCACAGCCAGCCGTTCTTGTAAGCTAGAATCGTTGTGTAGGGCTCGGGGAGATCCATCTCCTCGGGCCCTTGTCGTTTGGCTGACGTGGCGCCGATCGAGGGGGCCAGTTCCGGCCGGTTGCCCCTGCGGGTTGCACCAGGGTATCCCTCGAACCGGTGCTCGGGACTGCCGGCGCTCGCACCGTGCACCTCGTGCACCTGGGGGAAGAGAAGATGAGAGCGGGAACGCGAGGGATGCTGGTAGCCGGGCTGGCCCTGGTAGGCGCCAGCTTGTCCACCTCGTGTGAACAGGTACCCGCGATCGCTCCCGCCGATGCCGGACAACGAATCGTGTT
>JAPPOR010000575.1 GCA_028817905.1 Myxococcales bacterium
GAAAGCGCTCCGGACCTGGCAAGGTGGACAGGCTCTTCAGCACGGCGACCCGCTCGTGGCTGTCCCCTTTCTGAAACGCCTCCCGAAGCAGTGAAACGTGCTCGCCCTCGGGAAGGGCATCCAGCGCGGCGAGCAGCAGGGCAATGCGACAAAGGTCCGAAAGCGTCAGCCCATCGGGAATAGCGATTCCCGCATCCTGCAAGCGCCGGACCGCGTCGGGGTCGAGTGAGGGGCGCTCATGCCCGAAGCGCCGGCCCGTGCCAGCAAAGAACCCAAAAAACAGGCCACGCTGCAGCTGACCGCCCGGGAACGCGTCGCGGAGGCCCTTTTGCAGCCAGCTGTAGGCGGGCTCCGAGGCATGGACCTGCACCACCTCGATGATCTCGCGTACGCACTCGCTCGCGTTTTCGGACGCCGTCACTTCCGAAGCCATGTCGCTTTCTAGCACAAATCCCGGGCGCTTGCGGAATGGGTGACCATTCTCGCTGCCTCGGTAATGCGCCCAGCGCTCCGAGCAGATGGCAGGGATTCGGCTTCACGGTGGTTTCAGCGGGCGGCCCGATACGGGGGACAGACCGGCGACGGCGTGCGTCACCCTACCGAAGCGATGGGAAGCGCCCAGGATCGGGCTACGCCACCCTCAAGATGGTGACGGCCCTAGGGACCAAGACCGACCGGCGAGCCCGGATCATCGCGACTTCAGCGTCCGATCGCCCAGGGATCCGGCTCTACAGGCTCTCGACGACCGACGGGATTACTCCCGCTTTGTCCAGGGCGCGAAAGTCCTGGGGAGTCGAAGGGCAAGCGAGGCGGCGTCGAAGTCATGAGTGCTCTGGGCTGGGTTACTGTGCGACGCACCTCGATGTCCCTCCGGACGCGTCGCAATAGGTGCCTGCTGGGCAGCCAAGGCCCCTGTAGTCGCACTGACTGCATTTGCCGTTGACGCAGTGTGGCGTAGGAGCTCGGCACACTCTCTCGCACGCGCCGCAGTTGTTCGGGTCGAACCCCTGCAGGTTCAATGTCGCGGGGCACACGCACTTGCCATTGCTGCAGACTTGGCTCGGCTTTCTGCACTGGGTGTTCGAAGTGCACTCGAGGCATGCACCAACGCGGTCGCACGTGCCACCCACCCCAGCGGCGGTCAGGCATCGGCTCCCGACCTTCTCTGCCGTGGACTTCCCGCAACGCCCCCCGACGCACGTGAACGTCTCGCACGCACTGAGCAGGCCGCGACAGTCGCTGGCACTTTGGCACTCAAGGCACCTACCCCCTGAGCAGAACCCCGCCGTAAGCAAGCCGACGGTGCAACTGGCGCTGTCATCCGAGGTCGCCTGGCAGCGATTGCTCCTACACTCCCACTTCTTGCACTGGCCCGGGCTACCGGTGCAGTCGTTCGCAGTGACACAGGCAACGCAGTCACCGTTCAAGCAGACGCCTCGGCCCAAGCCGAGGCTGCAGTCACCTCCGCTGAAGGGCTGTGGCTGGCACATGCCCGAGAGGCACGCCTCTCATGGCAGGCGGGCGGGTCGTCGCACTGACTCGCCGCGTTGCAACCCAGGCAGGTGCCCCGGCCGTCGCAGTATCCCATGCCATTCATGCACG
Source organism: Myxococcales bacterium (assembly GCA_028817905.1). Lineage (GTDB taxonomy): Bacteria > Myxococcota_A > Polyangia > Polyangiales > JAFGIB01 > JAPPOR01. The sequence continues at coordinate 1,603 of JAPPOR010000575.1, forward strand.
CCGTATCGGCCCGGGCCGGGGTGGGCTCGCAAGCGCCCCGACCGGGATCGCAGTTGGCGACGCTGCAGGCGCCGGGATCCTGGCAGTCGTCCGCAGCCTGGCATTCGACGCAGCGCCCCTCGCCGACGCAAACGGGCGTCACAGAAGGGCACGGCACCTGCTCGAGCAACGTCCCCTGGTCATTGCAGACGACCGTGGTGTTTCCGTCACAGGTCGCCTCACCGGCCGTGCAGACATCGCAGTCGGCCGCCTGGGCGTCACACAGGCCTGGACCGCACGCCTTGACCATGTCCAGCGCGGTCTGATCCGCGTTGCAGAGCTTGAGCGTGTCCCCTTCACACACGTATTGGCCAGGAGAGCAGGCGCCATCGGTGCAATCGCCAGCCGTCGCATTGCACAGGCTGGCCGTATCGCACGTCTTGGCCGGTTCGTAACCATCCCCAAGCGGCGTGCATCGCATCAGGGTCGCCCCGTCGCATGTGAACCCGTCTGGGGTCCCCGGGGCGCACACGGCGCACGCTCCCGCTGGCTTGCCAAGCTGGCAGTGCCGGGCGCTGGCGCACATGGTCATGCCTTCCACAAGGCCGCTCTCACTGCACTGGTACATGGCGCCGTTCCCGTCGCATACCGTCTGACCAGCACTGCCCTGACAGACCGCCGCCACCGCCTCACAACCGGGAATCTGTGCGCCTTCCGGCATGATGCAAACGTTGCCTTCGGGACACGGGTCGGTGGTCACCCAAGCGCCACCCATGCACAGCTCGCGCTGACCGGCAGAAGCACCGCAACGCATTGCGCCGTCGGCGGCACAGGTCTGGACCAACGGAGCCCCCGACTGGGCTTGGGTCCGCACGTCCGTGCCTGGGTTCAGGGGGGTGGCGGCCGGATCACCTCCCGCGGACCCCTGCACCCCTGTGCTCGCGGGACCGCCGAGCGCCGGCCCAGGCACCGACCCGGGAGCACCGGGCTCACCAGGCCCCAGGGTACTGTTCGCCCGGACCTCGACAATGTCGCCCGCGTCGGCGGCCAATTCCACGTTGGGCACCGATTCGCACGCGCACACCAGGAGCGAAGTCAACAACCCCGTGATCAGGCGCGAACGGGACGTTGTCACGATCCCACTCGGCGGCCTGGAAGTCACTGGAGTCGGCCTACAAATCATCTTTCCCCCTTGTGGATCAAATCGCCCCCGCCGGCCCACAGGACGGTCAACGCGGGGGAACGGGCGTGCGTCCCGAGTCCGCCTGATAGCAGGTCGTCGCTGCTCGGCAACCCCCCTACGGGAGGACCACAACCTTGGCGCGATGATCCTGACTAGCCAATACTGGTAGGTGATCGCTGCAGGAGCGCTGGGCCGAGCCTGCTGCCGAGCCCGAGCCCTCTCAAGTGATCACCCGTAGCGCCGCGCAAGCGTTGGTCAATTGCCCTGGCGGCAGTTGTACGTGACGTACCAGTCGTAGAGCGTC
>JAPPOR010000518.1 GCA_028817905.1 Myxococcales bacterium
AAAGGAGGGAATACTCGCCGTATTTTCGACTGATGCGAAAGAGCTGCGGGGTCGAACGGTTGTGCGAGGGCGCGTGGGTTGGTGAATGATCCGGGCTAGGGTATGCAAGGGGCGCGCATGAGATCCCGAAGGCCATGGCTGATCGCCGGGGCGGCGCTCCTGATCACAGGGGGCGTCGCGACGCTCCTATGGTGGCGCCCGCCAACCTCGGTACAAGGACTCGCCCACTCCCGCATGACTGACGTCCTGGAGCAGCGGCTGGCCATGCCGATCACGGTAGGCGCGGTGGCGGTGAGAGACGGTGCGGTGATCGCGAAGGCGATATCCGCTCGCGATCGCCAGAGCGGCCTGTCCCTGGAAGCCAGCGAAATACGCGCCAAGCTCGCCCCGGAACGGCCAGGGGGAGCGGTCGACGCGTTGCAGACCGTCGAAGTGGACGGCCTGCGCCTGACGGTGCGCCTCGATGCGAACGGGCTACCGATCCTGCCGGCGGGCGCCGAAAGCCAAAAGGGACCACTCGACATCCAGCACTTGACCGCCACAGCAGCCGAGCTGACGCTCGTGACCGCGTCCAACTTGCGACTGTCCATCCCAGCCGCGGACATCCGCTACACGCGCCCGTCGGGCAGCCCTCCCGTGGTCGCCCTCAAGGCCGCGGCCGGCCGGGTAACGCCAGCCGAGAAAGGCGGGCCAGGCGTTCATCCGGTCACCACGGACCTCGCCCTCCAGGACCTCAGTGCGCAGTTCGAGCCGAGCGGCAGAGCGGTAGACCTGTCCGGGCAGCTCACCGGATGGCTCACCGGACAAGCAGCGGCGCCGCACAAGACCGGAGGCGAGCCGATCTTCATCCGGCTACACTCTGAGGGCAACGGCGAACATGCCCTGGAAGCTCGCTTCCAGGATATCTCCCTCGCGACGCTGACCGCCGCCGGCCTTCCGGGCGGCGCGCAAGCGGGCTCAGTGTCCGGTACTGCCACCCTGAGGGGTACGCTTGAGCCACTCCGCCTTGCAGGCAGTCTGACGGCGACCGCCACAGCCGCCCCGACTCGCCCGGGACCCACGGCAGACGCAGTTGCCGAGCCCGCGCAGGCAACGGCGACCTACCGCGGCGATCTGACCATCGGGGATGACAAGGCGCACCTGGCCGGCGAGTTGACCATGGGCGACTCCTTGTGGCAGCTAACATCCGAGCGTTCACAGCAAAGCGGGCAGGAGCCCTCGACCACCGTCACGGCTACCCTCCGCAAGGGGCAGGTGGCTCCGCTGGCTGCCCTGCTGGGCCACCAGGCCAGCGGTCAAGGTCGGCTCGAGTGGCGGGTAGAACAGGGCCCGACGGGCGTGTCTCGGACCCTTTCCTTCGCGCTTCGGAACGCCTCGGCCTGGGGCGCACGTGCTGAAACCGCCACCGGTGAGCTTCGCTGGGCCCCCCAGCAGGGGCCGCACGTCGCCCTGGATGCGAAGAACCTCGTTCTTTCCCACCTGCCAGGCCTGCGCTTCGCCCGCGGGCTATTGAAGACGGCGCCGACTCCGACTGGCCCGGGTAGCGGGCACGACCGCCGCGGGCACGACGACGAGGGCCAAGGAAAGGTGGAGATCGAACGCCTGGCCCTGTCGCTCTCGGAAGCGAGCGATCAAGGGGTCATCGAGGGCCGAGGCTCCCTCTGGCCAGCTGGTCGCCTGGACGTGACATGGTCGGGAAAGGGACTTCCGGTTGCGAACCTGGCGGGCCTGTTGCCGGGGCTCGACGGCTCCGGGGGCAAGCTGGACGCCAAAGGCACCCTGAGGGGCACACTGGCGGCACCGCGCGTGACCGCCGACGTACAGTTCCCCCAGATCGATGTGTCCAACTATCTGCAGCGCGCCTTCGGTGCGCGCCAGATCAGCGGTCACGTGAAGGGACGGGCGCGGATCACTGGCAACCCCGTGAGCGGCAGCCTAACGGGCAGCATCCACGTGGCCACCCTGGCGATCGCACAGGATCACGTTCACATCGGCAACGCCGCACCCATCGAAATCGACCTATCCGGGGACGGGATGACCCTGCGACCCGCGCAACTGAAGGGGCCGCACACGCGCCTGACCATGAGAGGAAAGGCCGGCGGACGATCAGGGCTTTCGCTCTCGCTTGTGGGTGAGACCGACCTTGCTCTGCTCGCTGAGCGCTATCCCGATCTGACCCGTGCCGAGGGGACCCTGCGGTCCGAGATGCGCGTGACGGGCGATCCCGCCAAGCCCAAGATCAGCGGACAAGTACGACTGGATGACGGCACGGCAGTGCTGTTCGGCCGGAAGTTGTCCGACGTCAAAGCGGACCTTGCGCTGTCGGGCGACACACTGACCATCAAGCGTGCGCGGGCCCACTGGCAGGCCGGCGAGGTACAAGCGACAGGTGAGCTGCGGCTTGCGGGCCTATCACTACAAGACTTCGAGCTCGGGATTGTCGGCCTGGATCAGCACCTGGAACCGACCCGCGGCATGAAGCTCACCGTCGATGCCAACCTCTCGCTACGCTCGCGAGCCAAGCATCAGCTCCCCGTCCTGGGTGGCCGGATCACCCTGCGCAAGGGTGGATATAACCACCCGCTGCGTTTGAGCGGCCTGTCTGTACTTGCGCAGAAGGGTTTCGGCGGGCGCAAGCCGGGCAGCCGTCCACGTCCCCCGCGCTTCGCGTTGGCGATCGGTGTCGATCAGCAGGAACCACTGGTGTTGCGCAACAATATCTTCGATGCGCGCCTCAAAACCGCCCGTCGCAAGGGCCTGCGGTTGGGCGGAACCGATGAAGCGCCCGAACTGAAGGGACGCTTGCGCCTGGCCGGTCGGCTCATGGTCCACTCAACCGACTTCTCGATCGCACGCGCCAACATCGACTTCGACGGCGCCAGTGGCCTGCTCCCGCAGGTGAACGTGGCGGCCGCCACCCGGCGCGGCCTCACGCTGCAACTCCGAGGTACGGCCGACGCGTTCGAGATCGCGATGGGTTGCCGCACACGTCGCGAAGATGTGCTCCGAGGAGACCCGGGCGATTTCCACTGCCGCTCCAACGATGGCAAGCTGGCCTGCGGATCGTTGGATGAGTTGCTGAACCGGCTGGTATGCGCGCGGCGATGACTGGAGCCGGGCTAGCTAGCTAGCTAGCCTGCGGTCGCGACGAGTGTGCGGGGGCCGTCCGCCACGTCCAGTCCGATCCGGCTGAGTTCGGATGCCAATCGCTCGGCATTGGTGACCTCGCGCCCTGGGCCTGCCTTCACCATGGCCACACCCGTGATAACGAAGCCCGCCGCGCTGCGATGGCCTACGAGCGTCGGAAAGAACCAGCGGCCACGGTCGCACTCCCAGAGAGTGCTGGTCTCACCTTCCGCTTCATCATCGGTGGCCGTCGCGGTCACGTCGCCAACATCACCAGCCTCGACTGCCAGGAACGTCGTCACCCATTCGATAAGCCCAGGCGGTGGGCTGCCAGACCCCACCACCGCAACCAGCTCGGGGGCGCCGCGATCCGAGGGAACATAGAAGAACAGCTCGTCGCTGGAGCAGTACTCCGAGAGAATTGTAGCGACGAGCTGGGCGCGTTCGGAGAGAGTCTGGCACGTCTCGAACGCAGTCGCTAGGTGGGTCACCACCGCCTCCGCATCGACGTCGAAGTCGGCCGCTGTGATGGTACCGCTGCGCATCTCCCACGCCGCCCTGCGCCCATCGCGCAGCAGCTGCTTGTAGCTGGCAATGAGCGAACGCGTGGTGCAGCCCTCGAAGAAGGGCGAGCACCGCTGCACCGCAGTCTCAAATCCGTCCGAGTTGCCCGCAACCAGACAGACACGTGCCTGAGCCATGCGCGCGGTCGCAAGCGGCATGCCGTCGGCACCTTGAGACTCGAGGTAGGTGGTCACCTCCCCAGAAACAGCCCTTGCAGCCTCGAGCTCGCCGACCCGCGCCAGGGCCAATGCCAGGGGCATCTTGATGTGCACGATCAGGATATCGAGATTCGAGGCCTCTGCCTCGGCCACGTAGCGCCGCCCATAGTCAACGGCCTCGGTCGTGCGCCCGAGGCTGACCAGGCAGCTAACGAAACTGCCAGCCAGCAGCGGCCACACGGCGTTGTCGCCCGCCCGAGTGTCCATCAGCCCGCGCCTGTGGCTTGACATGGCGGCTGCAAAGTCACCAGCGATCCGCCGCTGTTCCCCGAGCGCGAACTGCAGGGCGGGCCGCCAGTGTGCGGTACGGCGCGCCCATCGCTCGATGTGCGGGACCAGGCGCCTTAGCCGAACGAGATCGTTGCTGGTCGACAGCAGCACCAGCTCCGCCACCAGCATGGCCCCCTCCTGGCGTGGATTGCTGTCGGCCTGAACCGCGGCGCATTCGAGGTCGCGGCGCGCGCCATCAGACTTGTCGCCATCACCGTGGGCAAGGTAGTGCAACATGCGCAGCTGAAGCGGCGCGAGCGCCGCGAGGCCGTCACCCTGCCAGGCGTCCACAACGCGCAGCACGTCGGGATGCCCGAAGAGACTGTCAAGGATACCGCGACTGAACACGATCACATCGCGAGTACTGGTGAAGGTCGTTGGACCGAGCCCGCCTTGGTCGGGTTCCGAAAGACGGTCAAGGATGCGATTGTAGGCTGCCCGGGCTGGCAGGATACGACCCGCGAGCCGCTCTCCGATGGCGTGACGAATCCAATCAGCGATCACAAACCCTGGCGAAAGCGGCGCAAGCGCCGAAAGTGACGGCATCCGTTCCCAGGCGCGTCGATCATTGCAGTTTGCGGCGATCCCGAGCCCCTCGACTGTCACCGTGGCCAACTCCCGCAGAGCCTCCGTCGGTGCGAAGACCACCTCCTCGGAACCGAGGCGCTCGTATCGCTGCTGGGCTGCCGAAAGCGACCGCTTGATGCGCAAAGCCGGTTCGAGCGAAGAATGCTGCTCCTGCTCCACCAGGAAGTCCAGACCCGCATCGCGCTCGACCGACTTCAACGTCTTCTCAAAAACATCCCACGCGCGGGGGCCGTTCTGCAGCGCGGAGCTCAGACGCGTCTGAAGGGCATAGGCATCCGCGGCCGGGCGACCCAGCTTGGTGCATAGGTCGATGGCCTGCCGATAGCTGTCTTCAAAATCCGAGGGCAAGCCGGCGAGAAAGCGTGTGTACGCCTGCTCGTTGGTGCTCGTGTGCGCCTTCGACTGGCGGGCAAAAGCGACGAGCCCATCCAGAGCCCGGGCATGGTCGCCCGCACGCAGGAGATGCTGACACATGCGAAACGTCTCCCCCTTGGCCTCGAACAAGGTCGCTATCCGATGATGCGTCGCGCTCTGTGCTTCCGCGTCCACATCCGCAAGCAGCGGAACGACCCACCCGGCCTGGGAGAGTCCGTACGCCTCCCCGAAACAGCTTGCGATGCCCGCCGCCGTGAGTGCATCCAGGTCTGCTTGCACGGCTGCCCTGGGCGCGTCGCCCCCCTCCAATTGCTGGCACTCTTCCGCACTCCAGCGATCGCTGGGGGTGAGCGCCAGGGCAGCACCGATCGCCCTGGTATGGGCCGACAGGCCCGCGACGCGGTCGGCCATCGCGTTGGCCAGGCTGTCGGGGAGATCCGCAGGGTCGATCTTCGCCGGCAGTGTCCAGGCACCTTCCGCGTAGTGCGCGATCCCCCGATCAACCAGATGCTCGACCAGCTGCATCAGGTCGCGTGGGTTGCCACCCGAGACCTGGTGCAGCCGAAAAGCCACGAGCTCGAGGTTGGCTGTGGCCCCGAACACAGAGCCAAGCAGCGCTCGGCAGTGTTCCTCGCTAAGAGGACCGATTGGCATTGGCTTGCTGTGTTGCATGAGCAGGCGCAGGCTTGGCGAAGCCTCTTCGATGTCCGCCCCGCGATTGCTCGTCAGTAGCGTCAGGCGATGCTCCGCCGCAGCGGAGGCCAACAGGGCCAGCAGGGCGGTCGACGGCTCGTCGATCTCGTCAACGTCGTCCACGACCAGCGCCAGCGGCCGATGCGCGCACAGCGTAAGCAGGAAGTCACGCAGCGCGCGCTGGAGATCGGCGCGGGAAGGCGCGAGCGACCGACCGGGTTCCTCGGCCGCCTCTCGCTGGCAACCTGGGTTCGTCGCGGGCTCAGATGGATGCTCGCGGGAGCCGGCTGCAAGCTCGGGAACCACCGTAGCGAGGAGGGCAGCATCGGCCGCCGCTGCTCGATGCGCCGCTTGTGGGTGCAACTCGAACAACTGCTGACACAGCGCGCGCGCCACCCCATAGTCGCCCTGCTGTGCATCCAGGCAGTCGGCGCGAGCCAATGAACCACCAGCAAGCTTCACCTCGAGCGCGCAGGCGTCCAGCGCGCGCGTACGGCCCAGGCCTCGGTCGGCGGTCACCGACAGCGCCCGACCATGACCTTGCTGGGCTCTACGAAGGCGTCGACGAAAGCGCGTCAGAAAGTGATCGCGGCCCACCAGGTTTGGGGTGACAAGATAGGCTCCGGAGACCGTGACCTGCTCGCTCACAGGCAGGCCCGCAATGGAGGTCAGGCGAAGCATGACCTCGGCCGCGCTGTCCGGGCGCTCACTCGGGTCGAGCTGAATGAGCTCCATGACAAGCGCATCGAGGGTCGCGGGTATGCTCTGCGCGAGCTGCGAAGGCGCCCGAGGGGGCGACTCCCACAATCTGCGCAGGCTGCGGAAGTCCCGCGCTGGATAGGCATTGCGGCCGCACAGGGCATAGTAGAGGGTGGCCCCTAGGGAATAGAGATCAGCGCGCGCGTCAAGCGGCTCGCGATGCAACACCTCGGGCGGGCAGAATGGCGGCGTCCCGACGATTTGGCGGCTGGGCCCCATCGGGCTCAGCGCCCCAAAATCGATCAACTTGGCCCGCATGGCACCCACGCGTAGCACGTTGCGAGGGCTGACATCACGGTGCACGAGGCGCCGCGAATGCACCAAGCACAGGGCCGAACAGACATCGCGAAGCAGGGCACAAGCCTCCCTGTACCCCATCGGTGCCGCAAGGTGCAGGTCATCCCCCAAGAGGTATTCCATCGTGTAGAACGCCCCATCGCTGCCGGTCACGTAGTCGTAGACCTTTTCACCACATTCGGATGGGAAAGCTGGGCTAGCGCGTGGTACTCGCGCTCCAAGAACCGGTCGGCCTCCCGTGCCTGGCCCGGGTCCTCGAACTGCCTGGAAACCTTGAGCGCGACTTCCTCGCGGGTAACGCGGTCGATCGCGCGGTACACCACCGCCACGCCGCCACGACCGAGCTCCTCCCGTACATCATAGCGGGCAGCCACCTCGGCGTTGCCCACGATGGGAGGCGGCGCGGGCGACGGCGAGACCCGCTGGCTTGTCCTGCGCGTCACTCCAGGTCTCAAACGACGTTCGGACCGCCAACTTCCTGTAGGCATTTCGCCGATTTCGGCTGACCGCACGGTAACCCAGCGTGGGACCTTTGCGTCCCCCTCGCTACAGACCTAGGCTTGAAGCCATGCCGCGCCCCCCAGAGCTTTCGCGGACCCGCTTGTCGGTCGCTGCGGTGGAAGTCGTCGTCTGGCCGGGGCTGATCATGGTGCTCGGCGGGAACATCCGGTGGATCTACGGATGGGCCTTGACCGTCTGGCTCATCGTGTTCCTGGCCGGGTGCATGCTCTGGTTGTACCGAAACGATCCGTCGTTGCTAGCGGAACGGTTGCGGCCACCGGACAAGAGCCAGCAGAAGGCCTGGGACCGCCACCTGCTGGGCGTGCTCCTGTTGCTTGCCGCTGGGTGGTTTGTCGTGATGCCCCTGGATGCCATGCGATTTCGCTGGACACCCCAGTGGTCGGACTGGGCGCGCGCGCTTGGAGCGCTTGCGCTCTTGCTCGGCTCGTTCTTCCTTTTTCGATCCCTTACGGACAACACCTTCCTCTCACCGGTCGTGCGAATGCAGCAAGAGCGCAAACACAAGGTGGTCTCCACCGGTGTCTACGGTCTTGTCCGCCACCCAATGTACCTCGGGACCACCCTGGTGATGTACGGCGCACCGCTCTTGCTCGGGTCGGCGTTGGGGCTAGGCATCGCAACGCTCGCACTACCGCTGCTCGTTGTGCGCACCCTTGGTGAGGAACGCATGCTCGAACGCGAACTCGAAGGCTACACCCGCTACCAACAGCAGGTCCGCTACCGCCTGGTTCCACCCCTGTGGTGAACGCCCGCTAGCCAGCCCGGATAGCGCCGTTACAGGCGGGCACTATTTCGAACCACAGGGGTTTCAGTACATTCTCGCAGAGGGCCTCACCGGTGAGGTCGAGACGTACGACCCCCACGCTTTGGTCCGACACGTTGTTCCGGTTGGCCTACATAGTGCCGTCCAGCACAATCGCATACCCTGGTTGTCGGACACCTCGTGACAGAGTTGATCGCAGGCCGCTACCAGCCAGACGCCGCGCTGGGACGTGGGGGAATGGGTGTCGTCCATCGAGTTCACGATCGGATGACCGGCAAGGTCCTGGCGCTCAAGCAGGCCCGCCTACCAAGCGACCGGCACCGTGCCATCGTGGCCGCAAACTTCGAGCGCGAGTACCACACCCTCGTACAGCTTGCCCATCCTCGGATCGTGGAAGTGTACGAGTACGGCATCGAGGCCGGCAATCCCTACTACACGATGGAGCTGCTCGAAGGCAGCGACCTGCGCAAGATCACGCCGGTCTCCTGGCGTGACGCGTGCTTGCTGCTGCGAGACGTGTGCTCGGCCCTGGCCCTGCTGCATTCGCGTGCCCTCGTGCACCGCGACGTCACCCCACGCAACATTCGGGTGGCCCCCGATGGGCGGGCAAAGTTGTTCGACTTCGGTGCGATGGCGCCCTTCGGCCGCACACAGCACGCAATCGGCACGCCCCCTTTTGTTGCCCCAGAGACGCTCCGGCGCCGACCGCTGGACGGTCGCAGTGATCTGTTCTCCCTGGGAGCGGTTGCCTACCGAATCCTGACAGGCTTGCACGCCTTTCCAGCCAAGGAGCTTTCTTCGCTCGAGCTTCTGTGGGGAAACACACCCGTCCGTCCCGTCACATTCGATCCCAGTATCCCCGAAGCGCTGGATCAGCTCATATGCGACTTGCTCAGCGTAGAACCACAAGCCCGACCGGGCTCTGCGGCGGAGGTCATGTATCGCCTCGCCAAGATCGGAGATCTGCCGCGCGCGGCAGAGCTCGAGGTGGCTCAGTCCTATCTCGTGTCGCCCAAGATGGTCGGAAGACTCCAAGAGCGAGTTCGTTGGCGAGAAGCGATCGCTGACCGCAAGCGGGGACAGGTTCTGCTCATCTCGGGTCGCGGGGGCACGGGACGTAGCCGCGCGCTCGATCAACTCGCTGTAGACGGCAAGCTCGCAGGCCGCCATGTCTTGCAGCTGGATGCCGCCGAGCTGCCGCACGAACCGTTTGCCGGTGTTCGTAGGCTGACCTGCGACCTGTCCGAGCACGTTCGCTTCTCCGATTTGAAGGAGCTGGCGCCGGAGCCCGCCGATACGGACGATGGCGCGTGCTCGGACACCCTGGTTCGGACGCTCCGCCAAATCGCTACCTGCCGCCCGCTCCTGCTGCTGGTCGACAACGCGGAAAAACTCGATGACGGCACGAGTGCTTGCCTACTCGAGTTGGCGGCTCTAGAAGCCCCACTTGTCATTGGTATCGCCTTCGACCCTGACAGGTTGACGCTTCACAACGAGCCGGTGTTCGCCACGCTCGCGAACCGGGGTGAAACGCTCTACCTCCAGGGGCTCTCACAGGCACATACGCTGGAGCTACTTCACTCTGTCTTCGGTGGCGCAAACAACCTTAGAGCAGTCGCGGAGTGGGCGCAGCAGGTTGGCGAAGGGCGTCCAAAGGTCACGATGGAGCTCTCTCAGCACCTGGTGGACAGGGAGATCGCCCGCTTTGAGCTCGGCCGCTGGGTGCTTCCAGACGATCTGTCGGACCTGGCCTTGCCGGACAACGTCGAAAATGTGCTTCGGACGCGCGTCGACGCCTTGAGTCCGGCCGCCCGCGAGATCGGGCAAACGCTCGCGCTCCTCATGCCATTCGCCATCCATGCGCCGCGCGTCGAGGAGTATCCAGCGCTGTTCGAAAGCGCGATGTCCCATGGCGAGGTATTCAGGGGCCTCGATGAGTTGCTGGGCAGCCGCATGCTGACGCTGCAAGCTGACCGCTACGCATTCACGAGCGATGGCCATGCCCAGGCGTTCGGCGATACGCTCAGTGAAGAGCGAAAACGCGCTCTCCACGCTCGTATCGGGGAACACTTCATCGCACAGGGCGAGCCACTGGCATCGCTGGCGATCTATCACTTTCACCAGGCCGGATGCGAGCAGCGCACCTTCGAAATGGTAGCGGTGCTCCGAGTAGCGGGCGAGAGTCTCGACAGTCCTCGGGTGCAACTCGGGCGGCTCCCACAGGGCCTCGCACTGCTGAATTGGGCACTCGACTACATCGAAACGCACGACCCACCCCCAGCTGCCTGCGCCCACGTCTTCAGCGCAGCCCTCGGACTCTCGGCTGTGGCAGACCCGCGCCTTGCACGGTGCGCCCCCCGCGCCCTGGCCCGCTACATCTACGACAGCGGCCGCGACCTATTCGACGACCTCGATCCGACGCTGCCCGCCGACCAGCGGCTGTCCCAGGCTTTCGCGGCGGCGCAAGCACGCTGGGAATCCGCGGAAGGGTCCTCCGATCGCGGGTTGCCACCGGCACAGGGCATCGAGCAACTGGCGATGGCCGTAGCGTCATTGACAGCGGCCAACGCCCGCATGCTCGACGTTCAAGGCATGCGCAGCCTGGAGCACCTGATCGATCCGTTCCGCCCCTTCCCTGCGATCGAGATCGTCTACCAGGTAGCCGACATGACGATCGCGTGGTCGCACGGCACGACGGCTGCGCAAAGACGGCTGCACGTCCTGGAGCTTGCCGACAATCCTGTTCCTGGCATCAGTGAGCTGGTGCGACACGCGACCATCACCATCTGCAACTACCACTGCGGTCTCGCAGACGCGCGGGACGGACGCGACCAGGCCCTTCGACGAGCCGACACCCTCGTTGGCCAGCGCTTCTACGCTGCCCTCGGCTGGGATGTACGGGCCTGCTACTATTTGAACCGAGGCATGGTCGACGACCACACGCATGCCGTGGAGCAGCGTGCGCTGGCGGCCCTGCGGGCAGGGGATGCAGATCATCAGCTATCCTTGGGGCTGGTGAGTCAACTCGTGAGCACCATTCACGTCGACGATCTGATGGGGCTCAACAGCATGTTGAGGGTACTCAAGAAGGAAGCGGCCGCGTATCCAGGATGGCGCCCCGTTTACCTGTACGCACGTGGTTGTCGTCAGCTCATGATCGGCGATGCCCCTAGCGCCTTGCGCGAGTTCGAAGCGGCTCACGAGCTCGCACCGATCGGTTCGCACCCGTACTGTGACTTGCCCGTTGAGGGGTTGCTGCGAACGTTGCTACACCTCGGCGCGACGGAGCGCGCGGCGAGCTGCGGCGCTCGGGCCGAAGCCGAGCTGGACGCCCGCGGCCTTGAACCCGACTACGGCCGGTTCCTGCAGACCGCGCTTTCGCTGTGCGAGGCAGCGACCGGGCGCCACACCGAAGCCCGCGCGCGCATGGAGCGGCGCCTCCAAAAGGAAGAGCACGCACAGAGCCGCGGGCTGGCGGTGGGCTCTCTTCACGAGACCTTGGCTCGCATCGCCCTCGTTCGGGGAGACTTTCGGGCCGCCGCCGGCCACGTGCGCGCCATGGCCAACGAATACGGACCGCACACGCATCCCGGTCTGTTGGCCCGCATCGCGCGCCTTGAGCGACTGGCGGCGCACGCCGAGTGGAGTCGGGACGATCAACCGGAGGCGCCTCCAGCGCTCGATGTGGCGGCCGAAGCGACCTGTTGGGAGACGAACCCATGGGCGCGGGTCGGCCACCTTCCGGACAACCCCGATCGGGTAAAAAACGCCCTTAGGCGCGCCGCACGCCACGTCCGGGCCGATGGGGCGGCCTTGTTCGTACGCGAAAACGGTGGCTTTTCGCTGGTGGAGCGTAGCGGAGCGCTCGACCAGGCCGCCGCGTTCGAGGTCGCCGCCGCGTTGGGGCAAACGCATCGTACGGCCCTGGAAAGCCAGACGCTCAGCGCCTGCTCGGATGAGGATCTGCCGGTACCCGCCAGCACCGCGCTCAGCTTGACCGTCGGTGGCGAAAAGCCGTACGAGGCGCTTCCTCTGCCCATGAATGACGGCGAACCGGATACTGTCCTCGTATTCCCAGCCAGCCCCCGCCTCGTCCGCCCGCGGCTCGACGAGGTGGTCACGATCCTGGCCACGTCCTTGCGGCCAAACAACTAGCGGGCCTCCGCCCTAGCTCGGTTGACGAGTTCGGGCACGCATGTCATGCATCGGCCGTGACAGACCAGGAACTCAGCGACGAAGCCGCGCAACTACCGATCGACGCCGGGGCCCTTTCCCGATACCTTGAGGGGCGAATCGCGGGGGTCTCGGGCGAGATTTCAGCTCGCCAGTTCGCTGGCGGGCAATCGAATCCAACCTATCTGATCTCAGCCGGCGACGTACAGCTTGTGCTGCGAAAGCAGCCACCTGGAAAGCTGCTGCCAAGCGCCCACGCAGTCGACCGCGAGTATCGCATCTTCGAAGCGCTCGCGGATACTGATGTACCCGTGCCTCGCACCCACCTGTTCTGCAACGATCGGGATGTCATCGGCACCCCATTTCTTGTGATGGACTACGTGCCGGGCCGGATCTTCTGGGATCCGGCGCTCCCAGAAGTGGCGACACCCGAGGAGCGGGCGGCCATCTACAACGAGATGAACCGGGTCCTGGCGGCGCTGCACAACGTCGATTATGCAGCTGTGGGCCTTGCCGACTACGGCAAACCTGGAAACTACTTTGGGCGCCAAGTCGCTCGCTGGACACGCCAGTATCAAGCCGCGGAGACGGATCCGATCCCTGCCATGGATCACCTGATGGAGTGGCTCCCCAAACACCTACCGACCGATGAAGCGACCGCCTTGGTGCACGGCGACTTCCGGCTCGACAACATGATCTTCCACGAGACCGAGCCACGCGTGCTCGCCGTACTCGATTGGGAGCTTTCCACGCTTGGCCACCCGCTCGCCGACCTTGCCTACAATTGCATGCCATACCACTTCGTCAGTCGCGGTAGCGCACTGCTCAAGGACGTGGCGGGCCCACAAAGCGGAATACCCACGGAAGAACGCTACGTCACGGACTACTGCCAGCGTACCGGTCGCTCGAACATACCGGAGTTCGCATTCTACCTGGCGTTTTCCCTGTTTCGGTTCGCGAGCATCGTCCAGGGTGTCTACCACCGCGGGCTGCAGGGCAACGCGAGCAGCGGCGACCAGGCGAGCCTCTATCACGAGCGAGCTGTCGCCGCCGCCGACACGGCCTGGTCTCTGATCGAATAGCGGCAAATCCCTCCCACCGGCAGGGCCCGCCAAAACGGGCTACAATAGCGGGTCGAAATGGACCGCTCGGTACTCGCGATGGTCGTACCCGCCTTCTTTCTGCTGATCGCAGCGGAGTGGGTAGCAGCGCGAAGGCTCGGCCGCGAGCTCTATCGCTTCGACGACGGAATCGCCAGCCTCGCCACCGGCGTCCTGCAAACCACCGCCGACTTCTGGCTGGCCCTGTGGACACTGGGTAGCTACGCGTTCGTGTATGAGCACGCCCGCCAAACGGAACTTCCCATGTCCTCTCCATGGGCTTGGGTGCTGGCGATGCTCGGCGTCGACTTCCTGTACTACTGGTTCCACCGTGCAAGCCATCGCATCAACCTGCTGTGGGCAGCGCACGTGGTGCATCACCAGTCCGAGGAATACAATCTAACGACCGCGTTGCGCCAGAGCACGCTTCAGCCCGCTTACAACGCCGTGTTCTACTGGCCGCTGGCAGTCCTGGGAGTGCCGCCCGACGCGGCCGCCCTGTTGTTCACGGTGGACGTCCTCTATCAGTTCTGGATCCACACCCGCTTGATCCCCCCGCTTGGTCCCTTGGAGTACGTACTGAACACCCCTTCGAACCATCGCGTCCACCACGGAATCGACCCCGAGTACATCGACAGGAACTACGGAGGGATCCTGATCATTTGGGATCGACTATTCGGAACCTATCAGGCCGAAACGACCGAGCCCAACTTCGGCACGGTCAAACCGCTCAACAGTTGGAACCCCCTATGGGCCAACGTCGCGTACTTCGGAACCATCGGTGACCGTGTTCGGGCCGCAAGCCGCGGGCGCGATCGGCTGTTCGCGTGGTTCGCGCCGCCCGAATGGCGCTCCGCTTCCGAGGGCGGGCCGATCGCGATCCCTGCCGTTGAGCGCCTTCGTCGCCAACTCTATCGGCCCAAGCAACACCCGCTGATCAACGGCTATGTCGCTGCCCAGTATGCCTGGGTGGTATTGGCATTGCTCGCGATGATGCTGAGCAGCACATCCCTGACGCAGCTGCAGCTAGTCACCCTCGCCCTGTGGATTGCCCTGTCGGCGGCAACTTGGGGAGGACTGCTAGAACGGAAAGCGTGGGTGCGGCCTCTCGAGTATGCACGCCTGGTGATCACCGTCGGGCTCGGTTTCTGGATCCTGGCGCCGCTCGCTTGGTCTGCCGCGGCAGGCCACGCGGTCGCCGTAGGGGTTGCGGCCGTGTGGCTAGCACGCCTCGACCTTGGCCCAGATGAGCCGCAGGGATGACCGACCTACATCCCGCGTGGACCCCGCACGTACGCTCAGTCGAGATACCAAAGGGCACACATATCCAACTGCGACACGGGTCCCGCTGACGGTACCTACCCGCACCTACTGACCGGTGAACCTGTCGGACTCAGGACGTCGGAACAACCCTCACTCGCCCCACGGCCGTCCCGGAACCCAGGCCGCCGCCCATGCTAACCTTGGTCCGTTCCATGCAGGCAAGCGAGCGGTTCACACGGGTGCGAGCAAGCGCGTATACGCGCGTGACCGGGCGGCCGACGACCGCAGTGGGAAGCCCCGCGAGTGTTCCTGGCTGGAACACCTGGTCGCTCACCAAACGCGCGGCAAAGCCGAAGTCACACGCGGCGCGCACTCGGGCATGCGAGGTGTCACGACTCGCGTGCCTGGTCGGGGCCACGGCCTGGCTTTCCGCCTGCAGCATGTACGACGACGGGCTGCTCGTGGGCGATCGTTTGGGGGTGGGCGACGGCGGCGCGCTCGAACCGATGGCGATACGCCAAACCGACCGCCCGGACTCCTCCACACCCAGCGACGAAGACGACGAGAGGGGGGACGGGCGGGATGCTGCTACAAAGGATGCGCCGAACGGCGACGGGGTCAGCCGGCGGGTCGCCGGAGGTCCGGACGGGGCGGGCACCGACGGTCAAGATGGCGGAATGCTGGACGGGGGCGTGCCAGGAGCCGACTCGGTAGAAGCTACATCCGGCGACGGCCTCGAAGCGAATGACGCCAACTCAGGCGAGCAAGGAGACCGCACCGCCACCGAAGAACCAGCCACCGAAGAACCAGCCACCGAAGAACCAGCCGTCGAGGACCCCGAAGCGGGCTCTTCGGACCAAGGCAGCTGCCTGGACCCAAGCCAGCCGGAGCCGGGCACTTGTGGGTGCCCAGACAGTGCCCTCGGTCAGGAAAGCTGCGTGGCCCTCACCGAGGCGCTTGCCCACCGCTACTCGTTCTCCGGAAGCGGTAGCGAGGCAACCGACAGTGTGGGCGAGGCCCATGGAACCGGCGTCGGCGCGGGTTTTGAGGACGGGCTTCTGACCCTGGGCGGCGGCACGGCCCGCGACCACGCGACCCTACCCTCCGGACTGATAAGCAAGCGGGAGGCCACAACGATCGAGTTCTGGATTCACTGGTCAGGTGGCGATCCCCATCAGCGGGTCGTCTCGTTCGGAACCGTGCGACCCACACAGACGCCGGCCAATTGTCCCGACGCCGCTATCTACGATGGTGGCTCCTGGTATCGGTTCTGCGTACAACGGGCGGTCACCTGGAATGCGGCCCGAACACGCTGCGAAAACGCCGGAGGGAACCTGCTCGCCATCGGCTCTGAAGCAGAGCAACGCTTCATCACATCTTCGCCGCAATTGGAAAGCCCCACATGGTTCGGCGCCAACGACCAGGAGATGGAGGGAAGGTGGTCGTTTGCGAGCCCAGAAGGCCTATCCGCGGGCCCCCATCTCGCCGGCCTCTACACCAACTGGGGCACGGAGCCAGCCGAACCGGACGACAGCGACCCCGACTTCGATTGTGGCTACGTTTCCGCGTCCGGAACGTGGGGGGCGCTGGACTGCTCCGAGACCAGGCAACCCTTCGTTTGTGAGTGGTCGGGGCTTCAAGGAACCGTAATGGACCGGGGCGTCTGGTTCACACCTGCCGACGAGGAGCAAAGGCCGCGGCTCGTGCTGAGGACGGTGGACAGCTGGATAGTCGCACGCGGACAAGACGCGTTTCCCGTGGACGCGCAAACCCACGTGGCGCTCGTGCTGGACCCGGCGGGGGCTGGCCGCATCGCCCTCGTCATCAATGGGGAAGAGGTCGCCTCGGCGGCCACCGACTGGCCGCTGTCGGACCTTCGCGATGGCAACAACTGGCTCGGCCGCTCGCACATCGACGGTGATCCTGCACTCGCTGCTCGAGTCGACGAGCTTAGGGTGTACGATCGCGCGCTCAGCGCGGATGAACTAGCGACAAGCCATCAAGCCGGGCCTGACCCGGAGTTCCTGTCGCTGCCTAGAAGCAGGTAACGTTGTAGTCGCAGTACTCGAAGCACGGCCCCTGCGACACC
>JAPPOR010001006.1 GCA_028817905.1 Myxococcales bacterium
TCCCAGAGCGCCCTACATCCGCCCGATGCAATACTTGCATCGCGACGAAGCCGCGAGACTCGCTCACAGTCTTTCGTAGATGGTCAGGTTCACCGCCCCGATGGCGATGCTCGGACTCGAACTGAGCCACTTGTTCTCATTCAAGAACGCGTATGGTCCGTCGGTACGCGTCTCGAAGGTGGGGACCAGCGCAGACGCGGGACCGCAATTGCGAACCGCAACGAGCACCCCGTCCTCGCTTCGAATCACATAGCGAGCGTCGAGGAAGAACCCCCCGGAGCTCAACTGGTAGTCCGCCCCACCCCGCAAGACGCTGCCCGGCAGCCGATCGCGGCTCGAGCCCCCGGTGATCGGAATGATATTGCGACTGCCGCGCTTGCTCGCTCCGACGCTCACGGAGCCACCGATGCCAACCGACTCGCGGTACACCACATCTCCGCGGCGCCCACTGGACTCCTCACAGTCCCAAGCCTGTCGAAGCGGGGAGGACGGCGCCGGAATCGAAACCACCTCGCTCGACGCATCGGGCGAGTCGGGGTGTGCGAAGAAGGTGAGCACGAGCCGCTCATTGTCAGCGTCGAATACACGCTCCGCAATGTAGCGACCCTCGTTTAGAGCCGCGTGTCCCCCGCGAGTGCCCGCCTCGAAGTCCGCCACCACCCGGGCGGGCGCGTCCACGTTTGGCGCGACACCGCAGTTGCGGAAGTAGACGTTGCCGCCGCTCAATCGCAGCACGCCGATCTGCTCGATCTCAACGACCCCATTGTCGAGAATCAACTCATAGTCGTAGGCGCCAGGGACGACCTCGCCGCGCGCGCTGGGGCCGGACACTGTTCCGGCCTTGGCATTGAGCACCCGCCGCTGCCCATATTGCGTCTGGCCCAGGTCCAACACCTCCACGTCTACCTCGACTGTGAAGACGGGCTCGCCTTCGCTCGGGACCGGAATGCCCTCCGGCATGCCGCAGGTCCATTCGGCATCGGGACGCCACGCAGCCAATTCAGCTTCCTCGACTTCCTCAACCGGCGCGCCCATCGGTGCGGGGTCTGCATCTTGATCTGTTGACGGCTCTTCCACAGCCACGTCCTGCCCGTTGTCTACCGGTGCCGGGTCCACGTCCCCCGTGGGCTCCGACGCCCCAGCAGGCTCCGACGCCCCGGCCGGCTCCGACGCCCCGGCCGGCTCCGACGGCTGCCCCAGCATCGTGCGGTCCGCGGACTCGCTCGGGCCACTACCACCGACCGGCCCACGCGCTGGTGGGTTGGCCGAAACCGCCACATCGCTAGGCACCGCTGGCCCTCGACCATTGGGCGAAGCGATTGCCGGTTCCGGTGATCCGGTGGATGGCCCGCAGCTGGATTCCGGGCAGGTTTCCTCACCCTGACAACCCACCGCAAGGAGCAACAGCGCCACGGCAGCCTTCCCAAGGACACGTCCGCGTGTTTCACAGGCGCGCGCAACAAGCATGGCTACCACCGCTAGGGCAACGTGAAGCGGCTCAGCGTCTGCCAGGAGCGCTCCGCGTCGGGCCACGCGTGACCACCTCCGACGGTGCACAGGGTCACCTCCACTCCATCGGTACACTGGTTGTGAGTCTGGCATCCACCGCCCTCATCCATTGCCTGCCCCGTACACCCGTTGATCTCCGCCCAGCGCTCAAACGTCGCCGTCGCCCCCAAGAACGTGTGCGTTCCTCGGAAGCCGTTCGGCGCGCTTTCCTTTCGCCCACCTTCGTAGGGAACGATGAAATCGCTGGTGCTCCTGAAGCTGATGACTGTAATGGGCCGTGCGGGCGCGCACGTGTTCTCCTCGAACAGGTCAAACGCGCCGGGCGCCACAGCTGCGAATAGGTCCGCCGCCTCGCAGGCAACGTAGTGAGACATGCCGCCACCCATCGAAAAACCAGAGGCGTAGATGCGCTTCGCATCGATGCAGTATTCCGATTGCACCTGAGCCACCAGCGCACGCGTGAAGCCCACATCGTCGACGTCGCGCGAGGCGGTACAACACGGTCCCACGTTCCAGGCAGCGCTCTCCTGACCATCGGGGAACGCAACGATGAAGCCTTCGCGATCTGCCAACCGCTTGTATCCCGAGCTGCGTTCGGCGGCGGCGCCATCGGTCAGAAGCGGGTGGTAGTTGACCATCAGGGGCACCGGTTCCTGGCCGGTGTAGCCCGCTGGAACATGCAGAATGTAGCGCCGTGTCACCCCGGCGTGATCGACGGTCTCTACGGTGCGTCCCGAGGTGCCGGTGCGCGTAGAACAATCCACGGGCTCCGGTGCCGGATCATCCTGGGGCGTCGGTTCGGACCCCTCCTCGGGTGTCGGCCCGGACCCCTCCTCGGGCGTCGGCTCGGGCGTCGGCTCGGACCCCTCCTCGGGCGTCAAGTCGGGCCCGGACGCCGGGTCCATGGCTGAGGCCCCTGGCCCGTCTTCTGGCCCCATGGAGCCGCTTGGCCCCGCCATGGCTTCCATGCCTGTTTGACCAGGCGGCTCAGGCGAAGGCGCTGTTCCCACGGTGTTCACCATGGATTCGACAGGACTTGCAGGCCCCTGCGTCGGAGACGGGTTGTCGGCTCCGGACCCCGACGGCACCGGTGCCGACTCACCGGCCACGGTCTCCGCGTTCGGGACCATGCTCGTCCCGGAATCCGAGCACCCGACCGCCAGAGCCAACCAACATACGATAGCGGCAACACGCATAGACACACTCCCAAGCAGCAAGGCCGCAGCGACAGAACGGCCGCCACTGGACCCGTTCCCAACGCGAGACCGGACGGGCTTGCTCTAGCAACTCAACACACCCAGCGCTGACCGGTCTTTCAAATTCTGGCGGGAAACGGCCACCGGCGCACTGAATGGAGGTTGAAACCCACGCAATTCCACGGACGCATCGGACACACAGGGCGCCGCTCGACAACAGGCGTGGCCCAGCTAACTTCCAAAGGCGGCTCCGGGACGCCGGCCAGTGCCAACCCCGCGAAGTACAGACTGTTTCAGCCGTGCGGTATTTTCCCAGACGATTAGCAACTGGCGCTGCTCAAGATTACATCCACTAG
>JAPPOR010000935.1 GCA_028817905.1 Myxococcales bacterium
CCCCTGTGAGGACCCCGATCACCGGCTCCTCGCTCGCTGGCTCGGCCCCACCCTTCCGAGCCTGTACGAATGCGTGGAGTCCGCTGCATTCGTCACGCTGGAGGTCGAGATCGAGGGGCGCAGCGGACTGGTAAGGATCCGGGGAAGCTCGATCCGGGGTGCGGAAGCGGCGTGCGTGGCCGACCGGCTGCGCGCCACACGCTTGCCCTTCTGCGCCACCGAGGACACGAAGGAGATCACACTCACGGTCGATCGCGCGGTCGCGACAGCCGACGAACCCGACGATGACGCAGGTGTTCCACTGACAGGCGACGAGGACGCCGGAGTCGACGATACCAACGTGGGTTTGCTACGTGTGAGCACGAGGCCCAATGCCCACATCTATGCAAGTCAGGTCCCGCTAGGGGTCACACCGTTCGAGATCCCCATCCGGCCCGGCGAGGTCGACCTGCTGCTTGTCAATGATGAGGTCGGGCAGCTTCGCGCGCGCCGGGTTGTACTGGACGCTGGAAGGACCACGACCGTAGTTACTCGGTTGACACCCTGACTCGCTCGCTTTTTTTGAGCCATGGAGGGGCGTCGCCGATTCTTGAAGGCCCTCGTCGGGGGAGCGGTGGTATTGCCCATCGCATGCCATCGCGACTGTCGGCACGCGCACTCCTCGCAACAGGAACCATCGATGACCTCCAAACCATCCCCGGCGCGCATGCCGGTCCTCTTCGTGGGCCACGGGTCCCCCATGAACGTGGTCGAAGACAATCGGTGGAGTCGTGGCTTTGCCTCACTCTCGGGGTTGGTTCCCATGCCCAAAGCGATCCTGGCGATCTCGGCCCACTGGTTCGTACGCGGCACCTACCTGACTGGCCAGACAAACCCCAAGACCATCCACGACTTCGGGGGGTTTCCCCCGCAGCTCTATGAAATCCAGTACCCCGCACGAGGTCCCGTCGAGCTGGCTCGGCGCGTGCGAACGATGCTCGGTGAGGATCGGGCCTCCCTGAGCAACGAATGGGGCCTCGACCACGGCACCTGGAGTGTCCTGCGATGGATGTTCCCTGCGGCCGACGTGCCCGTGCTGCAACTCAGCATCGATAGCCAGCTGAGCGCCACAGGACACTATGAACTGGGCAAGGCGCTGCGAGCGTTGCGCAGTGATGGCGTGTTGATCGTGGGCAGTGGCAACGTCGTCCACAACCTATCCGATGCGCTACGCCGGATGGGTAGCAAATCCTCGCCGACCCCGGGATGGGCACAGCGCTTCGACAACACCGTGGCGCAAGCGCTTACGGAGCGCGACACGACCAAGCTGCTATCACTCTGGCCTGGGACCGAAGACGGCCAGATGGCCCACCCGAGCCCGGATCACTTTTGGCCGTTGCTCTACGCCTACGGCGCCACCGATGACCACGACGCGGTGCAATTTCCCACCACGGGCTTCGATCTGGGATCCATATCCATGCGCAATGTCCTGTTCGGGTAACCTGGAGGCGCCGCGACGTCACGGGACCGGCGGTTCCACGGAAGCAGGTCGAGCAAAACGTGTCGGGGCGCACCGAAATTGCTGGACCTGCGCGCGCTGGGGTACCATGTTGCAGCCGACCCACGGCCGCGGTCACCATGAAGCCCGCCGTTGCAGCCCCCGATCTCGCCCTCCGGGTTAGCCACCTGCATCCGGGTCAATACGCCTTCGGGTCGCTTGCCAACGTGTCGATCTCGATTTGGCTGTGCCAGGCGACCGAGCCGGCCGCCAGTGAGATGAAGGCCAGCGTGGACGAGATCATGGCGCGCTACCCGAACGGAGCGTCGGCAATCCTGTGGCTATCGGCAGGTACGGAGCTACCCACCGCAGGCGCTCGCAAGCATTTCGTCGACATCCTGCGCACCCATGGAAGCGCCGCAGGCGAGGTGGGCGCCGTCCTTGCTGGCGGCGGCTTTTGGGCCAGCGCCGTGCGCGCCATGCTCACGGGCCTGAAGCTCGCCTCCGCGGGTACGGTCAACTTCCGCGTGGAGGGCGACCTCGAAAGCTTGATCGCGTGGTTTCCCGACGCCCACTTCAGCCGCACGCGCGTGCACGTTCCGGGCGCCGCACTTGCCAAGGCGGTCACCGATCTGCTCGCACGCACGCGCCAACAGGACCCGGCTCCGGGGAGTCCCTAGTTCCTCGCCCGACCCATTCGAATATACGAGCTTGGTGTCGCTTGCCAAACGTGTGAGAAGGCGAAAAGCTGCCCCACGGTTCGCAGGTCACTACACAGACGGCCACGCAGGAGGCTCATGCGCCGCACACGGGCAGTCGTCATTGCCATCATCGTCTTGGTTTCCCTCCTAGCCGTGCTGCGGGAAGTGGGCGGCGCCAAGGACATCCCCGCCGGGACCGGCTATGCAGCCTGGGACCTGTGCAGCCGGACCTACCAGAGCAAGCAAGACTTTGAACTGGTTCGCACGCGCTATGTGGAGCCCAAGGTTGCCCCCCTTCCGAACACCTGGTCGGTCAGTCATCAGCCGGGAAAGCGGGTGCT
This sequence comes from Myxococcales bacterium, assembly GCA_028817905.1. Lineage (GTDB taxonomy): Bacteria > Myxococcota_A > Polyangia > Polyangiales > JAFGIB01 > JAPPOR01. The sequence goes on from JAPPOR010000935.1 coordinate 2,520, forward strand.
CGTGGAAAGCACCATCCCGACGCTCCGCCACCCCCGGGCGGCGATCTTCCGTCCCGGGCTCGGGTGCACGGTGCTGCCTCCCAAGACAAGCGAAGACGAGCTACGGGCCCAGCCGTTCACCGCGCTGCCTGCCAGCGCCCCGAGTCCCGCTGTTGCCTGGCCACATGGCGAAGGGGCTGCCGAACCGGCGCGCTTGAGTGCGGCCGGCAAGCGCCTGATCAAGCGTCATGCGAAGACGATCTTCGGTGAAACGAGCGAGGACCTCAAGCTGCGCCAAAACACGACTGCACTCCTCGTCGCACAGGACGGTGCACTGGTCTACGAACGCTACGGGAACGGGTATACCCGCGATCAGCCACAGCTTGGCTGGTCGATGACGAAATCCCTGACGGCGATGATCGCTGGCGCACTGGCTCGCGACGGCGAGTTGTCGCTGGATGGTCCAGTCGGTCTGCCGCGATGGAAGGGGACACCGAAAGAGCGGATTACCTGGCGACACCTGCTCAACATGGCGCCCGGCCTCGCATGGTTCGAAGGCTACGGGGGCGCCAGCGACGCGACCGAGATGCTGTTCTCCCAAGCCGATCAGGGGGCCTGGGCGGCAGATCGCCCCCTGACTTCCGAGCCCGGAGCGATCTTCACCTATTCGACCGGGTTCAGCAACATCGCGATGCTGCGCATGCGCCAGCTGCTGGGCGGCAGCCACCAGGCCCTGTACGAGTACTACCAGAAGCGAATCTTCGCCCCGCTGGGCATCCGGGGCGGAGTCATCGAGCCCGACGCATCGGGTACCCCCGTGGGAGGCGCCCGCGGCTTCCTGCGCCCCGTCGATTGGCTCCGGCTTGGGCAGCTGATCGTCGACCGGGGAAGCTGGCAGGGCCAACAGCTTCTGCCACGCGAGTACGTCGCGTACCTGACCTCCCCTTCGCCGGCCAGCCCGGAGTATGGCGGGTCGCTCTGGCTACCCGCCGCCAAGGCGGTGCCAAAACGAACACGCTCGAAACTGCCCCAGGATCTCGCCTTCTTCGCGGGTCACCTGGGTCAGTTCACGGTCATCGTACCGAGCAAGCGGCTGGTGGTGGTGCGCATGGGGGTCGCGCTGCGCAAACGCCAGGGCGAAGACCCCGTCCTTGGACACACCCTCGAGCTGGTCGCAAGCCTTGCGGCAAAGAGCGAGCCGGCCGCTTCGCGAGCGGGACTGAGCGTCCCCCCGCCCCTGCCTTAGCCCGGATGGCTCACGCCTTGCGAGGCTCGAGCCCGCCCGTCCGAACATAGGCAGGCCGTTCGCCGATGCGCTGCAACCAGGCGAGGACGTTGTCCGGGATATCGATCCCGCGGTAGCGCTCCTTCCGGGCATAGAACGGGGCGTAGGTGACCTCGACCAGGGAGTAGCGCGTGCCCAGCAGCCACGGGCCATCACCTAGCTCCCCGCCAACCATCGCCATGTGCTCACCAAAGGTGTCGCGGGCGGCACGCTTGTCATCCTCGGTCTTTGCGGACGCGATGCGCGCTGAGGCGGGCATCAAGCGGGTGTTGGCGAAATCGATCCAGATGCGCGCGTAGGCACGATCGCCCGGCGCTTCGGGCATCAGCGGCGGCTCCGGATACTGTTCGTCCAGGTACTCGTTGATGATGGAGGATTCGTACAGACTGCGGTCCCCGTCGAATAGGGCCGGAACCTTCCCGTAGCGCGAGATGCGGGCAAACTCGGCCGGCTTGTTTCGCAGGTCGATCTCCACGTGCTCATAGTCGAGTCCCTTTTCTTGCAGCGCGAGTCGGGTACGCAGAGCGTAGGGACAGCGCTGGGCGCTATACAGTTTGATCATCTTCCGGCAGCCCTCTCCATCGGCGCATCCTACACGCGAACCGCCGCGAGCCTCAACCGGCTCCCTCGCTAGCTAGTTCGCGACCAGCTCGGGGGATAGAAGCCCTCGATGGTATGTTCGCCGCTGTCATGTAGCACCGGCTGCGGGCGAAACGCCTCATCCGGAGGCGTCACGCTCGATAGCAGTGGGAAGTACTCGAACAGCCCGGGCATGCCCATCTCCCAGGCACGGGTGCCGATCTCGCACCAGCGCAAGCTGGCCACCTGCGCCATCATCTGCTGGTAGCGCACCAACGCAAGGATCCATATCTGATGCTGCTCCGGCGGCTCCGGCCGGACCGAAAACAGACAAGGGTCTTCGATCAGGCGGCCGATCGCTTCACGGCCCTCCAGAAACCAGGTGTGCAGTACCATGTGTTGGCGAAAGCTCGACATCCCCAGCGCATCGGTCGCGGGACCGGCCTGTGGGTGGGATGCGATTCGTTCGCGGACCAGCCAGGCGTAGCGCTCCAGGACGCGTTCGAGGCGGCACAGCGCCCGCTCATCGAAACGCGCGGACACGGCGCGCGCGCGGACATGCACCTGCGTCCAATCTCCGCAGCCTGCGGCCAGTAGGGGCACGAGCTCGTTCCAAAAGGTGTCGAGGTCGGCGGGCACGAGGTCGCTTCCGGCGCGCACGGCCTCATCCGCAGATGCGCCGCCCGCATGGGCCTGCAGGATCGCCCGCAGAGCGGGCGCCCGGCGCTTGTGTGCAAGGTAGTCGGGGTGCAGCAACTCCGGGGGCTGCATCAAGAGGTCGTCCGGCCAGGTCTCCCGGCCGCGGGCCGGCGCGATCGTCCCAAGACGCTTGATTCGCCACCAGGCACCGGTGGCCCGCTTTTCGGCGATGGGCGTCGGAGTGAGGGCCAGCATGGCCACGCGGATCTGTTTCGGGGGCGCATCGGGAAATGGGTTGTGACCTAGCATCCGAAGGTGCACCGGATCACCCGCAAGCAGCCGCTGGGCCACCAGATCAAAGGAAGACGCGCGCGCATAGGTTCCGTGGGGCGCGCTCAGGGGAAACGCGGAACCTGTCAGGCTGGCCGTGTGGATCCCGTTGGCGAAATAGTAGGAAGCCTGATCGAAACGCGCATGACCGGGCGCGAGGAACGGAGGCTTGGAGTGCGTGGACGAGGGCATGTGCTGGTAGCCGTACTGCTTCCAGGTCTCCCCGTCATCGCTGCCTTCGAACACGGGGGTCAGGCGCAGCGGTGGCGTCGAGTTGGGTGGAAACACGCCGTAGCCATTGACGATGCGAAACGGGGCCAGGGCCCTGAGCGGCGCCAAGGCGCTGTGAACGGCCGCAATGATCTTGCGCGCTCGTAGCGACTTCACGCCAAAGAAATTGACGGGCCAGTTGACCCACGAGCGCGTGAACCAGGAATCGAGAAAGACCAGATAGAAGAGGCTCAGTAGAAACATCGCGCCCATGGTCGCGTGGACGGCAACGTCCGGCCATCGGGTCCAGGTTTCTACCCAGGGCGGGTCGCCCATGTCGAAGATCGAACCATTGACGTCCCACAGACATGTGCACAGCAGGATGTACCCGATGTTGAAGTAGCCCCAGTTGCCAGTGACCTGAATGCCGATCATCAGCGCGACCAGCAGAGCGTAGCCCACCAGTCGGGGCGCCCCGGTAAAGAGGCCCATGAACGGCGCAAAGATCTCGGCGACGAACATAAAGGCAAGCGCGGCCTTGAGCACCCAGGCCGGCGCGTGGTGGCAGTACCAACCCAACGGAGACGGAAGCGGCATCCAGACAAAGAAACCGCGCAGGTAGAGCTTGTCGTTTGGCTTGACGGTGGCGAACTTGACCTTGCCGAATCCGAGCATCAAACGAAGGACCAGCCAGCGAACCATGAAGGCCACCGTGGGCAGTGGAAGCTCTGTCGCGGCAAGGTCGGGCAGCGGCGCGACGATCGGGAGAAACAACACCAGAAAGCCGACCTCCATCAGCAGCGTGTCCCACGGGAACAAGGTGCCAACGGGCTCGAGCGACAGCCAGATCATCCAGCCCAACAGAAGACCAAAAAAGCCGGGCGTACCTCCATAGATGCCCACGAGTCCGCACAGCACCCCGATCTTCGGCAAGGTGCGCAATGCGGCGTCGCTGCGCAGCACCCACAGCAGCGTCGGGTACTCAAAGAACCGCCGGACACCGGGAAAATCACTGCGCACCCGTGCCAACCACCGCTGCACGGGAAACTGGCCGCGCGAGCCGCCGAGCTGCTCGATCTGCCCGGCCAGGGACCCAAACGCGAACACGTAGATCAGGCCCACGAAACGAGGAATGAGGCCCCAAACGAGGTCGGGGGGAACGAGGCTGGCCAACTCCATGTTCGGTCGCTAGCCCCGAACCTGCTCCGGCCTTGCGGCGCGCCGCTTGACGTCCGGCTTCACGGGCCTTTGCCTTCCCACCCAAGCACCGCAAACATGCGGGCGCCTGCCAAAAATCCCTGTAATGCCGAGGTCACGCAACATCGCCCATGGATTGGCAACAAGAGTGCCCGTTCACGGGTACACCAGAAGCACGCTGAAATGAACCGCAAAGGCGCCGGATCGTGGCGCCGCGCTGATCGAGCTCAAGCCGCCACCCCGGGCCGGGGCCTCTCAGATCAGACCTGTAACCGGCGCGCTCGCGTAGCGCGGATGGCCAAAGGTGGTGCGCGTGTCCCCGAATAGCTTGAGAATCGCGGAAAGCAGGTCATTGTGGGATCGGCCGCCGAAGTCGAGAAAACGATTGCCTCGCAAGCCACCACCACCACCGGCCAGTAGCAAAGGCATGTTGTCCTTGGTGTGGCTTGGAGGATGCGAGATTTCCGTGCCGAAGAAGACGACGCTTTCGTCCAGCAGGGAGTGTCCGCCCATGTCTACGGAAGCTAGCTGCTCGAGCAGATAGGCGTGCTGCTGCGAGTACCACCTTCCTATCGCTGCGCACTCGTCGGGCCGGAAGCCACCGTCGTGTTGGTAGTAGTGATGATGCTCGCGTAGCGACAGCCAGGGGAAGGTATGCTTGGCTTCTGTGTCCGACCACTGCAAGGTCGCCACTCCGGTCAGATCGCACGCCAGCGCCATCACCAGCATGTCGATCATGAACTGGCCTACCTTCGGGATGGCTGCATCGGAGCTGCCGTCGACGATCGAGCCATCGTCAGCGGAGCGCAAGCCGCTTCTGGGATTGTAGTCCGACGTGTCCACCATGCCCGGCTTCTGGCAGGCGCCCCGTGCGAGGACAGCGTCGTTCTGCAGGCCCTGTTCCAGCTCGCGGACGCGGGTCAAGTGCTCCTCCAGCCGCTGGCGATCGCCGGCACCCAGACGGCTCGAAAGGGAAGCGTAGCGTCGCCCCACGAAGTCGAGGATCGACTGTCCTCGGGCACGCTGGGCATTGGCTGCGGCGGTCGTATCCAGGCTGCCAAACACCGAGTCAAAGATCGCCTGCGGGTCGATGCGAGGGGAGATCGGGCTCGCCCGGCCGTCGTCAGCGAAATTGAGCGCATTGATCGGGTGGAGCAAACCGTGGGACTTGCCAGTCGCCCAGCGCACAGCCATTTCAATGCTACTTCGCGGCTTGCCGGCTGATGCCGTCCGCGCGATCACCTGGTCGATGGAGGGGCCGGAAACGTAGCGGCCCTCGGAACCCTGGGGCATACCGGTCAGCAGGCCGACGATGCCGGATTGGTGCTGCTCTCCGACGGCGCAATCCATGTCCAGGCCACCGAGCACCAACAGGTGCTCCCGTACAGGCGCGAGCGGCGCCAGGATCTCGCTGAGCTCAAAATCGGTTTCGCCACCGCGCGGACGCCATTTCGACTGCTCGGCACCACCCGGCTGGTACACCGAGACGAAACGCCGAGCGACGGCCGGCGCAGCGTGGGCCTGCGACGGACCCATGGCCTCGAGCCACGGCAGCGCGATCGCGATCGAGCCGGCTCCTCGCAGCACTTCTCTGCGACCTATCCGGATTCGGTTCACCTTCTGCCCTCCCGAGAGAGATAGACAAAGGCGTCGGTCCGCGTCAGGGCGAGCAAGAGCTGCTGCACGTTCTGGCCGGAGCTGGCAAAGGCCTCGTATACGGAAGCCGTGGTACAGGCGTCCTCCTGCTCCAGGGCGCGACCGTACGCGAACGTCATCCACTTGCTCGCGAAGCAGTCGTGGGTCTTGGGGCTCGCCGCGATCAGCCGAACCAGGTCGGCAGGTCCGTCGAAGGGTTCGGGCAGCACGTTGAGTTCACCACTGGCGTCGATCGCGACCCCGTTTTCCTGTTCACGAAACAGGCCCACGGCATCGTAGTTCTCGAGCGCAAAACCGGGCGGGTCCATGACCGCGTGACACCCGGCGCAGGTCGGGTCTTTGCTGTGCTGGCTATAGCGTTGACGTCCAGTGGCGGCGAGCTCGGGGTCGGGCGGCTTGATGTCGTTCGCCAGCGCCGCCGGCGGCTCCGGAAGGTCTACGCACATGATGTTGCGCAGCAGAAAGACCCCGCGGCGAACGGGGTTGGTGTAGTTGGAAATCGTGGTGCCCGCCATAACGCCGCCCTGCGTCAGCAGACCAAGCCTGCGCGTCGGGTCCAGGTCCACCTGCACGAACGCGTCGCCCAGCACGCCCTCGATGCCGTAGAAGTCCGCCAGCGGTTCGTTCACGAAGGTATAGGGGGCCGTCAGCGCAGCCGGCCAGGTGCCCGGCCCTTCAAAGATCTCGTACTCGAGAAAGCTCCATGTCTCCTCGCGCATCAATGCCCCGATCGCGGGCGAAAAGGTCGGGTAGCGGGCTGGGTCCCGCGCCAGGTCGGTGAGCGTGTTGAGCGGCAGGTAGTGGTCGAAGAAGAACCGTACCACCGTTCGGGCCCTGGGGTCGGCGAGCAGTCGTTGGGCCTGGCCGAGGATGCCCTCGTCGGTCAACAAAGCACCGGAATCTGCCGCCGCCCAAAGCGCGTCATCCGGCGCCGTGCCCCAGAACAGGTAAGAAAGCCGCGACGCCATTTCGGGGCCACTCGGCCGCAGGGTACCCGGGCTGTCAGGGGCTTCCACCCCGAACTCAGGTCGGTACAGAAAATCGGGCCCCTGTAGGATCGCCTGGATGACCCCGCCTATGCTGATCGACAGGGATGCCCCCTGGCGCAAGTTGCGCTCCAGGGCCACCAGGTCGTCGATCTCCGCGGGCTCGAGGGGCCGGCGGTAGGCCTTGCTCGCGAATGTCTCGATGAAAGTGCGGGCGCATGCTTCTTCGTTGTCGACTGCAGCAGCTGCAAAGCACGGAGCGTAACGCCCGATAACGTCCGGCCGCTGGACGGCCCGCTGCGCCACATCCCTGGCGATCGTGCTGTACTGCTCGACCAGGAAACTGGAGACGGGTTGCTGATCCGCATCGTTGCCAAAGCCATTCCCAAGGAGCTCGGCCGGCAACGAATCGGCCGGGGCCGTGTCGTCCGCCAGCAGGCTCGCGACCGTGCGATTGTACTCAAAGCGGGTCAGTCGCCGGATCGGGGCGCGGCCGGGTCTCGGCGCCTCGCAGCCCTCCTCCTCGGGCCCGTTTAGCGTGGCGTCCGCCCGCCCGTCGGCGATGGCATCGCCCGGGTCGAGGTCGAGGGACGCGCCGGAGCCCCCGGTCGCGGATTGCATCGCTCCCGGCACCGACCCGCTCGAAGCACCCTGTTCGGGCATCGCCTGAGACTGGGCCGCGGGTGCGTTCGACCGGGCGGCATCGTGTCCACTGGACAGTTTGCCCGCCGTGCAAGCGGCTGTCGCGACGGCGCACATCGTCACCAGCACCAGTTCGGGTATCATCCCCAACTCAGGACGGCCCGCCAAGTCTTTCATCCCACCGCCACCGGTCCTGAGACACCCTTGGTCATGTAGTGGCAACGGCTGGTCGGATGGGGTCAACGACAAGCCAATCCTGGGCGCACCTCCACGCCGATGGATGCAGGCCTACCGCCCGAACAGGGCGCGGTACCGCTCGGCGGCCAGCGGGTTGCTCGTATCCGCGTGTGACACCATGCTGCACGGCGGCTGCCCGGTCTCGTAGTAGAGTTCGAAGCCCACGGCGTCGTGGTGCTGCTCGAACAGCTCGTGCATCAACTGAATGTACAAGGGGTTATCGCCCCCTCCATCACCGCACCCTGCCACGCCCCATTCGCTCAGGCCGAGACGCTTTCCGCGGGCGCGGACAAAGGCGATCAGCGTGCACAAGCCGGTCGGAGCGTCGCAGGCCGCCCGAAAAGCGTCGCGGCTGGTCGCCGCCGGGTACTGGTCGAACGTCTCGATGCCGACGTAATCGACGTAATCGTCACCGGGATAGGCGCTCAGCGGATCGAGACCGGTGTTGTCGGGACGGCCCGCAGCGTTGAAGTCCCAGGCGATCTCAAGCTCGGGACCCTCGCCGCGGAGCGCACTCACCACCTGACGAAAGCAGCGAACGTATTCACCCGGATCATCCTCGGCCCCCCAGGGGTGACCCACATCGTTGGCCCCCCAACCCAGACGAATGATGCTGTCACCCCGCCCGCGCTGCGCGAGAAACGGGCCGAGCTTCCGCCACTGGTCGTTGTAGGCGCCAGCGGCGCAGTCGCTACGGTTGCCCCCACTCTCCGGAAACAGCGGAATCGCAAGCACGAGGCGAGCACCCAGCGAGCCCAACATGTCGACCGGCCAAGCGGGCTCCACCAGGCCCGGCCAGCCGTTGCCACGATCCACGAAGAACAGCGCGAGGTCGACCGGCCGCCCGCGCCAACGCTCAAAGGCGTCATAGTCGGTCACTTCGTGACCCGCGTGGGCACCTGACAGCCACGGGAGCCGAGAACGGGGACCCACCTCGGGCAACGGGCCCGCGTCGTGAACAATGGTGCCCCCATCCACGACCCCGGAAGACGCTATCGCGGCGTCACTGGTAGGCGCGGGGGAGGCGTCCATGGGAACGGATGAGCCATCCCCACGAACAGACGAGGCATCAGATGAAGCGTCCGCATGGACGAATGAAGCGTCCATGCGGGTTCGACCCGCGTCGCTCTCAACCGCCTCCGGTTGCACTGGCAGGGTGCCGACGGTGACAACCGGATCGCAGGCAGTGACCCCCAACCCGAACAGCCAGGTGGCCCGACGAAGCCATTGCGACACTTCGGTTGGTCGCGGTGGAAGGGACCGCAGGATCATGGGGTGCCGCGCCGGGCGCGCTTCGCGGCTGGGGCATAGCGCCCTTCGGGAAAGCGCCGCAAGTATTCACCGGCAAGCACGCGCGCCCGGGGGTCGCGCAGCGCGACGGCCGCCTCGATGTGGAGCGCGAGCGCCTCCTGGGCCAGCGGTCCGCCGGTGCCGCGGCTCCGGTACCGTTCGAGCAACCGTGCGGCTCGCTCCGGGTCGCCCTCTCGCCGCAAGGCGCGCATGGCGCGGTAGACCAGGACTGCATGCGGGTCTTCGGATGTGGTCGGCGCCGGGCCTGGCACCTCGGAGACCGAAGGCCGAGGTGCCTGCGTGACCACACTGTCGCTTTCGGCCTCTCGATCCCACGTCTCACTGGCCCGCACCCTCTTCCGGCCCCCGCCGTGGTGGGGCCGAGAAACATGCACGCCAGGGGACGACCGTCGGTTCGCCTCCGGATGCTCCTGCAACCCGGGCTTAGCCCGCTTCGCACCGTCCTCCAGGATCTCTGCTACCGCCGCAGTCGTCTGTGGCTCAGGGGGCCCGGACGATGGCGTCGACGATGACTTGCTTGACGGCTCGGCTGAGGGCTCGGTTGGCGGCAATGGTTCGAGCGCTGGGCGCCGCGCAGTCGGGTTCTGCTGTCCCACACGGGGAGGCGGTGGCGCGGATTCATCGCCAGCGTGCACAAAGAACCGCACCGCCGCCAGCGCGCTCGCACCGCCCACCACCAGCACCGCCGCCGCGACCAACCCAGAGACCCGCCAGCGGGAGGGCCTTCCTCGAGCGGCGCGCTCGATCTGGGCGCGGATCTGCGCCCTTCGCGCGGCCGACACGTCCACAGGGTCAACGGACGAGATCGCCTCCTGAGCCCGCTGTAGAAGCGGGGTGTCGGCCGGCATGTCGCGCAAACGCTTCATGACTCTGTAGCCTCCTCGGGAATGTTGCCAGCCGCAGCGACGAGCCGCAGAAAGTCCCGTCGTGCGTGGTGCAAGCGGGTGTAAGCAGTCGCGACCGGGATCTGTTCCAACTCGGCGATCTCCGGACCGCTGTAGCCCTCCAGTTCGAATAGAATGAAGGCGGTCGCCTGGGCTGGGCTCATCTGCTCGAGCGCATGCGTAAGAAGGCGCCGGGCCTCCCAAGCCTCGTGCGGATGGTCGACCGGCTGCCGCTGTGCCTCGCGTGGGCCGCCGAGACCCTTGACCAGGCCTCCCAGCAGTCGCCGCATCCACGCGCGACGGCGATAGTCGCTCACCGTTCTGCGCGTGATCCCGTAGAGCCAGGCCGGCAGACTCGGTCCCGAAAAGCTATCGAGTTGTCGGTGCACCACAAGGAACACCTCTTGCGCCAGGTCGTCCATGTCCGCGTCCAGTCCGCCCAGTGCACGCGCCCATCTGGCGACGTGCAGGAAGTAGGCCCGGTAGACATCGTCGAAGGACAGGGGAGCGCTCGGCTCCGCGGTTGTCGTCGGTGGATGGCGGAGCTCAAGCACCGCCGTACTTCTGGTGCAGCCGGCAGACCTCTGAACCTGATTGCTCGCGGGTCCCTTGCTCATCGCGTCCGGGGCAGAGGCAAAAGCCCGCCCCCCTTGTCTACGTTACGTTCGGCAGCGGTCCATCACAATAGGCCCGGTTCCCGAAGTGCTCATCGGGCAGGCCGAAGGCTTGGCACAGGCTGGTGTGAAGGTCGTTGGTGGATCGTCCCCGGCAGTCGACCACGCGACCGCTGTTGAAGTAGCCGTCCGCGTTGCCCATCAGCACCCACATCAGATCGCTGGAACTGTGCCCATTGGATTCGCCGAATTCCGATGCCCAGAGCACGACCGTGTGATCCAGCATCGTCCCCTCACCCTCGGGGATGCCGTCGAGTCGTTGTAGCAGGTATGCAAACTGCTCCGAATACCAGCGGAACACCGTCAACTTCTTGCTGCCCGTGGGATCGACGTTGTTGTTGTTGTGGGCGAGGTCGTGCCCGAGCGTGTTGACGCCCAAGAACGAGTAGCTGCACTGATCATTGGAATTGCCCCACTGCAGCGTGGCGACCCGCGTCAACCCACACTGCAGCGCACTGACAATCAGGTCCATCTGCAGTCTGCCAACCTCCGGGTAGTTCGACTCGGATGCCGCGTCGAGCCGTCTGCCCGGCTCGGGTAGGGCGCAGCCACTGGTTGCGGGCATGGCCGCTTCTCCGAGGCGCCGTTCGATGTCGCGTAGGGAGTCGTGGTACGAGTCCAGGAGTGCCACGTCACTGCCAGGCAGACGCGCTCTGAGATCCTTGAGCTGGGCTAGAGAGTAGTCCAGCGCACTCTTCTTCAGGCCTACGCTCGGTGGCTCGCCGGTGGGCATTTCGGGCATGACGTCACCGAAGATACGGTTGTATGCATCCCAAGGGTTTTGCATCGCCGGCACGACCCGCCCCGGCGCCGACCACAGCGGCCGACTGTTGGTGTCGCCGTAAACGATGCGCACCGCGAAGTGCAGGGACGCATGCCGAGAGTCCCCCCCGATCGCCTGCGCGATGTGCTGATCGATCGAGCGTCCGCCGGCGCTGGAGTCGTTGAGCATCTCAGTCCCGGTCAGCATGTGGGGCACGGCGCGGTGGTGTTCATCGCCTCCGGGCCCATGGTCGCGCGAGCGCATGTTGAGACCGTTGAGCACCAGTACCTTACGCTGAAACGGCTGCAGCGGCTCGAGGATCGGCCCCAGCTCCATCGCTCCCGCCCGCGGTCGGGGTGCTCTGGCCCACATCCCTTCGGGCACGTGGACGATCAACAACCGTGATGGGACCGTTTGCGCTCGAGCCCGCGCGCCTGGCCACCCACAAACAAGCGCAGTCGCCCCGAGCCCCCCGAGAAGGGCACGTCGTGAAACCAGCCATCGCTCATCCATCTGTCATCTCCCGGCGTACGCTTCCCAGTCGGTCCTGCCGTTGCCACGCGGCGAACATCACAAGGGAGCCCTGTAGGTCCGAAACGCGTCGGTCTGAACCAGGGCCACCATCAGCTCCCGCAGGTCACCATCGGTAGCCTCGAACGCTTCGCGCAGGGCAACGAGGGAGCACGCATCCTCGGCCTCTTCCCGCCGACCCAGTGCGTAGCGCAGCCACTGGGTGGGGGCGCAGTCGCGGACCTGGGTGCTGCTCGCCAAAATGCCGGCGAGCTCCGGGGCGCCGCTGTAGGGACCATCGATGTCGCGCGTCAGGTTGATCTCCCCGCTGGCATCGACCACCGCGCCGTGGTCGTGGGTCCGATAGGCGCCGATACCATCGAAGTGCTCGAGGCCGAAACCAAGGCCGTCGATCATGGTGTGGCAGCCGCTGCAGGCGGGGTTGTTGGTATGCATCGCGATCCGTTCACGGGTCGACACCCCGGCTTCCGGCTCCGGCAGTGGCGGTACATCCGCTGGCGGGTCCGGCAGATCCTGGCACAACAAACGGACGCGTACCCATTTGCCGCGCTTGATCGGGGAACTCTCGGTCGGACTCGAAAACGTCGCCATCAAGCTCGCGTGCGACAACAGGCCCCGGCGTTCACTGACGTCGAGCTCGGTGCGCTGGAACTCGGCAGGGTCGCTGGGGGCGGACAGGCCGTACAGAGTCGCCAGCGGTCCGTTGACGAATGAGTAGGACGCGGTCAACAGCGTCTCGAGCCGTCCGTCGGCATCCCATAGCGTGTGCTCAATGAAGCGGCGCGTCTCCTCGGCCATCGACGCTCGCAAGGTCTCGTCGAAAAGCGGATAGACGTCCGGGTCCTTGGCGGTCGTTTCGAGCAGCGCAAGGCCGAACCATTGGTAGTAGAAGTCGGCGGTCGCCGGCCGGGCCTTGGAGTCCGCAAGCATTCGTCGGGTCTGACGCTCGAGCTCGCTCGGATTCGACAGCGACCCGTCCTCGGCGGCACTGATCAGCTCGTCGTCCGGCACCGACGCCCACAGGAGTGACGAGAGCCGCGCCGCCAATTCATGGGGCGTCAGCTTGCGCGCACCGGGAAAGTCCGATGGGGGACCGGCGCCCTCGGCGCGAAACAAGAAGTCCGGGGATGACAGCACAGCCGCGATCACGCCGCGCATCGCCATCTGCGCGTTCGAGCTGGAGCGCTGTGCCCCGAACAACGACCAGAGGCGCTCCAGTTCGGGCGCCGCCAGCGGCCGCCGGTAGGCGCGCGCGGTGAACCGGGCGATGAAGCCGCGAGCGCAGCCGTCATCGGAAGGATCGCAGCCGAGCAGCCCGTCGAGATCAACCACGGTCGCCAGCTGTTCGGCCGCGTCCAGGTATTGGTCCGCCAACAGAACCGAGACCGTCTGGGCCGACGTCGTATTGTCGAACAGCCCTACCTGGGTGTCGGGCGCGAACGAGGCGCCCAGCCCAGGCTCGACTCCGAGCAGGTCGCGTACACTGTAGTCGTATTCACGATGAGTAAGCCGCCGCAGGGGTGTCGGACCCACGTCCCGCTGGTCACAGGTAACCGTGTTGATGCGTGCCTGGGTGCCCTGGTCCATCGCATCCGGGGCCATCACATCCTGACCCTTCGCATCGCCCGGGCGCGGGTCACCGGGGTCGGTGCCCCCGGACCCGGCGGGATCCTCCGAGCCACCCCTCGGGGATTCGCGATAGGACTCGGCGTTCCGTCCCAGCGGCGGCGCGGCGAGGTCGGGCGGCGACTCAGCCCCGGGCGCGCCCCGCGAGTTCCCCTCTCCCACACGCCCCGCACAGGCGAGTAGACCGCACGCAACAACCGCGATCGGTATTCTTGCGGTGACGCCATTCACCATCGCTTTCCTCCCGGGCCTCGGCCCCGCGGAAAGGTATTGGTGGCCGCAGGACGGATCCTTCATCCCGAAGGAACTTTTTTCCGCGCGCATCGACCCATCGGTTCGCAAGTGATGGCCTTCGCAGGGCTTTCGGGCAAGGATCGCGGGAGCTGCGCGAGTCCTTGGCCTACGCGTTGCCCGCACCTGCTCAACGCCGCCCGGCCTTCGGCTCCGGCTCGAACGGGCCGAGTGACCGGTAGCCGGATGCTCAGCAGAAGAGCCCGGACGAGCCGCGCACAGCGGCGAAGGTAGACTGCTGAGACGTGGGCAGCGCTACGTGACTTCCCTAGCGCGCTCCAACCCCTGCTGAGAAGCAGACCAACTGAAGTGGCAATGCGAGCTTCAACTGAGTGGTCAGTTCAAGACGTGGGTTGGGTAGGAGTCAGACGACAGAGGCCTTCTACAGCCCAAGCAACGTCCATGCGGTCCCCGTTCCAGTGGGTGACGGCAGTGCGTGCGTCGATCGACAGGCCCAGCT
>JAPPOR010000053.1 GCA_028817905.1 Myxococcales bacterium
TCACGGAGCCTACCCGGGGGTGCACGAGCCCACGTTTGATCTTCGTCTCCGCTAAAATCCTTGAGATGCGATCCCGTTGACAGATGAGTCAGGTCTGGAAAGCGCACCTCTCTTTGTTGCCGTCGTATCAAGGATTCTAGGTCGCTCCTTCGTCGCTCCGGGGCTACCCCTCGCACGAACGTGCGACCCAACGGGCCAGTTCGCTGCTGGCAAACCGTAGCCTCTGGCACTCTCTGCAACTCCCCACCGGCCCGGACATGCCTAGGAGGCGAGCGCCCCCTGTGCTACCAAGGGCCGCAGGGGAGACACAAAAGTGGCCGTACTCAGCCTGGACTCAGAACCCCGCCACATCGAGCTGGAGCCTGGGGAACCAGATCCGATCGGCGTGGTGGAGGCAGCCTACCAGTCCGGATCGCGCTCGCAGTGGCTGGGCCGGGTCTTTCGGAGCCTGGCACCCTTGTTGGATCGGGGTGGAGCGCTGGCCGCCTATCTCGCCATGCCAAGCGAGGACCTTTCCCGGGTTACCATCGCGACGCCGTACTTCGCGAACGCAGGCCCCGAGTTCCTGCACGGGCTGAACCGTGCCGCTGGGGCCGCCACGTTCGAGGTGATGGCAGGCGTCTACCGTGTGGAACCTCTCAGCCACAGGGAGGTGTTGGCGCACTTCAGCCCGGAGGCCGCCGCCTTTGACCAAGACTGCTTCTTGCCATCGGTGGGAGCCAAGGACGTGCTGCGCCTGCGTGTCGACCTGGACCGCGGTGCGGCCGTGGGGTTCATGGCGCTATCCCAGGGCCCGGTGCGCATGTCCCCGGCACGCAAGTCCATGCTCGAACAGGTGGCTGCCCATATCGCGGCGGGCTATCGCCTGCGCGAGCGGGCCGAGGGAATTCTGAATGAGGCGGAGTGCGTGCTGAGTGGGGATGGCCGTCGGGTCCTGCATGCCGATGGCGCAGCCTGTTCCGCTGCAGGCCGAAGCGCGCTTTCCGAGGCCGCACAGCGCCAGCTGGCAGCTCGCGGTCGCCTTCGAGAGCAGGATCCCGAAACGGCTGTGCGTGTCTGGGAGGGCCTTGTGGAGGGTCGCTGGTCGTTGGTGTGCCAACGCGACACGGACGGCAAGCGACTGTTGGTCGCCCGCAAGAATCCGCCGGACTTCACCGATCCCCGGTCTCTCAGTCATCGCGAGCGGCAGGTGGTGGCGCTTACGGCGCGAAGCCATAGCCTCCAGCTGGTCGCCTACGAACTTGGGCTCTCGCGTTCGCGCGTTTCCGCGCTGCTCTCCTCAGCCCAGCGGAAACTGGGACTCGCATCCCGTGCGGAACTGGTCCGGCTGACCCTTGCCCTCCCCAGCGTCCATCATCAGCCGGCCCCACACGATGGAGAGGCTACGTCCGGCTGATGGGCCTTGGGCCCGTCCAACAGCAACCCTCGTCTTAGCTAGAAGCTGCGGCCGCGTTTGGTCGCAGCCAGTACGAGGCCAGCCTTGCGCGCGGCGTGCGCGATGGTTCGGACGCTCGAGGCCTCGAGTGCTCCGAGCCTGGCGGGCCGTAGGCTTGCTGTGAGCCCGAGCGTCAGCGTTTCCGCCATGCACGCGTAGATCTCACCGCGTTCGAGTGGGAGCCCGGGCACACGAAAGTCCGGTGCGTTGGGAACCGCGATCAGTCCACCCATCAGCAGCCGCGTCTCGGGGAAGCGCTGCTCCAAATCAGCCGGTGCATCGGGCGGTACCGCCACGTCGCAAACAACGCGGGGCTTGTGAACGAAGTCGACACGGGCTAGCGGCTGGCCGGCGCTGTTCGTTGAGGAGACCAGGAGGTCCACCGACGACAGCGCCGCGTAGTCGTCGGTTACATGGATAGATGCGGGCCAGGCCCCCGCGCCCGTTGGCAGGGTCAACCAGCCCGGACACATCAGAGGATCCCGCAAGCAACTCGGTCGCGAACCCCTCGAGTGGTTGCAGTCTTCCACGACGTCCCACGAGCACGATCTGCTTCACATGGGGCGCGAGTTCGCGCGCGATCAGTCGCCCGATATTTCCGCCGGCACCCAGGATGCCGACGGATGCCTTGGAGAGTTCTATCCCGCGCTCCTGCGCCGTTGCGATCAGGGCTTGCAGGGTCGTGGCTGCCGTCAAGGAGTTTCCGGTCGTCAGGGTCGCCCTGCGTGTTGTCAGTGCCTTGCCGTTGCGTGTCACAATCGATGTGTAGCCACCCAAGCCGATGACCTCGCATCCGGCGTCCTCCGCAAGGTCGACCGCACGCTGTAACTCATCAATCAAGGAAGTGGTGTCCCGAGCGGTCATGCGCGTCTCTATGCCATGCGAGTCGTGGGTGACACCGACAAACGTGAAGTCGACCAGGTTGCCATTGGCTGCGCGAATCCGTCGCTCCAAGATCGGGTGTGGGTCGATCACCGATGCCACGCGATCGAGCAGTACGCGGCGTGAGCGTTCAGTAAGCCGCGCGAGCGAGGGTTCCCACTTCGGAAGGTCATCGGTGTGAACGAAATGCCCCAGGAAGGCGACGCGACGGACCGGCTGCTCGCCGGAGCCGAATGAGGGGAAGAAGACGACGTCACGCGCGGTGTACGGCTGGCTATCGACAGCTACGCCAGCCGCCGGTCGGGTGTCCAGCGTTGTGTATTCCAACAGGGCTCCGTAGTCCTGGTGACATAGCACGCGGCCCAGGGTCTCCAGGGCGTCGAGCATCTGCTCGATCTCGTCCGCCGTGGTGTATGCTGAGGGCTCGAGCCGCAAGGTGTGTGGGTTCGACAGTGACGGCGCAACGCGCAACCGGCCATGGTGGAACAGGAAGCCGGCCGCCAGGTAGCCAAGGAGTCCTTGCTGGCTCAGCGCGCGCGCCAGCGGCACCTGTGAACCGGAGAGATCCCGCAGCTCGAGACCGAGCAACAATCCCTTTCCTCGCGCGTCCGCGAAGGCATGGGGGTAGCGCCGGCACAGGGACTGGAGCCCAAGCAGCAATCGCTCGCCCTGTGCTTTCGCCCGTGCGGCCAGGCCATCCTCGTCCAGCAGCGCAAGGGCGCGCGATGCAACACACGCGCTGTGGTCGTCTTCCGCGAAGGTCGATGTGTGGAGCAAACCGAAGTCGTCGACATAGCGGTCGCGACGTACGAGTAGCGCGCCCACCTTGACCAGTCCGCCGCCGAGACTCTTGCTCAACGTCACGTAGTCTGGCTTCGTGCCCGAGTGCTCGGACGCGAAGAAGCGGCCGGTACGACCCATGCCCGTTTGAATCTCATCGGCGACGAGCGCAAACCCGTACTCGTCCGCAAGGTTTCGGGCGGCCTTCAGGAACGCGTGCGGCAGCTCTCTGATGCCTCCCTCGCCTTGAATGGGTTCGTAGAACAGGGCCGCCACGGGGCACGCCGTGGTGTCTGCCAAGCGCAGTTGTCCGTCCTGGGCGAAGGGCAGTGCATAGTGGCGGCATGCGCCCTCAACGCACGACCGCAGGGAGTCCTCGGCCCCTTGGGCGAACGCATCGACGAACTCCACACCGGAGTCCCTCGGAACGAAGGGCGCGCGATAGTGTTCAGCGTGGGTGAGGGACAGTGCTCCACCTGTCTTGCCATGAAAGGCTCCGTGCGTGGCGATCTTGAGTGGCGCAGCTTTCGTGGCCTCTTCGGCGGCGGCGCGCAGAGCAGCCTCGATGGCGTTCCACGCTTGCGGGGCAGGTCGGCCAAAATGATGCACAAAATCCGCCTGGAACTCCGCACCGATGAGCACCTTCCCTTGCTCGATCCGCTCGCCCATCTGTCGCAACATACGAGCAGCCCGCGCTCGCTCGGCCTTCGCCCGGACAGCGCGGTCCAGGAGGCTGTGCTTCCACGCGGCCTCGACCGCCTCGGCTCCGCTGTTGGAGTACGTGACCACTGCCGGCACGCCGACGAGCGCGGCGAAACGCCTGCTCAGGTCAGCTGCCAGCTCCGCCGCAGCCGGCCGTACACTGGCCTGGGCCGCGAACGGGCGGCCCGCCCGCACACTCTGGACAAGCGCCTCCACCAGCGCCGGGTGATTGTGCCCGAACAGTGTTGACCCATAGCCCCCGAGGGCGTCGAGCACCCGGATTTCCTGGTTCGCCGCATCGTAGGTGAGCCAGTTTCCGGCTGCGCTGTGAAACGCCACGTCGAGGCGCGCTGCGCGCAGCATTGTGGCGGCCTTTGGCCGCACGTAGCGGGCGTAGGTCTCGGCGGCGTCGGGGGCGGGAGTCGGCCATGAGCTGCGGCGCCGCCCGGCGGGCTGTGGGGCAGCGTCAAGCGTGTAGAGCTGAGCAGTATTCGAACCCATCGTGCTGTCTCCTGACGCGGACCGATTTGCGGCCCGAACAGTCGCGAATCTGTCTGCAAGGCGTGGGACGGGGCGTGTGAGTTTCCGTGGAATTGCGGCGCGGGGGTCCCGAATGCACCCCCGTGCGCCCCGCTGGCTTCGGGCCACCCTGTCTGCATGTGTCCTCAAATGGAGCTGCACACGCGAGTTGCCAGGCTCGCCCAGCCGTGAATAGAATCTCGCCCTCGGCGGCTGGGACAAGGAGGCACGCGGTTGGAGAGACTCGAGCTGAGGATGCTCGGCGAGCTGGAGGTTTGTCGGGGACGCGAGGTACTTGCGCTCCCCAACTCAAAGAAGACACGGGCATTGCTCGCCTATTTGGCGCTGACGGGACGTCCGCATCCGCGACAGCGGTTGACCGAACTGTTCTGGGACGTCACCGACGATCCCAAAGCGGCCCTGCGCTGGAGTCTCTCTCGTCTGAGGTCAGCTCTGGGTAGCGATTGCATCGTGGCCGACCGACGCGAGGCGGGCGTCAACGTTGCCCATTTCAGCGTGGACCTCCACGCGGTCAAGCGAATCTGCCAGGACGTGGACCAGGCCGATGCAGAGCAGCTCGCCAGGGCCGTTTCGTGTTTTCGGGGGGAGCCACTGGCCGGGCTCGACCTTCCCGACTTCGACACTTATCAAGCGTTTCTGATTGCCGAGCGCGAGACGGCGCGCAAATGGCACGGACGCCTCTTGCGGGCGCTCCTCAGGCTGCTCACCGACGAGCCCGAGGCCGCCCTGCCGTATGCGCAAACGTTGGTCCAAATCGATCCCTTCGATGTGGCCGTCCGGGTCGACGTAGTAGAGCGTTTGCGCGCTTTGGGTCGCACTCGGGAAGCCGATCAACAGCTGGAAGCCGCCGAGCGGGCGCTGTCCGAGATCGGTGCAGCCAAGAACCCCGCACTCACCGCCCTCAAACGCACGCCGCTGCAAGCTGCCGCTCACGGGGCGCCGAGCCGCGCGCCCTCGGCAACCGCGCCCCAAGACACCGCGAACGTCTCGCCTGGTCGGCAAACAGCCGGCGCGCCACCGTCCCCGATTCAGCGCAGTACCGTCCACGGGCACCGGCTGGTTGGGCGCGACGCGGAGCGCGAGCGGATTGGCGATTTCATTGAAGCCGTGTCAAAGACGCGGCGCGCCAGGGTGTTGCTCGTGCAGGGCGAACCGGGTATCGGCAAGACCCGGCTTCTACTGGAAGCACTCATCCACGCGCGCCGCAAGCGCGGGCTGGTTCTTGAGGGCGCAGCCAACGAGGCAGAGCCGAGCCGGCCCTTTGGCCCGTGGGTGGACTCGTTGCGCCGTGCTCCCGCGGCGACCCTTGGACCTACAGGTCCTTCACTCGAGCCATTTACGGGCGGAGCCCAACAGGCCGAGCACCCGCTGTCGCATACGCTCTCCG
This sequence comes from Myxococcales bacterium, assembly GCA_028817905.1. GTDB lineage: Bacteria > Myxococcota_A > Polyangia > Polyangiales > JAFGIB01 > JAPPOR01. The sequence goes on from JAPPOR010000053.1 coordinate 5,727, forward strand.
AGATGGTCCGCGAACGCACGTCGAAGGCCCCGCTCATGCTCGTCGCCCTGGACGACCTGCAGTGGTTTCCGGCGCCCTCGTGCGACGTGCTATTCGGGCTGATTCGCGACTGTCGTGAACTCCCTCTGGCGATCGTTGTTACGGTGCGCGAGGCGGAGCTGGTTGACAACCTGGCTGCAGTGCGACTGCTACGCAGTCTTCGCCGAGAGCGACTGGTCGACGGCCTCAACCTGGGCCCCCTCGACCGAAATGCGACGGCCGAGCTCGTGCACATGATCCGCGCCGATGTCGATGTCGATCGGGTGTACGCTGACAGCGCCGGCAACCCGTTGTTCGCCCTGGAGATCGCACGTGCAGGTGGGGAAACGCATTCCAGCAGCCCTAGTCTGTCCGCCGTCGTGCGAGAGCGGATAGAGCGGCTGCCCCCCGAGGCCATGGAAGTGCTGCGCTGGGCGGCGGTGCTTGGTCCGACGTTTCGCGCGCGTCTGCTGGAGACCCTGGTGGGCCGGGAACGCAACCTGCTCGACGCACTCGAAGCACTCGAGCGTCATGGCCTGATCGGCGGGGTGGTGGACTTGCAGCAACCCGGTGACCTTTACGAATTCGCCCACCAGCTGGTGCGCGAGGTGGTGTACGGTGAGCTGTCCATGCCACGTCGTCGCCTGATGCACGCGCGCGTCGCGGAGGCTTTGGTCGGTGGCGATGGCAGCGCGGCCGATCGCGCGCACCACGCGATGCAGGGCGGTGATCCGGTTGCAGCGGTGGACGCCTGTCTTGGTGCGGCCAGGCGCTGTCTCGACCTGTTGGCCCCACAGCAGGCACAGGTCGTGGCCAGGCGAGGGCTGTTCTATGCTGAGACGCTTGCGGAGCCCCAGCGCTCGGACTCTGTGCGCGCGCTACAGAGCTTGGCAGAGCAGGCTGCGCGTGCGATGGACGAGCGCGCCGCGCCACGGCCCGCGGACCGGCGGACGTCACCCTGAGAGGCGCTGAAGCAGGCCCGAATACTACAGTCAGAATCCTTACGAAGACCGCTAACGATGCCATCCTATTGTCCCACCTGTTCGATCACCATCGACGACGCGTCCGCTCTCGACAGCTGTCCGAAATGTGGTGCCCGCGCGCCGGAGGACGGCTTCCCCGATGACCTTCGCATCGGACAACTTGTGGCCGGCGATCAGTATCGTGTTGTACGTCGCATAGGCTCCGGCGGCTTCGGGGTGGTCTACGAGGTCGCCACCACGGTGGGCGATTTGCGGCGCGCGCTCAAGGTGTTGCATCCGCACCTGCTTGAGAACTCGGATGTCAAGGCGCGCTTTGTCAACGAAGCGCGGGCCATGGAACAGGTCAATCATCCGTCGATCGCTCGCTGCTACGCAGCTGGCAAGCTCGATGACGGCGCTCTATACTTGCTCTTCGAACTGATCGACGGGGCAGAGCTTTCCCAGATTTTGAGCGATGCCGACAACGGTCGACTGGAGCCGATCCGCGCAGTTCGCCTGGCCAAGCAGGTCGCGTCGGGACTGCGGGCGGCGCACGACGCTGGAGTATTGCATCGTGACCTGAAGCCGGACAACATCATGGTGCTGGCCGCTGGCAGTCTGCGCGAGCGGGTATGCATCGTGGACTTCGGTATCGCGAAGCTGACGGAGCAGGGAACCGCTTCCACGTTGACGATCGTGGGCACGCCCGAGTTCATGGCGCCTGAACAGTTTTTGCCGGGCAGCCTACTCGACGTGCGCGTTGACCTGTGGCAGCTCGGGGCGGTGCTGTTCCAGATGCTGGTCGGTCAAGCACCCTATGGCGGACCTGGCTCGAGCGTTGCGACCATCGCGGCGGAGCAGCAGCGGCGCCCGGACCTCGGCCCAGCACCGAGCGAAGTCGATGCGACGTTCAAGCAGCACCCGGCACTCGACCTGTTTGTAAGCCGGCTGCTCGCCACAGATGTCGATCGGCGTCCGAGTACGGCGGTCGAGGTCTGTGAGGATCTGGCGCGGATCGAGCACGCACTGTCGCCTGCCTCGCAACGGAGCGGGTCCGAGGCGCTGCTCGGCGCGCTGTGTGCAACTCCGAGCGACAGTGGCTGGCTGGCCTTGCATGGCTACCTGGGTGGGCAGACCGACGAACGCGAGCCCCTCGTCGGGCTCGCCCAACGCATGCTGGAAGGTTGGAGCGACGAGATGCGCTGCGCGCCCTGTACTCTTTGGGAGGAGGCACGACGCGGTCCGCTCGACAGCACCTGGCCGCTGGTTCGTACGCTCGACCTTTCGGCGCGCGGGATCGACGATGAGGAGCTCGCGCGGATCGCGGACAACCCGGCGCTTGCGACCATCACGCGCTTGGACCTGTCGCACAATGATATCGGCAACACCGGAGTGGCTGCCTTGGCTGGCTCGCCCTACCTCAGTGCCCTGTCCCATCTGAACCTGGAGCACAACCGGATCAGCTCCAAGGGCCTGGTGGCCCTTTCCCAGAGTCGAGGGTTGCCGTGTCTGCGCGCACTGCGCCTCTCCCACAATGGGATCGGCAGCCGCGGAGTCGAGGCTCTGTGCGCCTCGAGTTTGCGGCTCTTCGAGTTGCACCTGGCGGACAACGATCTGGCGGCGGCGGGGGCCTCCACACTTGCGCAGGGTGAGGCGTTCAGTGGCTTGATGGTCTTGGGCCTATCTCGTACCGGCATCGGCGGGGATGGAGTGGCCGCCATCGCGGTGAGTGACCAGCTCACGCGTCTGCGTTCGCTTGACCTGAGCCACAACAACATCGGGCCCTCGGGTGCCGCCGCGCTGGCGCTTAGCAAGAATATGTCCGCCTTGCACACGCTGCGTCTCGACCGGAACAGCCTTGGTCGAGAGGGGCTGCAATTGCTATTGGGGTCGTCCAGCTTCGGCACGCTCGAAAACCTCGACCTTTCGGGCAACCGGCTCGGTGCTCCTGGGGCCATGCTCCTATCGGGCTCGCCGTTCCTGCGGCGGTTGGGTCGCCTGGAACTCGGTGACAACAGTCTGGGCGACGCGGGCATTGCGGCGCTCATTGGAAGCGCGAACCTGGGTGGTCTGAGGCAACTGGGGCTGTCGCAAAACGAAGTGACTCCCTCGGGTGCTGGGCTGCTGTCAGACGCGCCGCCGCAGCTCGACTCGCTGGATCTCTGCCACAACCCCCTTGGCGCTGAAGGGGGCGCCGCGGTGGCCGAAGCGCTGCGCCGCCTACGGGTCACGAGGCTGTCGCTGGCGGGCTGCGAGCTCGATGGCAGGCAACTTTCGACCATTCTCGATGCAGGACGCCTCTCGGCGCTTGACGCCTCGCGCAATCCGGTGGGTGTTTCTGGCGGGGCTGCCATTGCGGCCGCCTTCGGTGCCAGCACGCTGCAGGAGCTCGTGGCGCGCCACGCCCAGCTGGGTACGGAGGGGGTTGGTGAGTTGGCCCGGTCGCAATATCTCGGGGGGCTGCGGATGCTCGACCTCAGCGAAAACGAGCTTGGGGATGGCGGCGTGACCAGCCTTGTTGCCAGTGCGCCGCGCCTGTCGCGCCTGGAACACTTGGAACTGTCAGCCAACGGCCTGGGAGTGGATGCCGCGGAGGCGCTCTCAGCCTCTACTCTGGCCATCCATCTGGGGCGCTTGGGTCTATCGCACAACGATCTTGGAGACGCTGGCGCCGAAGCTCTGGCGCGGGGGAATTGGCACGCGCTGCGAGCACTCGATCTGGAGCGCAATGGGCTCAGTCTCGCGGGCGCCACGGCGATCACGAGCGCGAAGTGTCTGGGGGCGCTTCAGCGGGTGGTCTTCGCTGACAACGCCTTGACCAATGTACTGGACCCTCGAGGCATCTCCGACGATGCGTTGACCCTGCTCGAACAATGCTTTGCACGTATCGCGCCCGCGGCATCGGACCTGGCGGAGACATTCTACGAGGATCTCTTTGAGCGTTACCCGAACGTCAAGCCCCTGTTCGCCAACGTCAACATGGCGGCGCAGCAAAAGCACCTGATCGCGGCGCTGGTGATGGTCATCGACAATCTGCGCAACCCCGACGCGCTCGACAACGCCCTCGTCGCGCTGGCCCGGCGCCACGTGGGCTACGGGGTGGCACCCACGCACTACTACGCTGTTTGCAGCACACTGCTGGAGGGGATCCGAAAGGCCGACAGCGAGCACTGGAGCGACGCGCTCGAGCTCGCGTGGCAGGATGCCCTCGACGGGATCACCAATGTCATGCTCACCGGCGCGGCCCGGCCAGCGCGCGTGGACCCGGCAGCCGCGACGGAGAACCAGCCGGGCTAGGTCACCAACAGGGCCGCTTGACGGGCGCGTTGGGCTCGCGTGATAACCCGAGCGTCATGCAGCACCGGCCGAGGATTTTGTCCACGTTGCGAGCGAGAGGCCTCGAGTGACGCCTAGCGGAGCTGACACTCGGCGCGAGCTGGTTTGGGGAGGCGGTGCCACAGCGGTCTCCCTGCTGGTGCCGTTGCTCGTGCGTGCATGGATGGGCGCGCGCGTTTTCCCGCGACCCTGGTCCGACGAGGTTCACTTCCTGCTACCCAGCGCGCCCTTCCAGTCGGGTCGGCTGTTCAACGCCGAGGGCATGCTCAACCCCCAGGGGATCTACTGGATTCCGTCTGGTTTCACGGTCTTTCACGCCAGCTGGAGCACGCTGCTTGGGGAAACGACGTTGGCCGGAGCCCGGTTCGCGTCGGCCCTTTTGATCGCCATCGCGGCGGGCGCGTTGTTTCGATTTGGACGCCTGGCGGCGCCTTCGCAGCACCCGTGGCAAGCTGCCATCCTCGCGGTTTCCTGGGCAACGACCGTGCAGTGCACGATCGCTGCAAACGTTGCACGACCCGAAGCGCTGGTGCTCCCCCTTGTGATCGGCTCGGGGATCTATGCAATGCGCCGGGATCGCATCGCAACCGTGTCTCTGGCCGTAATCGCCGCGCTGGTCCACCCGTTGCTGGCTTTCCCAGCGCTGCTGTATGGCTATCTGACCCTGTGGACCACGGGCAGACGATCGGCGTGGCCAGCGCGCGCCGCGCTGTCGGCATGCGCGCTTGCGCTGGCTGCGCTCGAGCTAACCCTGCTCTTGACACATTGGGAGACCTACATCGGCGACTGGGTCTACCAGCTACAGCGCAAGAAAGGCCGGCCCCTGGGTCCGCTGACATTTCTCAGCATGGGCGCGGTGGGGGCAGTCGTCGTGTTGGCCCCGATCGCCCTGCGTATCGGACGCGCCTGGCCGGACACTTGGCGGATCACGGTCCTAGCGGCCGGTGTGGGTGGTTTCTTGTTCGTTCAGGGGTATGGCCAGGAGATGTGGTACACGCCCTTTACCGTCACGGCCGGCCTGATGCTGCTCCTTTCGGGGGCGGCCGGTGCGGACCTGCTTGGGCGTGGTCAAAGCGGCTTCGGCAGGGTGGTCGGCCGGATTGCCGCATACACGGCCGGCCCGACCATGCTGGCGGCGTCTATGGCCATATGGTTGTTCGCGTTCGCGCGTGGACACATCCAGGGGCTGCCGATCGAATCGCAGCAACTTCGCGAGATGGCATCCGACCTCGATGAGGTAGCAGCCATGGTCGCGGAAGCCACCGAGCGCGATCCCGGCCGGTTGCTCGTGTCGGGCGTGCTGACCGGAGACGCCATCTCGGATCTCCAGCGCGGGCGTCTTTTTACGACGAACGCTCGCAGCGTGGCCCCTCCCGAACCGCGCTTCGTACGGGCGCTGTCGTTCAAGCAAGGGAGCGACCTGTTGGAAGCCCTGGCGGGACATCGATGCATCGCCCAACGAGAGATGACCACCACGTTCGGTCACTTCGCCATCACCGACATGACGTTGCGCCCCTCCGAACGGAGGGCAGGGCGCGGGTTCGAGCCATGCGGTCCGCTCAAGGCCACTCAATCTATGGAGGGGTGGCGCTAGCGACATATCCGTACAACGTAGGTAGATGCTCGAGTGCGCTTGTCAGGGCGTTCCCGGAGCGACCTGCACCGCACGCCTATTGTCGGACAGCGTCGAGACCGCAGTGTAATGGGGTGCGCATGTTGAGGGGCACAGGTGGGCTATGATCGGTAGGCGACAGGCGTTGGAAGGCGCCGTGATCCTTTTGCTGCTTGGGTCCGCGAGCGGCTGCGACGGCCGCATCTCGCATGGCGACCCGACCGTCACGCTAGAGATCGCGGAACCGGCGCCACAGGAGCGGCCCGCGCCGGCTGGTGCTACACGGGCCAGGACGATCACTCAACCGCAGACAGGTGCGGGCGCTGGCGGAGCGGTAGCCCCAGACGCGGGTTCGGGGCGTGATAGCTCGCGCCCAGAGGATTGGCCAAGCGCGGCGGACGCACCCATCGACGGGGGTCAACAGGAGCGGCAAGAGCTGCGGGACCAGCAAGAGCCCACTGAGCACAACCAGGATGCCCCTGTCGAAGCTTGGGAAGCACTGACGGACTCCGGCACCACAACCGCGGACGCCGCGGTGACACCGCCAGAAGATGCCAGCGGTACCGCACCCGATGCAGGCGCTTCACCGGAGGCGGACGCGGGGGGCGGAACACCTGATGGGGGAGCTGAACAAGGCGGAGGCGGAGATGGTTGTCAGGGCAATGCCGGTCCCACGTTCGAGCGGGTTGAGCTCGAAGGCGCAAGTGGCGGCAGCGAGAAGCGCTATGGAAAGGCCATCGGTGACCTTTCCGGCGATGACCTACCCGACATCGTGTTGGTCAGTGCGGCGGGGGCCGGTATCCGATGGTACGAGTATCCGCACTGGACGGCCCATGCGGTTCGCAGCTCGGGCTCCTGGTCGGAGGACATCCAGCTGGCAGATATCGACCGCGATGGTGACCTGGACCTGGTCGCAGGCAACTCCCGGGGCGTCCATTGGTACGCTAACCCCGGCCCGGGCGGTGATCCACGCACGGACGCCTGGGGCGAGCACTTCGTTGGGAGCGATGGCACCAATGTACACGACCTGGAGGTCGCCGACGTTTCGGGGGACGGACGCACGGACGTTGTGATTCGCTACGAGAAGGAAAACGGCTTTCCCGTGCGGGTGTTTCTTCAAAGGGCTGGGCCGAACGTGTCGTTTGGCGACGCGATCGACGTCAATGCCTCGGAGCGTGGCAACGAGGGCCTGGGGTTGGGAGACCTCGACGGTGACGGCGACGTCGACATCGCCTTGCAGAGAATCTGGTGCGAGAATCCGGGGGGCGGAGAAGACTGGATTGAGCACGTGTACGCCACCGGGTTGACCAGCCAGATGATGGTTCGCGTGGCGGATCTGAACCTCGACGGGCGCAACGACATCGTCGTGAGCCCACAGAGCGCTGGGTCCTCGGAACTCGCCTGGTTCACCACGGACGATCCGCAAGGTAGCTGGACCAAGCACACTCTCGCCTCAGGCATCACACGCATGCACGGTCTGGGGGTGGGCGACTTCAACCGAGACGGATACCCCGATTTGCATACGTCACTGCGCCACGATCTGGCCGGCAAGCGCGACCATGTCTCGATCTGGCTTTCCGACGGGGAAGCGGTCCCGACGTTCCACGAACAGGTTCTTGCGACGACCGGTTCGCACCTGTCGAAGGTGGGCGACATCGGCAAAGACGGGGACGATGACGTGGTCGGCGCCAACTGGAACGGTAGCGACCCACTGGAGTTGTGGGAAAACCAGTGCACCCCCTAGAATCCTTGACAAGCGATCCCGTTCACAGATGAGTCAAGTTTGGAGAGGTCAACGTTCTTTGTTGGCGTGGTATCAAGGATTCTAGGGCGAAGCCTCGTTAGTGCTAGCGACTTGGGCCTACCGGTGCGCCTCGTTTTCGTACACCATGAGGCGCCGGTGCAGCCACCCGATGGACACGATGTCGAGGTCGCCGTCCTGGTCGAAGTCGCGCAGGACGGCGCCATCGTGGTGCTCGTCACCCACGTGGACCAGGTGTCGGATCCAGCCTGTGGGCGTATTCTCGAAGGTCCACAGGGCGAGGTCAGGACGCGCCGGATTGGTGTGCTCCCCGGCCACAACGTCCATGTCGCCGTCACCGTCCAGGTCCGCGACATCGACACTCTGCGCCGTGGCCGGTGCAAGCTGGGCGATCGGATGCTCGGTCCAGAGTGCCGTGGGGTCGGAGCCTTGTTCGAACCAGCTCAGTTTTCCCTCGGCGTCATGCCCGAAGCCTATCAGCGCATCGAGGTCGCCATCTCCATCCATGTCGACCAGAAGGTTGCGATCCGACTCACCGACGGGCACCGACATCAATGTGTGGGAGACCCATGTGGTGCCCAGGTTGTTCTCGAACCAGACCTCTCCAGCGAGGATGTCGGTATCGCCGTCACCGTCGATGTCACCCGAGTCCAGGCTTTCGCCGGGGGTGCCGACACCGGGGGCGTTCCACTCCCAGGGCGCTGTAGTGACGCTCTCGGGCTCGGGCACGGTCACGAACTGCAGTCCACCCGTGCCGTTTTGCCAGGACAGGGCCACCTGAAGCGGCCCAGCGTAGCGGCCGATCGTCACCCCTTGTAGGAACGTTCCGTTGGCAGTGTCCACGTTTTCGTGAACCGCGAAGCTACCCCCACCCAAGTTTTCGCCCCAGGCAAGCTGGTCATTGGACTCCGAACCCATGGCCCAGGTCGCCAGCACGTCGACATCGCCGTCGATATCGAAATCGTGAACGAGGGCCATTTGATTGACGGGGGGCCCAAAGCTTTGGCGCGCCCAGCTGTCTCCGATCGACCCTGGATTGCGCCACCAGAAACCACCTGTCACGATGTCCTGCAGACCGTCCCCGTCCATGTCGGCGCCGTCGACGAAGATCGTTCGCCACGGCACCGCCGCATCCACCACGTGGCGCGTCCAGGTACCGAAGTAGTCCGGGCCATCGTTCAGCCAGATGTTGATCGCGGGCACGCCCACCTTGAACGGCTTGCCAAGGATATCCAGGTCCCCATCGCCATCGAGGTCCGCCAACTTGGTCTCATGATTGTCGATGGTCGTCGGGAACGTGAACAGCGAGAAATCCCCTGCTCCGTTGCCGAACAGCACACGCATATCGGGATCCGTGTTGGTATTCAGGTTCATCTCGGCCGACAGGATGTCCAGGAACCCGTCGCCGTCGATGTCGCCCACGCTCAGGCTGTGACCGTACTGAGACGCCTCGCCGAGCAGATCGGTTCGCACCCACGAGCTGCCATCCCAGCTGTACATCAACAGTGGGCCGATGGCATCACCCGAGTCGAAGATGATCTCGGGGCGGCCACCGACAATGAACTGACCGGCTGCCACGCGGGTGAACGCCTGGCTGCTATCGATTACACGACTCTCGTAGTCGGTGCCGGAGACGTGCTTGAACCAGTACCCCCCCCCAATGATGTCCAGTACTCCATCGCCGTCGACATCCGCGCTCGCGAGTCCCTCCGACTTGGGTGAGCCGTTGCCCTGGAAAATCGACACGTAGTCCCATGGCTCGACCGTCGGATCGTCAGGCAGTTCAGCTAGGTAGAGGTTCTGCGCGCCGGTGTTGTTCCAGAACACGAGTTCGGTCTGACCGTCGCCGTCGAAGTCCCCGAAGATTTGATCGTGGGCTTGCACATTACCTGAGGACTTGATCGTATGACGCGTCCACCCCCCGACCGGGTCGGTCGCGGGGTATGGGTTTTCCCACCACCAAACGTCGTTGCCGGATTGGCCCTCGCCGAGGACGAAGTCCAGGTCGCCATCGCCGTCGATGTCGTGGGCAGCGCCTCCAGCTTCCAGGTCAAGTAGCTCGTTTTCTACGGCATGCGTGATCCACCCCGCAGCGGTCCGCTCGTACCAGGTAATCGATGGCGCTTCGGCACCCCGCCGGCCGGCCACCAGAAAGTCGTTGACGCCATCGCGGTTGACGTCGAACACGATGGTCGCCGTCTGCTGCGGATGCGTCCCAGGGTCGGGCAGGTCACCCGCGGCGCTGGACAGGAAACTCCACCGTACGCGGCCGCCACCCGTCGCCGGTGGCTCGGATGATTCGGGCGGCTCGGATGGTTGTCCCGGCGTGAGCGAATGCGTCCGCTGATCTTCTTTGCCGCCGTTGTCCACGACCACCAACGTGACCACCCTGGCGGTGTCGTCGGGGAACACATGCTCAACCACCATGCCGCTGGCGCTCTCGCCGTCGCCGAAGTCCCATAGATAGCTTGCGATCGTCCCGTCGACATCCGTCGACGCCGATCCGTCGAAGCGGACAGTTCGCGGCGCGCCCCCAGACACCGCCGACGCGCTAAATGCGGCAAGTGGTCGTGCATTGGAAGCGCTGCCGTCACCGTCGGGTCCGGCGGCGTGATTGGCCGCGACCTCTTCCGGCGTAAGCGCGCGATCGTACATGGCGAGAAGTTGATACTCGCCCTTCCAGCCCCGCCCGCCTCCGATCTCGTCCCCAAGGGTCAGGGGATGGTTGTCGTCCCAGTTCGATAGCTGCCCTGCCCGTGTGCCGCTCGAAACCACGGTGCCGTCGAGATAGAAGCGGTATGCGCCAGCCGTGTCACGCGTCAACAGCAGGTGGTGGATACCTTCGGTGACGCTGCCGGCCGGGGTGGTCAGTTCGGGTTGACCGTTGGCATTCGTGGTCGTCGTCCGCAGGCGCGCGCTATAGCGGTTGGTAACGCCGCCCCACAGGCCCTGACCGAGCATCAGGTTCCTTCGCCTCGGGTCAGCGGAGAGGGTCAGAATGCGCGCGGGGCCCTCTTGATCGAGGTCCTTGACGTCGAGCCAGACTTCGACGGTCAGGGCATTGCTCTGCCGGATCGCATTCGTCAGGTCCGTGGCTGGGCCAGAAGCGACGAGCGATGCGCTTCCGTCCAGCAGCAGTCCGCCAGACACCCAACGTGTGCCGGCCGAGTTCATCACCTGAAGGTTCAGCGGAGCGTTGGCGCCGCTGGAGTCGCTGACCTCTGTTCCCTGGCCTTCATCGAAGGTGTAGAGGGCGATGACGCCGGCCGAGATCCGGCCCCCACCCGAGCCTGCATCAGCACCCGCATCGCTGCCTGCATCAGCACCCGCATCGCTGCCTGCATCAGCACCCGCATCGCTGCC
>JAPPOR010000711.1 GCA_028817905.1 Myxococcales bacterium
TATCGTTGCTCGGCTGCCACGTCGAAGAAGCTGCGCCAGTGCCCGCCCTGGCCGCTGTGAAAGAATGCCTTGCTATTCTTGAACACACCGTCGCGCCCCTCGGGGATCAAGCGATCCGACTGGGCGCGCATGGCCTCGAAGGACGCGGCGCGCACGAGCGAAGGCCAGGTCGTCTCGGGGACCTCGATGCCTAGCTGGGTGGCGAGCCGGCGCATCTCGCCCTCGAGGTCGGCTTTGAGGTCGGCATAGTGGAGCACGATCACGTTCGGTCGTTCGCGCGCGGCGAGGGCACACTCGAAGTGCCGCAGGGTGCCGCGCAGGTTGCTGGTCGTGCGCTCCGGTGGCGCATCGCTCTGCATCCATTCCCAGAAGCGACCTTCGAGCGTCGCGGCCTGAGGGCCCGGGTTCAACGCCCGGTGCGCTGCGATATCGTCCGTGCCTGCGACCGCGGCGCGGCGGGCGTCGAGCGTGGCCCTATCCATGTTGTTGCGGTGGTGGTCCATCGAGACGGCCACGTCGCGCGGGTCGCGGCCCACGCAGATATAGGTCACGCGTTCATCCATTGGCAGGCCATCCAACGGCGTGTGCGACTTGATGAAGCGCCGGTGACGCTGGCGCTCGAGCTCGGCAACCACGTCGTCGCGGTCGCGCGTGAGCATGTCGAGCCACGGTGACAGCTTCGACAGGAGCTGCGGTGGTTTTGGTGTCTGGAAGATGAGCAAGGCGCACATCATCTGTGTCCAGGTCGTGCCGCACTTGGGTGGTGTCGCAATGAGGATGTCCCCTTCGCGGAAAGGGAATCCCTGCCATCGCCGGCTGTCCTGGAACTCGGAATGGTACACGCGGGGTGCTTGCATGACCTGACCCGTCTGGTGCGTCGAAACGGCGAGACGGAATGCAGTTGAACCAGGGAGATGTCAAGGGCAGTGGGCCGCTGTGTTTCGCGGGGGCGCCATGGTACCGTGATCGTTATGCGAATCGCATTGCTGCTTGCCGGACTGAACTTGGCGGGCTGTGGCACCACGGTGAGCTACACCCACCTGAACTCGCCTCCAGCGCCCATGCATTCCCGGTCGCAGGACCAGGTTGCGGTGCTCTCTGCGACGCCGGCACGCCCGTTCGTTGAGGTGGGCATGTTCGAGGCAAGGCAGTCGTCCCAGTACAGCATGGACGAAATGGGCGACGTCATTCAGGAGATGCGCCGGGAGGCCGCCCGCGTTGGATGTGATGCCCTACTGATGCGCGGCTCGGCCGACGAGGTCGTTGGCAGCGGCAGTACCAGTAGCGGTACCGGGTTCATGGGTGTTTCGACCCTCAAGGGCTATCGGGCCGTCTGCGTCGTATATACGGGGGAGGCGGTTGCAGCATCGCCTGCGCCTGCACCCGCACCTGCAGCCCCCGAACGGGCCTGCGTACCGAACGAAACCAAGCTATGCCATGGCCCCGGTGCGTGTAAGGGTGCCCAGGCCTGCAACGCCGACGGAACCGGCTACACGCCGTGCGACTGCGCAGGGGGCGATGGAGCGCAGGCGTCCACGGACGAGCCGGCTTCGGACACGTAACGCGGAACGGTCATCCTGTTGGAAGGCCGTTACCGGTCGGTCGGGTACAGCTCCACCAGTTCGAACCAGTTGTCATCCGGGTCGCTGAAAAACAGCAGTGAGCACACGCCTGGAATCTCGGTCGGCCCCTGCACGATCGGTACGCCGCGATCGAGCAGAAACTGGCGGGCCGCCGCAAGATCCTTGACCAGCATGGTGCACGTGCGGAGCCCGGCGTGCTTGCGCGGGTCCCCCGTTTGGGCTGGAAGGTCTGCCGAGATCTGCCAAAACTTGAGGGTGCTTTCGCCCCAGTGGAAGCCGTAGCGGGTGCCCATGGTGCCACCGAGTTCCATCGGGGTCTCTTCCTGTAGGCCCAGGGTCTCACCCCAGAATCGCCGTGCGCGCTGCGCGTCCGCGACCGTCATGCCGACCTGGACCCGGGTGCGCAGGGCCTTGCCGCCCGGTTTCACAAGACCCACCAGTTCCAGGACGGTCCCGTCCGGGTCCTTGGTCAAACTGACGCGATAGGGCGTGCTAGGGCCGACCTTGAGGGCAGTGTGACGCCGGCCGTGGGTGTCCAGGCGCGCGAGCATGTCCTCGTAGTCATCGATCACAAACGCGAGCAGCCGCATGCCGATGGCGCGCTCCACACCCCCCGGTCGCCGCTCCGGCGGATCAGCGTAGGCGTTGAGCTTGAGCAGGTGCCCGCCTAGGACGAAGCGATGCTGCGTCAGCCCCTCGCCCATCTGTGCGGATGGCAGTTGCCGAAAGCCCAGCACGTCTCGATAGTACGCCACCGATGCCTCGGGGTCCGATGGGGTCAGGCCGACGTCGAACTGGGACTTGATCAATTCCATCGGGCATCCCTACCAGAACCACGCCACCAGCGCGAGACCGGTGCCACGCTCTCTCGGCTCTCCAAACGGCGAATCCGCGGAGGCAGTTGGCTGTCAGCAGACGCAGACAGCTCCCGCTACGCCGACGTACATGCGTTCCTATCGGCGCGAGCCAGGCTGTTTCCGCAGCAGATAGACCGTGGTCTGGGCTGACTCGGACGCGACTCGTTCTTGTGTCATTACCGAAGCCGAGAAATGCCCGGAAAGACTGGGCAGCGCGCGGTGCAGTACCTGGCCCACATCTGATGGGTCGCCGGTGGTCCGCAACCTACACAGCGTCGTACGGCATTGCATTTCGAGGATGGCAGGCGCACCCTCGCGATCCTGCTCGAATGCCTGTTGGATCCGAAGGGTTGGGTCCCTGGATCCGCGCGGGTCTGCAGTCTCTCCGTTGAACCGATCACGCAGCTCGCTCAGGTATTGATCTACCTCGCGCTGGGCCGTAGCCATCGCAACGGCGGGCGAAGTCGCGAGCATCGCTTGCTGGCTTGCTTGCCTGCCGGGCGACGCCTGGGTGATGGGCGCGCACCCCGTCAGGGTCCAGAACAGAGCTCCCACGCCCAGCAGTCTGACCAGGTCATCGGTCCCGCGGTGGCGGGTATCGGTCCATCGAAGAGTCATACCACCTCACTCGCCGCACTAGTTGTTGGCATCGCTCGGGAGCCGCTCCGCTACCCAATAGCTGATGACACTGCTGCCTTCGCTTATCGTGCACCACAGAGAATAGTGTCCGTGTTTGAAGCTGCTGTGCAGTTGCAGCTCCACGATCTTGATGCCGCCCCCTTCCCATGCACCCCAGGCGCTGATGACGGTGGAGGGGTCCGGCCAGGCCATCGCGTGCAGGGAGCACCAGCCTCCGCGGTCAACTTCCCTGACGGTCACGCGGACCAGTGCGCCGTTGGTATTGGTTGTGTTGTCACGGACAATCGGGCAGATGAGGTGGGCGAAGCGGGACTCCCCTTTGTTTCGGGTGCCGGTTGTGTACCAGCGATACAAGTCATCCTCATCGTTGTTCGGTTGGCACAAACTTCCATGATAGTGCTTGGTGTCCCACTGGGCCGCGCCCGCGGGTAGTGGCAAGAGCGCTACCCAAAGCGCCGTCAACACCGCCAATGCTCTTCGCACCATCATTGCGGGCCCCTCCGTGCAATCGCTGAACCGAGCGTGAAGCGCGATCGCGCCTGCCGGTCACGCGGCCATCAACGAAACAGCAAGCGACACTGGCTACCTAGTAACGAGGTGACCCATGGCAAGCTCCTTTCGGAGCGCGCCTCCCTTTGGATGCCCGCTGTAGTGTGGCGGACATGAAGGCAGTGCGTACATGCGCTGTGCCCTCCGAGAGGTCAACAGTTTCGGTGCGGCCAAACGCGACGGCGATCGTGCTGCGAGCCGACTCTTGTCGGCAGGCTCCGCGGGTGGCGTCGATATTGCCCCACCGCGCGCGAAGCGGCCTGCGTCAAAGCAATAGGGCAAGAGGACTGATGCTCTGTGGGCGCGTAGAACGGTTGGAGCCTCAGAGTACGCCAGCTTCGGAGCGCCAGAAGGTACAATGCTTTGCGCGAAACGCTTCGCGCGTTGGATATCCGGGGGCGAGCTCAAGGCGCAGGTCGTTTTCGGGGGCAAAGGCGGGCCACGTCGCCGGTGCCTCGGGGTTGTTGGGGTCGCCGCTCTTGGCGAACGACGTCCAGTAGCCCAGCATGGCGTCCGCCACGGCGGCGCTCTGTTGGTCGGCCTCGGGGTCCTTGCCGGGCAGGTGCGGGGTCCCGAACGCGTGGCTGATCTCGGCCGCGTGTGCGGCTCCCAGGAGCATCGGGTTGAGCGCCCAGGGCATGTTGAAGTTGTACATGAAGACGCTTCGCCCGGCCGCGGCCGCGCGCAGCGCCGTGTCGTAGGTGCTGCAGACGAGGGCGTCTCCGAGCACGCGCGAGAGCGCAGCCATGTAGTCGTCCGCATAGTCCGACGGTGGGTACAGGTCGAATACGTCCGGGGCCACGTCACCGTAGCGTGCTTCCAGATCGGCCCGATAGTCAGCTTCGGTCATGATGCGATCGGCCCGCAGCAGAAAGATTGTGCCTTCGTCGTTGTTGGAGCCGAGCAGGTAAGGGACGTCGGAAATCTCGCCCGCATCGAACAGCGAACGCGCGTCGCTTGGCAGGAAGCCCTCAGGACCGTCGACAACCGGTGTAAAGGCCCACTGTGGATCGCGGATGCTTCCGTCGCCGGGCATCGGTTGCATGGAGTTGCCGAGGATCGTGTCCACCGGTGCCTGTCGCATGCACGCGAGCTGTCCCTCGCCGGCGGCACAGCCAAGGGCCTCCCCATAGGCGATCATCTTGCTTGCGACCTCTTCCGAGCTTTGCCCCTCGTCACCGCGTCGCATGGTGCAGCCGCCGCTCTGGCTGATGGCGCGGTGGAACAGGCCGCGACTACCCGGCGACGCCACTTGGTAGCACACGTTGGCCGAACCGGCTGACTCTCCGAAGATGGTCACGTTGTCCGGGTCGCCTCCGAAGGCCGCGATGTTGTCGCGAATCCATGCAAGGGCCTTGCGCTGGTCGAGCAGCCCCTGGTTGCCCGCGGGGCCCCCATCGGCCGCCAGCTCGGGATGGGCCATGAACCCCAGGGGACCGAGCCGATAGTTGATCGTGACGACGACGACCCCCCCGCTGGCTGCCAGGACCTGCCCGTCGTACCAGAGCTTGTTCGTGGTCGGGATCGGAATGCCGGCACCGCCGGAGAAGTTGCCACCACCGTGGATCCACATCATCACCGGGCTTGCCGTTGGCTGGGGTTCGGGCGCCCAGACGTTGAGGTATAGGCAGTCCTCATTGTCACTTGCGGGCGCGCCTTGATCCATCAGTTGTGGACAGCTGCGGCTGAACTCTGTCTCGAAGCGAATGCCTTCCCACGGCTTGGGGTCGGCCGGCGCGCGCCAGCGCAGGTCGCCGAGCGGCGGCGCTGCGTAGGGGATCTTCAGGAAGCGGCGCGCGCCTCCTTCGAGCGTAGTACCGCCGACAGTGCCATGGACCAGCTCGACCATTACATCGGGCACGCCGTCCGCTCCGTCGCTGCCCGCGCCCATGGCCGGTGCGGGTCTGCCCTGCGGAACGGCACCCTGACCCCCAGGTCCCTTGGGGCCCATGGCCGCACCGTCGGTGGTTCCCAAGCCCGCTGAAGAGGCCGAACCGGCTGCTGGCTGGACGGCCACAGCCTTCATCATCGCCATTGTCTCGTTGCCGTCTGCCGTGGGGCCGGTTGTCATCGACACCGCATCGCTTCTGCTATCGCTGCAGCCTGCACTGAGCATCAGCACGCCAACGAGCGCGGTGACCCGAAGCCGGTGATGGGTGGGCAAGAGACACAAAGGGTGGCTGTTGGAGGTGGGCATCAGGTGCGTTCATCTGGTAGCAGATCTTGCCTGCGACGACAGCGAGCCCGCCGTCGTTCTGCGAACTCTCTTCATGCTGGGCCATGAACGCTTGTCAGGGGGAGCGCCATGGCCCACGGCGACGGTGAGCAAGCCTCGCGTGGGGCGCTTACCCCGGATACTCATCAACTTTCCGGCGTCTCGCTCAGCTTCAACGGCAGACGCTTCGCCTCGCAGCCAGCTTCCTCGATTCGCATCCGGCTAGCTAGCTAGACACGCGGGCGAGCGGGACATTCATGCGCGTATCGGATGCCCTCACGTTGCGTTCTTTGTCGCGGCGCGCGCCACTGCGGAAGTCGACAGCAGGGCGAGCAAGTCGTCGAAGGCTGCGTGATTGGCCCGGGAGCGCGCAGGCACTACTAGGACTGCTTCCGGTTCGGCCAGCGGAAGCGGCAGCGCTTCGTACGCTTCGCCCGAAGTGGTGGTCAACGCGACCGTCGCCTGGGACCGCGTCGAGACCGGCAGCTCGTCGTCTATCGTGAACGTACACATCCCCAGCTCGGAGAGTGCGGTGCGGTCAAGCGCAGTCGCTATTTCACCGACGGTGGCCGTTGAGAGTTTGCCGTGTTGTTCGACGAACTCGAAGCCGGCCGGACCGTGCACGAAAAGGGCCACGGCAGGCACGCCGAGTCTGCCTGCTACGCCGCGCAGGCCTTCCTCCAGCTCGGGGCCATTCTCAGCCAGATCCAGTGATAGCCCCGCGTTCAGTGGCGAGAGGGTCGCCTCCCCAGGCATGATGGCGCCTGACCCGGATCCGTCGAGGTCAACCTGCGCGACCAGTCGTTCGGTCGCGGCCAGAAGGCGAGCGTGGCGCGCCGTCTGGGCCGGTGGCGGACAGGAACCGTACGCGCGCGTGGCTTCACCTAGGCTCCGCCTGGCCGCATCGCGGTCGCGGCGCATGCCGTGGACGCGCGCCAGCGACTCGTGAAGCAGTCCCAGAGGCAGCCCGCGACAGCCCTCCGCTTGGAGTCGCGCAAGAGCCCCGCGCAGCCGCCCACACGCCGCGTCCTGCTGGCCGTCGGCGGCTTCGCACAGCGCCAGCGCCATCTCAAACAGGCCTGCGCGGTTCGGCTCGAGCCCCCGACGTTGCACCTCGCTCTCGACTTCGCCCGCGATTGTTGTGGCCTGGGACGTGGCGCCCAGGCTCAACAACGCTCGCAGGCGACCTTCGAACGGCAGTAGCCAGAAGGGGTGCTCGCCGATCGGTGCGAGTCGGCATGCCGTCTCCAGCTCCTTCAGCGCCCCTTCGGCGTCACCGGTCATCAGCCGACGGCAGCCCCTGGCGTATAGGTAAACCGGACGCCAACCGGAATACCTTTCCGCCTCGGCTTCGGCGCGCGCTAGCAGCGAGTTCAGAGCCATCAGGTCGTCGGTGTGGACGGCGGTCGCGATCTCGCCGGGCACGCCCAGAGCGAGATGGGAGTTGCCGTAGCGCATGGCCGCCAGGGCGCGCTGCTCGAGCGCATGGGTGAGCTCGTCGCCCATCCCGCGCGTGCGGTAGAGGTTGACGCGGACATCCCAGCCGAGCACCGGGTAGACGGGCTGCCCGACGAGGTGTTGCGCCCTTGCGAGCGCTGCCTCTTGCCCATTGAGTGCCTCTTCCAGTCCGCAGCGGTGGTTGAGGACGTTGATGACCCCGAAGCGTATGACCGCACCAAAGCCCGGCAGCGGTTCGGCCAGGAGGTCGAGTGCCTGTTGCATCGCGGAGACACTCGCGCATCCCCGGGACCACGCGATCGCCGCTTCCGTCGTGCGATGGACGACCTCGATCGCGGGGATCGCCGTCCAGGGCTCCACGAGGGTGGCCAGACTCCGCAGGCCCTGCACGTCGAGCATACGGCGATAGGCTCCGCCGAGCATGACCAGGGCAAGCGCGAGCTTGTCGATCCCCTGCTTCGGAGGTAGCCCACGGTCCGCTACCGGGGTTGCTTCCCAGCGCTTGTGAGCGGCCTCCATCACGCGCTCGACGCGCTCTCCTTGTGGAGTGGCCGGGGCCAGGGTGTCGAACAGGTCGCGACCGCTATCATGGACCAGGCGGGCGAGGGCCGCCGGGGCGCAGCGTACAAGGCTCGGATCGACTCCGGCCGCTAGTGCGAGCGCCTCACTGTAGGCGTGCGCACATCGTTCCGGGGCGGGCTGCCCTGTCGCCATATGGTCGATGCCCCAGTGAATCAGTTGTAGGCCATGGCGTGAGCGCGCCGTGCGCACATGCATGCTGTCCAGGCCGAGCTTGTACGGCAGGGGCCTAGACATCAGTTCAAATGCTCGGTCCTCTTCGCCCGCCTGCCACATGTGGTAGGCAGCGCGCAGATGTGCGCCGTCGCATGTGAGGTAGTAGCCCCCGATCCGCGCGTGGAGAAGCTGCCGGCGCGGTGTGTCGAGGGTCGCCGCGAATGCCAAGCCATGGCTCGTGCTGGCGAAGGCATACCGGTCCTCCATGCGCATCAGGATGCCGGCGCTCATCAGCTCGTCGAGCCCCTCGAAGACCTCTGCGAGCGTGAGCGCATCCCCAAACAGCACCTCGTAGGCGCCGACCGGAGGAGCGTCCACGCTGAGCGGCAGCAGGACCGACAGTGTCTGTCCCACCTCGCGCGCTGCAGCGCCAAGGGCCGCGATCCGAGACCGTAGAACCGCCTCGATGCTGTCCGGCAGGGCCAAGCCGGAGAGGTCTTCGGGTAGCGTCCAGCGCCCGAGCTCGAAGCGGGCGATTCGGCTGTCGACGAGGTGTTGTGCCAGCTCCATCGTGACCTTGGGCAGCCCCTCACCGACCCGATGCGCCCATTGTGCGATGCCACGGAGGTGTGCGACCTCGCCGAAGACTGACCGGAGCAGCTGCAGGGTGTCCTCATCCTCCAGCCCGGCGAGCTTCAAACGGGTCCCGCGCTTCGCGAGCGCCGCGACCAGTACGCGCGGTGCGGCGGCGAGCTTGTCGGGGTTGTAGGCGATGGCGAGTACCACAGGCGAGCGCTTCAACAGCGCCGCCACCTGGATCAGGCAGGCGTTCGAGGCGTCGTCGAGGTGCTCGAGGTCGTCGATCAGCACGAGCGTGGGCTTGTCGGCCGCGAGGCACTCGACAGCGGCGAGCAACGCCTCCGACGGATCGGCGGAAGTCCCTGCGCCTTCGGCAAGTCCGGTCACCGACTCCCACAGTGCGGAGTCGAGCGCATTCCGCGCACCCGCGAGCCCCAACACTTCGACCAACAGCTTGCGCGCACCTGCGAAGCGTTTCCGTGGCAGCGCCGCTGCGTTCAGCTGCAACACGTGGCGACCGGCAAGCTTACCGTCGAGTGCCAGCTGGTCGATCAGACGGCTGCGGCCCGTCCCGTCCTGGCCCGACACGAGCAGACCTTGGCCGCGACCCGTTTCCGTAAGCGCGGCACGCGACCTGCTGCACTCCTGATCGCGACCGACCAGCTTGGGCGTGCTCAGGTATGCTTGTGCGATCGCCAGGTCGGTCTCGTGTGGGAGCTCGCGGATGGTCTCAAGTCGGTACATCACGTCGGCGGCGGACGGGGGCCGACCCTGCGGGTCGAGGGACAAGAGTCCGACGACCAGGTCCTCCAGGGCGTGCGGAATGTCTTCCGCTAGCGATGAGGGCTCGCGCAGGCGGGTCTCCCACAGCATTTCTAGGGTCGATACGTGATTGGTGGGGTAGGCGTGCTGCCCGGTGAGCAACCAGTAGCCCACCGCGCCGAGGGCAAACAGGTCGGTGCGCCCGTCTAGCGGTAGGCGTCGCAGGGTCTCGGGGGCCACGAAAGGAGGGGTCCCGACCACATGCTCTCCGTGGCCAAACGGTGCCATGGCCCCGAAGTCAAACAGCTTGGCCCGTCCATCGGGCGCCACACGGATGTTGCGAGGCGTGACATCCCGGTGCACCAGGCGGCGCGCATGGAGTAGCTGCAGCGCGGAGCACACGTCGCGCAGCAACTCACATGCGCGCCGCCACGAGACCTTGCCGACCCGTCGCAGGTCGTGGCCCCCGAGGAGCTCCATCGTGTAGTAGGGCTCGCCGCCCTCGATTCCGTAGTCGTAGACGGCCACCACCCGCGGATGCGCGAGCTGTGACAGCGTATGGTACTCGTGCGCGAAGTGCGAGGTGATCGCTTCCTCACGGCTATCCGCTGGCAGCCTTACCTGCTTCAGCGCGACCGTGTTACCGAGCGTCAGATCGGTCACACGGTAGACCACCCCCATGCCGCCCTTGCCGAGCGTTTCCTCAACGGCGTATCGCCCCCCGATGACCTGTTGCACCCCCGGCAGCCTCCGAGCGCTCCAGTATACACGAACGTTCGACCGAGGGCCGTGCGCGGCGTACGTTGCGGGTGGTTACTTGTGGCCTAGTGGTTTGCATCGGAGCCCCGACGCTCGCGGTGCCGCCAACCGGGTAGGTCCCTGGCCTTACACCGCGGGTAGCCGTCGGTTGCCTGCAGCTGGCGTCGCGGGGCCTTCGGCGGGCGCGCTCGATCTCAGAAACCCGGTAGCAGAGCGGCGTAGGCGGGACACGCTTGGGCGCTACTCGGCTGTGTAAACCGGCCCTGCCGTGGGCAGGGCATCGGCTTCGAGCGGCGTACCCATCAGGCGCTGCGCCAGCAAGCGCAACTGGTACATCAGGCCGAGCGCCGCGGAGATTCGCTCCGGTTCCCCGTTGAACGCCAGGTGCAGGGCGTTGAGCAGGTTGCGATAGCCTTCCGTGAAGTTGTCCGATAGCAGGCGTCCGAACGTGCCGCGCGGAAACTGGTCCGCGGTCGGGTTTTCCTTCATCGGAAACACACCATCTGAGACGAAGGCGATTGGGGCGCCGCCATACAAAAAGCCTCCGTCCTGCCCGCGAATCAGCTTGCTGCCGTAGCAGATTTCGCCGAAGCGGTAGTAGTGGGCGGGTTCGCCAGGCGCCTCGAACGGGTCGACAGCCGACCCTTCGCCCTGTCGGACGATGATGTCGATCGCTTGGCAGGCGGTATCGGCGCATTTGATGGGGAAGTTCTGGTCCTTCGAAAAGGCGCCGACCACCTGGCGGTCCACATGCCCAAAGGCGCTCGGGTCGAGTCCTCGCAGCTTCTCCTTGAGGGCGTCATAGAACTCGCCGATCGTGCGGTAGTGCGGCGGCTGCGCCCTTAGGGTACCCACTGGGATCGGTTCCTCCGGTTCCTCGATCACCATGAAAGTGCCCTTGACGAGCGGCAGCGAGAAGGCCGCGATCGGAACGACGAAATCCTTGCCTCCGATGCCCATCGGCAAGGGGCCGGGATAGCGGGGGACGAATCCGGGCCCGTTGATCGAGGGCGCTCCCCCGATCGAGACCAGAATGTTGGCAGCGATGGTCATGTGAAGCATCTCTTCGATCACGATCGAGCGAAGCAGGTTTCCGATGCCATCGTTGAGACCTGGTTTGAGCGAATAATACGCGGTGAGATAGGGTGGAATCGTGCTGTGCTCGAGCTCAATCGCCTTCTGCAGGTACAGATACAGCTCCTCCCTCGACCTCGATGATTGCAGCCCCTCTACCCACTTCGGATCGATTCGGATCATGACTCGTCCCCGCCCTTCGTCAGCCGGCCTCGCTGTTGCTTCAGGACCTCGTTGAGATAGTCGAGCATGCCACCAGGGTCGGGCGGTCGCTCCTGGGGTCTTGCTTGTGGCGAGACGCCCGCTGCCCCTGCGAGCGTGTGCGAGGGGGCCGAAGCCTTCGGGCGATCTTCCGGTGTGCCCTTTGCCGGAAGGCCGTCCGGACCCACATTCTTGAGCCACCGCAGGATCCCCTGGCGCTTGTTGTCGGAGAGGTCGCGACTGACGGGCATCGAATTGGGATCGCTGACGGGCAATTCAAAGCAGAAGATCAGGCTCTGTCGATGCTTGACCACGCTGTCGTAGTCACCGAGGTCCACCAGGTGCCGGCTCATGATCGGATATAGGTTTCCGTATTGGGAGAGAATCGGACCGATGTCGCGGTACCAGGTTGGCTCGTCCGGCACGGCCCAGGCGTCCCAGAGCAGGCAGCTGACGAAGTTCCACGGGTTTTCGATGTAGTTCGACGGTGTGTTCTGGATTCGGTACCCCACGCCATAGACCTGACCATCGAGATATCCACGCGGGCACCCCGGACCGCTCTCGGATGCCGATAGCTCGAGCTTCCCCTTTCCGTCAGGCCCGAGCTCCAAGGTGGCCGGGTAGCTCAGGGCGGATGCGGGTACGCCTACATCGGGCACTGGCCACCGTTCCGGGTTGAGCGTCGCTCCCGTGCCCGCGCCCCCGATCAAGCTGTTGTCGGCTGACAGTGAAAGGGCCATGCCATGGGGTGTACCGAAGCGGGTGCCGTATAGCGTGACCTCGGCCGCCTGCCCTGGATTGAGGCGGCAAACATGGCTATCCGCACGAACGTACAGGCCGTCTGCGGTTTCGCGGACCAGAACATCGTAGGTGTCCGCGGGCGCCGCGCGTACGAGTAGCACTGGATGCCCGCCAATGTTCTCACTTAGCCAGCCATCGTGGCCGTAGGGCAGGTCGATCACCCCCGCTGTTCGCTCATACCAAAGGGGCCTTTGGTAGGGAATCGTGCCGATCATCGCCAGCTCGCGGCCGCCGACGCGATCCCCGGCGGCAACGTCGTGCCGCTTGGCGACGGCTAGCGAAAGCTCGCCCACGTCCTGCAAGGTTCCGTCTGCGTGCAGGATTGGAAGACAGTTGCCCATGTCCGCGCTCAGCACTCGGGCACCGGCGTGCACGACGCAGGTAAAGCTGTAGACGCCGTGGAGCGGTGCGGTCGGATTTCCGTCTCGCAGGGGCGCCACCAGTTGGCGACCCAGCACGAAGTGCTTGGGTTCCGCTGGTGTCGCGGGCCCGATTGTGCCCGCCACGACCCCGGTCGTGTAGTCCGGTGCGCTTGGCTCGCGGTCGAACCCGAAGGTGTTGAAGCAGATGGATAGGGGCCCGTCGTTGCAGGCAGCCCGGAGCGCGGACAGCGCCTCCGAGTGGCTGAGATCCTCTGACCATTGGACATGGTTGACCTGGGACTGGAAGGCGGCCGCCAGGGTCTGATCGAAATTCGCGGGGATTTGCTGCCGCTTCCACAGGTTGGAGAAGGTTCCCACGTCGTAGTGCCCGTCGAATAGGCGGACGTTGCGGTCGTCTTCCAACGCCACCCGCAGGCCCCAGATCTGCGATACGGCCTGTTGCTGCGGGTCGAGGTCCACGAGCTTGCCCGCCACCCGGTCGTCGGAGCCTGCGATGCGCATCCCGACCACGGGGTCGGCGCGCGCGCTTGTGATCGTCTTGCTGGCAAGTACAGCCGACGTGATGCGACAGTGCACCAAGCGCCATGCGCCGCTGCCTTCGGGATTCCAGTACCCATTCGTGCGCTGCGCCTGCCCCTGCCCCTGCCCGTGCCCCACCATCATGGCCTGGAACTGGGGCTCGAAGGCATCGCTCTTGTAGTGCCGCACGTCGTTGTTCACGGTTGAGGTGTCGGCTTGAAAGCGACCCTTGAAGTGCAGCCGCGGCCAGTCGAGGTAGCTCATGGGGTCCCCTCGCGTGCAAAATCCACGTCGTTCCACCCGGAGCCCCTTGTTTGCCGGCCCTGCTGGCCCTGTTGGGCCTCACCCTGGGCCTCATCCTGGGCCTCATCCTGGGCCCCCTTGGGAGGCACCGGCGGATCGAATAGCTGGCACGCTGGGGGCTGCGGCGGGCACATTTGCCCGACCAGCGCCCAGGTCTTGGCCGGGTCCGGTCGTTCGATGCGAAAGTCCACGTAGTTCTGGCTGACGAAGGGAGCATCCGGGGGTTTGGTCGGCGAGCCCGAGAAGTAGAACGACTGTGGTCTAAGGAAGCGATGGTCGGGGTCGAGCCATTGACCGCGATAGAACGCGTAGGCGAACCAAATGTCTTGATCCCCAGGCCCCTTGGCGATGTAGCGGTAGGCTTGCAGGGTGTTGTCCAGGTGAGTGCTGTCCTGGGCGCTGTAGGGGAGGTGCTTGATGAAATCCCGCCGCGGCGGGTGATTGTAGGGGGAGAAGAGGCAACAGGGCGGCATTTCCTTGGGGCGGTCCCCCTCGTAGGTGAGAAAGTACGCCTTGTTGCCGAGAGAAATGAACGAACACGTGAAGTGGCTGTCGATGGGAAAAATCGGAAGACAGTACTTTTCGTAGTGCTCCATCATCGCCCCGTGACCGTCGCCGTCCTGTGGCCGATAGGTGCTGTCATAGTACGTGGCTCCGTGCGTCTTCTCGTAGTCGACACCCGCCTCGAGGCCAGTGGGTGGGTCAGCGTACGGAGGTAGGTTGCGTTCATAGCCGCGGAAGACCCGGAACATGTTCCACCGGCTCACCCAATACTCCGGGTAGCGCGGGTCCGGCGGTTCCGACGGCTTGCGCTTCTCTACGCACTCGTCCGGGCCGCAGTCGCAGGGGCTGTGGACACCTTTTGTTGGATAGATCGGTGACAAGGTTTCGCACTTGTCCGCGTCTGCCGCGGCCGCCGATGTCTCGACGGGGCCTGCACCCTCGCTTCCCTCAGTCGCTTCTTGGTCCTGGCTTGCCGATCGCTGCGCGCTGCTGCAGCCCGTGAGCATCAGTAGTCCGAACAGCCATCCGCATCTCGGCGGCCCCCCGCTCCCCTTCGGACCCTCACTAGACCACCGCCCCGCGGTTCGCCCACTTCGTTCGTGCATGGTGCTCCCCCAAGTACCGCCGCACACTTCGATGATCGCCGCTATGCTCCATTACCCGTGCGCCAAGCGCCACCCAAAAAACAGCCAATTCGAACCGATTGTGTTCATCCTGACGCGCACGTCGACAGTAGGGCGGACGGGATCGGCTGCCTCGCCATGTTCGGAAACCGACAGCGTTCGTTCTGTGACTGGGCGCACGGCGAGGAGAAGCCCGGGGCTTCCCTTCATGCACCGCATAGCCCTGCTGGCGCTGGCCTCGGGGCGGCCCCGGCCGCCGACTCGCCGGGGAGTCGGCGCCCGCAATGACCGCGAGACCTGCAAGTCCTCTTACTAGTGGTAAGGCAACGGCTGCGTGACCGTCTCGGTGTCGGAAAGGGTCTTGAGGTAGGCCACGATGGCTGCCTCTTCCGCTTCCGTCAGGCCCAGGTCCCCGAACACCGCGCCGCGGGCCGAACCTCCCGGCAGCTCGGCGGAGGGCCAGCAATCGTTGGCGCGCGCTTCGGCGGCGGTGGTGCCTGCCGGACACGCGACCGGGTCCTCCTTGAGGCTTGCCGTGTTGTAGAAGTGCACCACGTCCTCCAGGTTCTTGAAGTAGCCGTTGTGCATGTAGGCCTTGGGGAATCCGGCGCCGACCCGCTTGTCGACGTTGCGCATGGTGGGCGTGCGGAAGTCGCCCTTGTGGCCGGGGTTGCCCGTGAAGCCCTCCAGACCCACATCGGGGTTGTTGGGGTCGAAGTTGGCGATCTCGAAGTTGGGGGGCAGGCCCAGGTCGTGGAAGGCCTGGTCCGAATAGAGCTGCTCGAGCTCGTCACCCAGGGAGCCTGGGCCCTCGCTGTTGTGGCACAGCGCGCAGTTGGCGTTCTTGCCTGACGGATTCGCCTGGGAGGTGATTCCATAGAACAGGTCGTGGCCCTGGTTCTCCTCGGCCGTGAGTCCAGCCAGGGGAAACTCCCCCGGGTTTGCGTCGTCATCGGTCAGCAGCGCCGTGTCGCGCTTGGAACTGAAGGAGTTGACTTCATCCGAGTGCTCGAAGGCGGAGATCGCCACGGCGATCCGTTTGAAGCTCAGCGCCACACGGTCCGGCTCGCAGTCGATCGGCTCGTTCCAGGCGAACTCGAATAGCTCGGCGTAGCGGGCATCCTCCACGTGTCGGCAGACCGCTTCCGCACCGGGCAGGCCGCCATCGTTGCCGTTGGGAACGTTCTGCTCCACGTCGTTGGGAAACGGTCCCAGGGCTTGGTCGGCGGTGGGGCCGAGGAATTGCTGGTAAGCGGCTTGCAGCAGCAAGTCACCATCGAAGACCTCATCGCCGATCGCGGTCCCGTCGGCACGGCCGTCCCAGAATACGCCCCCAATGCAGAGGCGCCCCAAGCCGGCCGCGCACAGGCCGGAGTCTGGAATGCGTTCGCCGAAGTCGGGGCTCACGTGGGCGTAGGCCGCGCTCGGCGGCTTGCGTCCGCCGACCGTGTGGGGGTTGGCTCCGGTTACCGCGACCTGACCCAGGTTGATGGCCGCGACACCGGCGGTCCAACCGTTGGCCGGAACGTGGCAGGTTGCACAGGCCTGGCGGGGCGGGTTCGAGATGTTGTCAAAAAATACGCGCTTGCCCAGATCCTCGAGTGCGTCCTGGTCCTGGGCGGCAGCCAAGCCTGCCCACAGCAGGGAGGCGCACGCGGCAATCGCAAGTGCCTTGTACATAGAATTCATGAGTCGCTTGTTCTCCTGCTCGGATGATGGATGGAAACGCCGAACACCTAACGACGGGCGGTGTTCGGCATCATATACCGAGACCCTTGGGCGGTACCTTTGATAACGGCTTGCGACCCAAATCGTCCAAACGAGGTCCAACACTGAGCCACGATGCATTCGAGCAGTCGCTAGGTCGAAACCGATCACAACCGATCACTGCCAGGGGGCGTCGTGATTCGTTCACCTTCAATGCTTTTGTACGCGCTTCAAGTGTCGGGGAGGGTGTTCCAGGGAGCGGAAACACGCGCCGACGCCGCACTGGACGTTCTCAGAGATGGTCCGGCAGCAGGGGGCCGTTGGTTACCAGTACAGCCGCCAGGGCCGTGCGACAGACCCTCGTATCACAGCATTGTGCGACGAAGGCATTCGGTACTCATGCCACGCTCGAGGCGCGTGTTGGATGTGATCAGGTCGCATTGGTGTCCATCCAGGCACGCTCCCTTTCCCTCGTCGCTGCGAAGCCGCGCTCTAGACACCCGGGCTAGG
>JAPPOR010000911.1:0-1248 GCA_028817905.1 Myxococcales bacterium
GGCATGCAAGCAGCCCGACAGAGGGTGAGCGCGGGAAGGGCGCTGGGTGTGAGTCGTGCAGGCGCCTGGCACAATTACTCGCGCGGGCAAGCCCGGACAGGCAAGCGGAAGTCGTCAGACTTGCTCACGCACCCAGCAGCCAAACTGGACCCGCGACCGCGCGGCCGATGCCACTGAGTTACTGTTGCTGAGATCCGTCCCTCGCGCGCTCAGGGCGTCAGCGCGAAGCAGTAGAACGCGCCCCAACCCCCGCCCGCACCCACGCTGCTCCCGTCTCCCGGGCCGTTCTGGACCAGGTTGACCCCCGCCGCACAGGAGGTCTCCGAATGCGAGGCGATCCAATTCTGGCCGCTGATCGCTGGCCACGAGTGGCCCACGCGCAGGCCACCAGGCCGTCCTCCGAAGCCCACTCCGCCGTCGCGCGACCCGAAGCCCGCGAAGAGGTCCTCGAAATCGAAGCCGTCGGGAAGTCCAAAGCCCCCGCCGATGGGCATCACGGTCGTGCTCGTCCAGTTGTTGCACGTGTTTTCGGGCTCGGGGGAGTCCAACATGCCCATCGCGTTGCTGCCCGTGAGGATGTCGTGGGTGTCGCCCATCATCTTGAGGCCTTCGCCAAACTCGTTCGGCAGATCGTTGATTGTCTGCGCGTCCCCAGCGGGGCGATCGCCCGCGAGCAGACCCGCCTTGTCTTCGGAGACCAGCCGGCCATTGCGGTCATACCAGGGTCCCTCTCCGATGCGATCAATGGCGTGAATGGGGTTGCCGTCACCGCCATCGGTCACGCTCAGAAATGCGCGCCAGGTCTTGTCGCCGAAGCCAACCCTGGCGGCCGCCTCTTGGCAGATCCGATCGGCGCCTTCGATCCCGCCCAGATCGCCGCCAAAGCCATCTGCGCTGCCTGAAAGCTCGCGCATGATCTCAAGGCTGGTCACGAAGAAGCTGAACCGCTCCAGGCTCTCCGGCGCCTCCGCGTTGGCCGTGTTGTTCGCGGCCGGTTGCTCGGGACCCGCGTCGACCGCGGCCGGTTGCTCGGAACCCGCATCGACCGCGGCTTCGCTGTCTTCAATGGCGGCCTTCGTCGCGCCCCTGGCGCCTGTGGCATCGCTCGAGCGGCCACGTGCTCTCGCGCTTCGACCTTCGGCGACGCTGGTGTCTTCGTCCGATGTCACCGCGAAACTCTTGCCGCAACCCAATGCCAAAGTGATGATCAAGAAGCTGCGCAGCAGCTGCGCAGGGGATTGCACGACC
>JAPPOR010000911.1:1854-3050 GCA_028817905.1 Myxococcales bacterium
ATTATCGATTTGCTGCTTTATATCCCAATGTGAGGTTGTTTTGTCACGGAAACTCGGCCTGGCTGTGCTGGTTTCGGTGGCCCTGTTTGCTGGCTGCTCGTCGGGGGAGATCGAGGACGAGCCGGGGGCCACCGAGTGCGTTCAAATGGGTGAACCCTGCGACGGGGGGGATTGCTGCGCTGGCTCCTGCTCGCTGGACGGGCGGGGCGTTGCGACATGCTCCGAAAACCGCGCGTGCGCTCCGGAGGGTCATTCTTGTGCCGATCTGGACTGCTGCATGGGCGGGTGCGTCGTAGGGCCCACGGGCGAAGCACGCTGTGCGCCGAAACCCATGTGCGCAGCCAACGGTGAGCCGTGCAGCGTACAGGACTGCTGCGAAGGGGCGTGCATGGACGACGGTACCGGCACCTCCAGATGCGCGGCGAGCGCGGCCTGCGCGCCGATGGGCGCATCGTGCGCGGACATGGACTGCTGTGAAGGGGGCTGCGTGACCGATGGTAGCGGTCAGTCGCGCTGTGCAGCTGCAATCGCATGCGCCGCCTTGGGAGAGTCGTGCGCCACGCAGGATTGCTGCGAGGGCGGATGCTTCAGCGATGCGGCGGGTGGGCCTATCTGCACCCGCGCGACGGCTGAGCACGAGGGGGAGGCACGATGAGGCGTACGCATCGGCTTCCGGTATGGTTCGGCCGCGCATTCGCCACCGTGGCGACAGTCCTCTCCATCGAGACCGCGCATGCGCAGAGCGTCTGCGACGATGCGGACGCTGCCAACGCGATCGCAGTGGGCCGCAACGCAGGACCCAACATGCGGGTTGCGGTGTATGGTGATCAAGCGACCAACTTTGGTGGACTCGCCCAACTCGGATCGGGGTGGGGCGATTCGCGCGGAGCAACCGCCGTGGCCTGGGGGAACGTGGACAGCGATCCACAGCTCGAGCTGATCGTTGGCCGCAGCGCCGGCGACAATGTGCGGCTCGTCGTGTACGACGATCAGGGCGCAGGTTTCGTCGGCATCTCACCTGTCGGTGACGCCCAACTCGGGTTCGGCTGGGGTGACGACCGCGGGGTGACTTCGATCGCCACCGGCGACGTCGACGGCGATGGGCTGGACGAGATCGTCGTCGGGCGAAACGCCGGGCCGAACGCTCGGGTGATTGTTTACGATGACGCGCTGTCCAACTTCGTTGGCATCTCCCA
>JAPPOR010000418.1 GCA_028817905.1 Myxococcales bacterium
TGAATGATCCGGGCTAGGTCGGCCTGCTACACTCCGCCCCACCGTGGGCTTCGACTTCGAGCCGGGCGAGGAACTCTCGCTCGTTCAACAGACCGCACGAGAGCTGGGCGAGCAGCAGCTTCGACCCGCGATCCGTACGTCGGAATCGGCCCGCACCGTCGATGCAGGGGTGCGGCGCGCCTGGGACGGAGTCGGGCTCTCCTCGCTCGAGCTGCCGCAGGCACTGGGAGGCGCCGGTCTCGGAGCCGTGGCCCGGGTGCTCGTGGGAGAGGAGCTGGGAGCGGCGGACCCGGGGGCAGCGGTGGCGCTCGACACCCTGGGCCCGGCCCTCTATCCGCTGATGGAGCTCGCAGACAACGCCGCCCTCGCCGAGTTGGCCGCCCCCCTGCTGAGGGAGCCGGGGGCGCGCGCCCTGCTGGTGACGCACATGGATGCGCAGCTCGAGGTGAGCGACACGCGGGTCACCGGATGGGTGCCATGGGTGCCCGCTTCCCGCGCGGATCTGGTCGTGGTGCTGACGACCGACGGTGCGGTAGCCATGCGCGAGGGCATCGCACTGCAGCCGGTCCACGGCTCGGGCCTGAGGGCCGCCGGCGGCTCGGCCCTTCAGCTGAACGCCGCCACTCCGGTCTTCTCCCGTGGCGCCGATGCTGCCGGCGCGGCTCGGGCCCTCGGCCGGGCACGGCTCTATGTCGCGTCCCTGTTGCTGGGCGTGCTGCGCCAGGCCAGCGAGTACGCGCGCACCTATGCCCAGGAGCGCGTCGCGTTTGGCAAACCCATTGGCCACCACCAGGCCCTGGCCTTCATGCTCACCGACATGCACTCGGCGGTGGAGCTCGCGCGACTGTTGGTCCAGGAAGCGGCCTGGCTGTGCGATGCCGGAATGCCCTTCGAAGCACACGCTGCATCCGCCTTGGTGGAAACCATCGAAGCCTCGCGCTTTGTCGGACCGGGCGGCGTACAGGTCCTGGGCGGGCACGGCTTCATGCAGGACCACCCGGTGGAGAAGTACAACCGCGAGGCTCGGGCCCTATCCCTCTTGCTCGGCGGTATCGATGCGGCCCGCCAGGACGCGGGCGCCGCACTGGCCCGCAGTGACCTCCCGGTGCCCCTGTCGAGCTGGGAGGGCGAGTGATGGACTTCCGGATCGATCGCGCAACCGGTGAGCAGCTGGAGGCAGCCCGCGCCTGGGGGCGGGCCGAGGTGCGGCCAGTGGGTCTCGAAGCCGACCGCCTGGGCAGACCGATCCCGGTGGACCACCCCTACTTTCAGAAGATGGTCGCCCGTGGCGAAGGACGCACGCGCTGGCGTCCCAAAGGAACCGAGGAGGCCGGGGATGACAAACCGGCCTCGGCGCGTCTCAAGCGCTCCACCGTCACATCCCTGCTGCTGGCCGAGGAATTCGCCTATTGGGATCGGGGCGTGGGCGTTGCCAACCCCGGCCCAGGACTGCCCGAGGGCAACGTCCTGTCGGCCGGCAACGAAGAGCAGAAGCGCCGCTTCCTGGGGCCCTTCCTCGCCCCGGACAAGCCGCGCTGGGCTTGCTTCGCGATGACCGAACCGGGCGCTGGTTCCGACGCCGCAGCCATCGCCACGCGCGCACGCAGGGACGGCAACGAGTGGGTACTGGACGGCGCCAAGTGCTTCATCGGAAACGCCAGTCGTGCCGCTTGGCTGCTGATCCAAGCCACAACCGACCCCGGCAAGGGACGGGCTGGTCAGCGGGCTTTCTTCGTGGAGCAGGGCACGCCCGGCCTCGGCGGGTTCAAGATCGAGAAGAAGAGCGGGCTCAAGGCATACGAGTCCACCTCCTTCACCCTCGACAGCTGTCGCGTACCGGCGGAAAACCTCTTGGGTGGCGATCAGCGACAGAGGAGTGGCGGCGACCGGCGGCAGGGCTTCAGGGCCGCCATGGCCACCTTCAACGCGGGTCGCCCGGTCATCGCCGCCAACTCGATCGGCATCGGCCGCGCCGTGCTAGACGAGTCCCTGGCCTTCGCCCGTGAGCACGGACTGCTGTCCCGGACCCGCGTGCGCGACCGCCTCGAGCACATGCAGCGCAGACTGCGGGCGGCGCGCCTGTTGTGCCTCAAGGCCGGGTGGCAGGCCGACCAGCAACGGGACAACATCGTCGAAGCGTCGCTCTCGAAGGCGATGGCCGCGCAGGTGGGCCAGGAGGCGGCGACCTTCGGCATGGAGCTGCTAGGCACCGTCGGCGCCCGCGGCGACCACCTGATCGAGAAGCTCTACCGCGATGTCAAGGCGATGGACATCGTGGAGGGCACCGGACAGATTCAGCGCATGATCGTGGCGCGCAGGCTCGTCGGCCTGCCGAGATAGAAGGAGAAGAGAACGTGACGACCTATGGAGAGTACGTCGAGGTCGAGGTCGGCGACGACTACGTCGCGACCGTAGAGCTGTGCCGCCCGCCCAACAACTTCTTCAACCAGGCGATGATGGCGGCCCTGGCAGACGCCCTCGAGGCGCTCGACCAGGACGACCGCTGCCGCGCAAGTGTGTTGTGCTCCCAGGGCAAACACTTCTGCGCGGGCGCCAACTTCGGCGAAGCCGAACGCAACATCCTGTCGCAACGGGGCCGCCACCTCTATGAAGAGACCGTCCGCCTGTTCGACACCAACAAGCCGATCGTCGCAGCGGTCCAGGGCGCCGCCATCGGGGGCGGACTCGGCGTCGCCCTGTTGGCGGACTTTCGGGTGGCCGCACCGGAGGCCCGCTTCAGCGCCAACTTCGCCCGCATCGGCTTTCACCACGGTTTCGGTCTGAGCGTCACCCTGCCGCGGGTCGTCGGTCACCAGAAGGCCCTCGACTTGCTCTACCGTGGGCCGCGCCTCAAGGGCGAGCAGGCCCTGGCCATCGGGCTTTGCGACGAGCTCGTGCCCCTCGACCAGCTACGTGCGCGTGCACGGGCCCTGGCGGCCGATATCGCGGGTTCCGCGCCCCTTTCCATCGAGTCGATCCGGCGCACCATGCGCGGGGACCTTCCTGAACTGATCAAGCAGGCCACCGACCGCGAGCGACAGGAGCAGGA
>JAPPOR010000524.1 GCA_028817905.1 Myxococcales bacterium
CGAAGCCGATCACTTGCACGATCATCACGTGCCTTGGTGATGGATGCGGGCTAGGGCGGCGAAAGTCCTGTGGAGTCGAAGGACAAGCGAGGCGGCGTCGTAGTCATGAATGATCCGGGCCAGGCGCGGTGTTATAAGCCCTGGATGGCGGGTGCTGCAGACACCGGGCATCGCAGCCGTGGTGCGACGATGTCCGCCTGGCTTGCGGCCCTGTTGATCGCGCAGCAGGTTGGGGCCAAAACCACGCGCGATACCCTTTTTTTGTCGCACTTCAGTGCGGAAGGCCTCCCGCCAGTGGTCGCCGCCACGGCCCTTATCGGGGTTGGGGCGGCCCTGGTCGCCGGACGCTATCTGTCCCGCTTCGGGCCTGCCAACTGCCTACCAGGACTGTTCGGCCTGCAGGCCCTGTTGTTCGCGTGCGAGTACGCGACAGCCGAACGCTATCCTGGACGGGTGGCGGCAGTGCTCTACCTGCATGTGGGTTCGGTGGGTGGCGTGCTCGCAAGTGCCTTCTGGTCCTGTGTCAACGAACGCTTCGATCCCTTCACGGCCAAGCGGGTGATCGGTCGGGTCGGTGCAGGAGCAACCCTCGGCGGAGTCGTGGCCGGGTTGGCCATCGAACGCGCCAGCGCTCTATTGGCACCCGCATCGCTGTTGCTGGTGCTTGCCCTCGTCAACCTCATCGGTGTGTCCGGCAGCATGCTGCTCCGACACAGCCACCCTCCCCAACGAACAACCCATGCGTCGGGGTCCGGGATCGAGGTTGTCCGGCGACAGCGCTTCCTGCGAGAGCTTGCGCTGCTTCGCGGCCCTACCGCCCCTTCTAGAGTTAGCAGGTTCGCTCGCGATCATCGACGCTGTCGTGGACTACGTGTTCAAGGCGGAGGCGTCCAGGGCCCTCGGCCACGGGCACCAGCTGCTCGGCTTCTTCGCATTGTTCTACACCGGCACGGCGGCCCTCACATTCGTCGCCCAGATGGTCCTTAGTGCGCCCGTGCTGAAGCGCTTCGGACTCGGTGGCGCCGTTGCTACGTTGCCCGGTGCGACCGCGCTCCTGTCCGTGCTGGCCATGGCGGTGCCTGGCTTGGGCTCCGCCGGCCTGTTGCGCGGGGTCGCCGCCGTCGCAGAAAGTTCGCTGTACCGTGCCGGCTACGAGCTCTTCTACACCCCAGTACCGGTGGCCGGGAAACGGTCCGCGAAGGCACTCATCGATGTGGGCTCGGTGCGGCTTGGGACAATCGTCGGTAGCGGCACCATCGTCGGCGTCCTCGGCACCGGAGTGGCCGACCCACACGTGGTCCTGCTGGTGGGCTCCGCGGTGGGCTCCGCCCTCGTGCTCACACTCACGCTCCGCCTGAGCCGAGGCTACGTGGCAGCTCTCGCAAGTAGCCTGCGCTCGGGCGCGCTTCGCCTGGATCGCCATCGACTGATCGATAGCACGACCCTGCACGCGCTGGACGAGTCCCTGGCCCTGTCTCGCCGCAACCAGCCACCCAAGCTGCAACGTGCAAGCGAACGAAGGGAGCAACCCCTGCAGGCACGGGAGGTCGAACAGGATGTGCTGGTAGGCCGCGTTGAAGGGTTGACCAGTGGGGACCCAATCCGGGCTAGCAAGGTCCTTGAACAGGCACTTCCTGCAGAGTTGATCAGCCTGTCCCTGCCCTGGCTTGCGCATGACGAACTAGCGCCGCTCGTCGCTCGAGCGCTGGGCGACCACGTCCCAAATTGTGCCGGAACCATGATCGACGCCTTGCTCGATCATGCGCGGCCGGCGGCCGTGCGACGCCGGCTGCCACCAATTCTCGCAAATGCCGACTCGGAGCGTATCCAGCGAGGACTTTCGGCCGCGCTTGGAGACCCGCAGCGTTCCGTCCGAGCGCGGGCCGCGGCAGCGCTGCGGCGGATTCGCGAACGCGCCGGCGCACTCGTCTTGACGGAACGGGAGGTCCTGGAAGCAGTGCGTCGCGAGCTTGCCCTAGGTCCCAGCTCGCCAGCCGAGGCCGAGCAGGATGCGAGACCCGGCCGCGATGACCTGCAGCTAGTCTTCGCCCTACTGGCGCTGTGCTTCGAAGCCGAGGCCATCCGCGCTTGCTCGCGTGCGGTGATGGATGGTGATACGCGCCTCCGTGGCACCGCCCTCGAGTACCTCGACAACATCCTACCCGCCGATCTCCGCGAGAGCCTCTTCCACCGACTGCGAGCTGTGCGGAGCAGCCAACAACCGGCGCGCTCGCGCGCACTGATCGTGCGCGAGCTGGTGTCCGGAACGGATCACGCAAGACGAAGCGCGCCAGACTGAGAAAAGACGATGCGCTAGCCAGCCCGGATCATTCACGACTTCGGCGTCGGATCGCGCAGGGGTTCGGCTTCACAGGGCTTTCGGCGACCGACGGGAATACTGCCCGTATTTTCTAGGGCGGCGAAAGTCCTGTGGAGTCGAAGGACAAGCGAGGCGGCGTCGAAGTCGTGAATGATCCGGGCTAGACCCGTTCCCGGGCTTCCAGGAAGCGGTGATAGGCGTTGATGGTTTCGCGGGCGACCTCCTCCGGGTCGAGATGGGCGATGTGCGCGCCCTCGGTACGGTCCGGGTCCAGGGCCGCCGCCGCGAGCGCCTCGGAAAGCAGCTGGGTGGTTAGCGCACCGCGGTAGGTCGAGACCCAACGCGGACCCGCCGCCTCCGCCAGTTCGGCAATCGCGCCACGCGCAGGCGCAAGTACCCGCCGATCGAAGGACAGGGCCAAAATGGCCGACCCGGAGTTCAGAATGTCTCGGAAGGGCAATACGACCAGGTCAGCCGCGCGAAAGTAGTGTTGGACGTCGGTGCTAGGAATGAACTCGGGCACGATGCGCACACGGTTGTCCGCTCGCGGCCAGCCTGCCATCGCGGCGCGATCAGCCGTGGACATGGGGGCACCCGCGATCACCAGGCGAGCGCCCGGATCCGCAAGCTGACCAAAGGCCGCAACGAGATCCGGGACTCCCTTGTAGCTGGCGACACGCCCAAAAAACAACACAACGGGGCCACGCTCCGGTAGTTCGAGCCTACGCCGAGCGTCAGCGCGGGACGTGTCGTCGGGATATACGCCGCGGTAGTGGGGATGGGGCACCACCGCCGCCGGTCGCTCCCGCAGCGGCGGGTACGCCTCACGAGCCGCCTGTAGGCCGGCGTGGGTCAGCGCCAGCACCCCGTCTAGGCGCTCGAGCCAAACCCGTCGAAATCTATCCTCTGCGCGGGTGTGACGCTGGCCATGGGCTCGCAGGTTGTGAACGGTCCACACCAGGCTGGCACCCCGCCTGCGCGCCGCATCTACGGCCGACAGGAGCGCCCAGCTGGTAACCATAGCCTCTGGCAATGTGTGATCGAAGACGCTTTCCGGCCAGTGGACGTGGACGATGTCCCAGCGACCTGACAAGGCCCGCTGCAGGGACCATTCGGTCACGCGTACCCCCCCATCGACCGTTCCCATCGCCCCATAGAGACGGGCGGTGTAGGGATTCTTGCGCGCCGCAAAGGCGGGGCGCGCAAGCACGGACAGTGGCGCGCGCGCTGCCGGTCGACTGCCGGACTGATCAGACCGGTCCCTGTCATGGGTCCCGTGCATCTAGGCCTGGTTAGCCTAGCCCGGATCATTCATCAACTCGCGATCCGGGTTCGAAGTCAGATCGCGCAGGGATTCGGCTTCACAGGGCTTTCGGCGACCGACGGGAATACTCCCCGTATTTTCTAGGGCGACGAAAGGCCTGTGGAGCCGAAGGACAAGCGAGGCGACGTCGAAGTCATGAATGATCCGGGCTAGACTAGAGCATGGAGATGGGTGCGAGCCGGGTCGCTCCACGCGGACGCGCCGCCACCGCGGGTGTGGCGCTCAGCTTCGCGCTCGGGCTCCTGCCGGGGGTGACCGCCGCGGGTGATCACGAGGCGGCCCCTGTGCGCCCCGCCTCCGCAGCCACCGCGGGCGCGCCCCAGCCCCAACCGGACCCCTACCTGAGTCATCCCGCGCAGGACCGGCCGCCGACGACTCAGACCCTGGAGGCACGCCGCGACGGTCTGATCGCGGCCTTCGTAGAGGACCTGCACCTTCACGGGTTGGGAAACCCGGCCGACCGTCTGGTCTCGCAGCCGTTTCGACGCATGGCCGCGGGCCTGTTCGCACTGCAGGTGGGCCACGCCAGCGCGGTCCGCCTACGCGACCTACCGACCAGAGCCGCGCGCTTCCTGGCCGCCATCCAGCCGCGGGCAGCCGCGGGAACCGATGGTAGCGCCGGCAGAATCCACGGCGACTACGACTTCGTCATGAAGGAGCTGGTCAGCCTCCTCTACCGCTTCCGCGACGCCCCGAACTTGCTGTCGGATGACGCCGCTTTTCACCTCTTGGACCGGGGCCTGGGTAGCTACATCGGCAAGCGCGTGGACGGCGAGCTGACCTTTCGGATTGGCGTGCCGCTACTCGGTCGCATCATCAAGTACCCGGAAACGGAAAACCATGTCCTGATGACGTTCAGCAGCGCATATCTCGCCAACCGCTTCGTCGTCGCCAACCCGCGGCGCGACCCGCGCCTGAGACTGGGACGCTATCGGGAGGTTTCGCGATTTCGGTCAGCGGCGGCGGCCGCCGAGCGGGTGCTGCTCGAGGCGTGCGCGCGGATCCTGCGCCATGGATTCTGGGAGGCAAACGCACGCCCCTACCAGGCGATGAGTGTCCACGCCCTGATGAACCTGCACGCCTTCGCCGACTCGCCGCGCCTGCGCACGGCAGCCCACAA
This sequence comes from Myxococcales bacterium, assembly GCA_028817905.1. Taxonomy (GTDB): domain Bacteria; phylum Myxococcota_A; class Polyangia; order Polyangiales; family JAFGIB01; genus JAPPOR01. Next base: position 4,765 of record JAPPOR010000524.1, read on the forward strand.
CGCGTTGGACTACCTTGCGACCAAGTTCGCGTTCCAATCGATCGACATGCGCCGCATGGCGCCCTACCGGCGCAACGCCCGCTACGCGGCCAGAATGGCCCCCTACGAGAGCGATGGGGTGCCGTTCATGTTCGGCACGCTGGTCGGAAAGGCCCCCTGGCCCGCGGACTTTCCGGGCATCGGCAACGCGGCCGGACATGCACTATGGGCGAGCCTGCTCGCGTACCGGGTCCCGCGGGCCGTTCGGCCGCATATGCTGGGCCTGCGCGGGCGCTACTGGGCTCGCATGATGACGCGCTTTGCACCCGACGACTACCGGATAGGGCGACCACCACGCTACCGAAACGCGGGAGCGGGCAAGCTGGAGTACGTACCCGAGCTGTACTTCAAGACGCCCACCTTTCTGAACTCGGCCGGCGGCCGCTACAACCGCTACCCGATCCCGGGCGATACGATCGTGGCGCCGTCGAGCGCACGCGACTCGGACTTCCTCGCGCGCCCGACCATGTTGCTCCGGCGGGGCCACCTCGACCGCTTCGAGACATTGTCTCAGCTCGATGAGCGCGTCATGAATATGCCCGGGGCCTCATCGCCCTGGCTCAGCGACAACTTGGGCGTCTACAAGGGCTTCGCATACGGCTACCGCGCCGAGGCGGAACACCTGGCGTGGCCCATGCAGCTGCCGGCGGCCTACCGAGCCCACCTGCACGGCCATCGCGGAACAACCACCTTCGGCCACCCAGGAAGTCGTGCGGCGTTCGCCTTCGTCGATCTAAGCGACGTGCCCGACGCCGGGTTCTACGTCGTCCTCGGACGGGTGAGCAAGAGCGCGCGCGGCCGCGTGTTCCGACGCTTCGCACGTGGTTTTTGGGAGATCGTCCCTAGGCATCGCTTCCCGGACGTGGACAGCCTTCGGCGCGCAGTCCTGTCGGCCAATCCAGCCTCGCACTTCCGGGACAGCCACCGGAGAGGAGAGCTGCACTACCTCTACCGCATGACCACCGGTGAGACGCTCGAACTCGACGCACGCCTCGGAGCTGGCCGGGCGGCGTGCGACAATCCCATCCGCGCGATTTGGCCCCGGGGTGCCCGCCCAAGAAGCGATCCGCCGTTGCCCCTGAGCCAACTCCTGGTGGACCGCTGCGACAGGCACGCCATCAAGCGCTCGCCGCTGCTGAACGTAGTGGAAGTCGACCACGATGATCGCTTCACCGGAACCACGATCGCCTTTGCACCTGGCGACGGGCAGCTCAGCGTGATCGACCCGGAAAGTGGCGCGAAACTCTACCTGGATCACCGGGACCCGCTCACCCCGACCCGGGTGGAGCAGAGCCCCGATCCCAGCGAGTAGCCGGGGAGGACACGGCGACTAGCCCGCATCCATCACCAAGGCACGTGATGATCGTGCAAGTGATCGGCTTCGCAGGGCTTTCGGTGAAGGAGGCAATACTCGCTGTATTTTCGACTGAAGCGAAAGCGCTGCGGAGTCGAGCGGTTGTGCGAGCGCGCGTGATTTGGTGATGGATGCGGGCTAGATGCGCAACAGCCATCGCAGCCACGTCCAGAAAGCACGGCGCTTGACCTGTGACCGGTGTCCGCCAAAGGCATCTGAGGGCTGGTCGACCTGGTAGGGCTTGGCCGGCTTGTGCGCGCTGGGTGGCGCGACGATCTCCGTGTCCGAAAGCGTCTTCATGTAGGCCACCAGGGCCGCTTCTTCGTATTCTGTCAGACCCAAATCCCCAAGCAGCCCGACCAGGCTAGCCTGACGGCCATTGTCAACCTCTGCCTCCGGCCAACAGTCGCGTGCCCGGGCTTCGGCTGCGGTGGTGCCCGCCGGACAGCGCTTCGGATCGAGCTTGACCAGGGCGGTATTGTAGAAGTGCACGACATCTTCCAAGCTCTTGAAATAGCCGTTGTGCATGTAGGCCTTGGTGAACCCAGCATGCGGACGCGCGTCCACGTTGCGCAGCGTGGGCGTACGGTAGTGCCCCGCGTGGGGGGTGTCGCCCGGCGTCAGCGGCGACGTGTGGTGGGACAAACCGAAGTCAGGCGCATCGGGATCGAAGTTCGCCGCCTCGTGGTTCGCCGGAATGCCCAGGTGATGGAAGCGGTGGTCGGTGTAGAGCTGCTCCGGCTCTTCGCCCGCGGAGCCGCGACCCTCACTGTTGTGGCATGCCGCGCAGCGCGCGTCCTTGCCCGCCGGATTGAGTTCGGACGTGATGCCAAAGAAGAGATCGTGTCCAAGGTTTTCAAGGTCAGAGAAACCGCTCAGCGGAAAGCTGCCAGGAGAACCATCGTAGTCCGCGGACAACGCCCGATCGCGTGGCGAGCTGAAGGAGTTGACCTCCGCTGAATGTTCCCAGGCAGAGATCGCCACCGCGATGCGCTTGAAGCTCACCGCGACCTGCGAGATGTCGCAGCGAATGGGCTCCCCCCAGGCTTGCTTGTACAGTCCGGCGTAGTCGGCCTCCTGCACGTGACGGCACACAAACTCCGCACCTGGCAGACCGTCGTCGTTGCCGTCGGGAACGTTCATCTCAACATCGTTGGGAAACGGCCCGAGCGCCTGGTCCGCGGTCGGTCCCAGGAACGCTTCGTACGCGTCCTTGAGCTCCTGACGACCGGCAAACACCTCCTCGCCGATGCTTGCTCCGGTCGCGCGACCGTCCCAAAACAGGCCCCCGCTACAAGACAGGGCCGAGCCGTCCGGTGTGCACTCACGTCCGGGAAAGTCTCCAAACGGTGGCGCGAAACTCGCATAGCTGATGCTCGGGGGCTTGCGATTGCCTGCAGTCGTGGGGTCGGCACCTGGGACGACCACCGGGCCAGCATGGATGAGACTATCGCCCGCGGTCCACCCGGCAGTGGAAGCGTGGCAGCTGGCGCATGCCTGCCCGTCAGGCTCCGAAATCGGGTCGAAGAACACACGCTTGCCAAGCGCCTCCAGGGCGGGAAGGCTTGGGGCCCAAGCCACGGGCGGCCGCGCTTGAGCCGAACTGCAGACAAAGACTACAGAAAGAAGACCAGTACGAAGGACGTTGAGCATCATGGCACCGTCCCATTGCAGGGACAGTGCCATTTCACATCATCAAGCGAATCTGCACAGTTCTGTTATTTATTGAATTTTACCTACAGACGGTAATGCGCGACGGGTTGCACAGGGGATGCAACGGAATTGCACACCATGAGCAGAATGTTGTCGCGGTATATCTATCGCGAGGTCCGTTCTCCGAGCCCATCTCGGGCCTACGCGACCCAGCTGCTGAAGGGGTCTGCTAGCGGAGTTCGAGCCCATGCGTGGGTTATCCCGATTGGGCAGGTTTGCGACACGCCTCAAAGGCCGTCAGCTGGGTGCGCGCCCAATCGATGGCGTCGGAAACGCGCCGAAAGCTCTTCTCGGGATACTTGGCGCGCATCAAGAATGTGTAGGCCGCGGCGACTCCCTGCGCGAGGCTCGAATCCACCACGCGGGCATTGCCCGCGCACCAACGGTTTGCGTGTGGACTGAGTGACTTCAGGGTCTGGCTGAGCAGCCTGCGCTGGGCCATCTTGGACCGCACAAGCCTGCGCAGATCGGTCACGAACGCGTAGTAGTCGGTCCGCGCCGGAAGCCAGGCGTTGAGCCCATCGCACACCGCCCGCATGTCTTCGTCGGACGGTTCCTGGGGCAGTGTGAATAGGATCAAGTTGGGCGCCACAACCTCGACCCATGGATGCTCTTCGAGGCAGGACGTTGACACCTGGCCATTGTCCCGCCCCTATCGCGCCCATGCAATCGCCGGCCACGTGGGCACGATCTGTGCGCGCGGACAAAACGGATCCGCCGAAATACATTGCCTTTTTCGGACTACCGCCGACTGGAACCCGGGAAACGGATGCAGCGACCCGCCCCCACCTGGCCGCACACGCCTCGCCAGGAGAGGATCGAGCGCGTAATACTCGAACACCAGGCGTCGCAGGCCGCTGCCGGGCGCCGCACCCCCGTTGCGACACGCATGCATGCAGCCGCTCATAGGCGCTCGGGCCGAACCCGAACCCGCCATCGCACGCGCCCCATTGCGGGGACGACGTGCGTACCGACAGGCTTGGGAGCGGTCACGCTGGTCGCCGGGCTCCTCTTCGGATGCTCCGGCGAAACGGATGCCTCCGGCGGGCTCACGCCTGACTGGATGCACACCGATGGGCCCCTATCGACATCCGGCCAGGGCAGCCCCGCGCCAGGAGCGGCAGGAGCGCCAGCGCCCGACAAGTCTCCGGTGTACGGCCCCTCGATCGGCTCGGTGCCGGAACCGCCTGGCGGCCTGCAACCGCCACAGAAGCCTCGTTCACCCTTCGTATGCAGCCAGTCCGAGCAGGCACCCGAGCATGCCCTGAGCCGACTGTCAGGTCGCCAGTACCGCCAACGCATACGCGATCTCGTCGAGTTCCTCGCCCCCGATCACAGTACTGCGGTCCTGTCCGACATCCATCATGTGCTCGCGGCCCTGCCGCCGGATCTCCGCTCGGGCCCGGACCCCGCCTACGGCGGCCTAAGGCGACTCGATCAAAGCATCTACGCGGAGGCTGTGGATGGGACGTATGCCGTGGCCGTCGCCCTGGGCGGCGCCCTCACATCCCGACCGGAGCGCCTGCGAGCCGCGGCCGGCACGTGCGCAGTCGACGCCGCTTCCGACAACGACAGCGCCTGCGCGGACGCGTTCATCCACAAGGTGGGCAGGCGCGCGCTGCGTCGGCCGCTCACCCCACAGGACCTGGCCTTCTATCGCGAAGCTGTGCAGGACTCGCCGATCTCTGCGGCGGACTACGCCGATATCGTCGCTCTCCTGGTAAGCTCGCCCTTCTTTCTCTACGCGGTCGAGCTGGGCTCGCCCGGGTCACAGCCGCGCGGCAAGGTCGCACTCACGGCGCATGAGCTCGCAGCACGACTTGCGCTCCACTTTTGGCACAGCGCTCCCGATGACGAGCTGCGGGCTGCCGCCGACAGTGGCGCCCTACTCGACGACCAGGTCTACAGGGATCAGGTCGAGCGGGTATATGCGAACCACAGGACCAGGCGGATGCTGGAAGAGCTCTTCGTCGATTGGCTCGAACCCCAGCATTTGGAGGAGCTTCACCTGCACGTGGGCTCGCCCGACTATGATGCACTGCGGGGCGATTTCACCCCCGGCCCGGAGCTCAGGTCGAACATGCTGCAGGAGCTCGGCCGCATGGGCGCCTACTACGCCCATCGCACCAAGGGCACGTTCGCGGACCTGTTCCAGTCGCGCAGCTCCTTTGCGGAGACACCCGACCTGGCCGAAATCTACGGGGTGCCGGTGTGGGACGGCGAGGGCGAGCCCCCGTCGTTCCCCCAGCCGCGGCGCCAGGGACTGCTCACGCGCGCCGCACTGGTTGCTACCGGCCACAGCAGCTCGCACCCGATTTTCAAAGGCGTGTATGCGCGCAAGACCGTGCTGTGCGAAACGATCCCACCGCCGCCGGCCGACGCCAGCGCCGTTGCGAGGGATGTCCTGGCGGATGGCATCACGAGCCGCGCCGTGACCGAAGCACTGAGTTCGGCGCGAGCCGATTGCGCGGCATGCCACACCAAACTGATCAACCCGATCGGCTTCACCCTGGAACACTTCGACGGGCTCGGTCGTTTCCGATCGGTCGAGCGGGTCTTTGACCCGGAGAGCGGCGAGCTGATCGGCGAGGAGCCGGTCAACGCCAAAGCGGTACCGCGCGTACTTCCGGACGATCTGCGCGAGGCACGCGGTCCGGCGGACCTGCACCGCTTCATGCTAGAGAGCGGGAAGCCGCAGGTCTGCTTCGTGCGCCGCTACTTCCGCTACACGTTCGCCCGCCGGGAAGATGACACGCGCGACGGCTGCATGCTCGACGCGCTGCTGCAACCGCTGCTGACAGGACAGAGCCTCGGCTCGGCGCTACGGGCTGTCGCACTGCGGCCCGAGTTTCGGCACAGGAGCTACGAACCATGAGCGCTTCACCGGACCAGCGCACGGCGCGTCGCCATTTCCTTCGTGGCACCGGAGGGTTGCTGCTTGCACTGCCGTTCTTGGAATCACTGTCAGGGCGCGGGGAAGCTCAGGCCATGCGCCGGCCCAGGCGCTTCGTCTCCATGCAGAGCCCCCATGGGGGCGCCTGGGGCGCCGACCTACACCCCCCGCAGGCAACGCTGACCGAATCGCTGGACTACGCCGGCCTCCGCGTGCGCCGGGGTGACCTGACACTGACGGTCGACTCGGGACGCGCTCAGCTGTCGCCGATCCTTAGTGCCCCCTCATCGGTGCTGACGACCGGTCTCGTCAAGAAGATGAACGTCCTGCGGGGGCTCGGCGTGCCCTTTTACGGCTTTCACCACGCTGGCGGACACCTGGGCAACTGGGCAACCATCGAGGGCGGCCTGTACGACATGGACCACCGTCCGACGATCGACACGTTGATCGCCTATACGCCCACCTTCTACGAACGCCCGCCGCTGGTGCGGGTAATGCTGTGCGGCGAGGATCACCCCATGGTCAGCGCCGCGTCGTGGTTCTATGACAACCCCCGGCAGAGGAAGGGGCCGATCGTACGTTCCGCTCCGGCCGGCAGCAGCCTGCGGCTCTTCCAGCGCATCTACGCACCACCCACGCCGAGCCCCCAGAAGCCGCGACGACCCATCGTGGACCGCGTGCTAGCCGACTATCGCAGGCTGCGAACCGACCGCCGTGTATCGCAGCGGGACCGGGTGCGCCTGGACGCACACATCGCCCACCTCGACGAACTCGAGACAAAGCTGTCGCAGCCGCGGCGCACCTGCCCCGCGACGGACCGGCCGGCGGACAACAGCGAGCCGCGCTTCGCCGAACACGACAGCCGACCGGAACTGGCGCGTGAGGCGCTGCAGCTTTGGTGCGACGTGGTCGCGCTGGCCTTCGCCTGCGACACCAGCCGCATCGCGGTCATCCCAATCGCCAGCACCTTCACCGACTGGAACGGAACCGGTGCACGGGACTTCCACCAGGCGATTGCACACCAGGCCGGCAGCGATATCGACCCAGAAACGCCGCCCGTCGAGCCGCCGCATCCGCGTTTCCGGATGGCGGAAGGATATCAGCGCGTATTCGAACACGGTTTCCTGTACCTCGCACGCAAGCTCGATGAGCTCGACGACGGAGAGGGCACGCTCCTGGACACGAGTCTGATCACATGGACCCACGAGGCCGGCATCCAGACGCACGAACAGACCGACATGCCGGTGATCACGGCCGGCTCCGCGGGAGGCGCGATCAAGACGGGCATGCACGCCGACTACCGCAACTTGGCCTTTCGCGCGCTGAACCCCGACCGAGTACTGCCCGAGCCGCTCTACCCTGGCCTGCACTGGCACCAATACCTCGGGTCGGTGCTGCAGATCATGGGCGTGCCGGCGAGCGAGTATGTGCAGGGCTCGTACGGTGGATACGGCGACGAGTTCGCACCGCCTGCCGCGCGCGCAAGCGGACAATGGCCCGAAGCAACGTTCCGCGCGCGCGGCGACGTGCTGCCCTTCCTTGTCTAGCTAGTTTCCATCCAGGAGATAGCCGTGGGTGTACATAGGGCGGCTTCGCCGCGACGGGGGAAAGGGCGCGTGCCCTTTCCTGGATGAAAGCCAAAATCGAGGCGTACCCGCAGACTTCCCGTCGACAAGGGTCAAGGGATTGGAGAGGATGCGCGCCGTGCCCGTTCGTCCTTACCTTCTTAGCTGTGTGGTCTGGTGCTTGTCGCTGGGGCATGCGCGGGCCGAGACCCTCAACATCCCCGTAGGCGCCGACCCGATCGACATGCTGGAGGGACAGGTACTATGCGAGGCCATTCCCAAGCCGTTCAGGAGCCGACGGAGACGGTCTCTGATCGTCGCACCGCGCAACCCCAAGGCAGCCGGCAAGTCCGTTCGGGTCCGGGTCGCCGCCACACGGCAGGCGTGTGAGCAAACGAAGGACTTCCTCGAACTCGTCGCGACCGGTCCCTGGCCCGAGGTCGACCCAGCGTCGATCGCCCTATCGCCGGACGAAGGTCGCCTGGACGCCCAGGGCCAGCATCTCGCCGGCACACAGGTGTATTTTCGCGGCGCCAAGAAGGACTGGCTCGATGCATGCTACCAGCCGTCCCCCACAGAAGGCGGCGAGCGATGTAGCTGGACGGTGAGCCGGCACTCCTCGGGCGACCCGGACGGCAATCAGGTAGCGTTCCTCCCGCGTGGCGCGCACATGGTGGAGCAGGCAAGGTTTTACGACGCACGCGGGCAGCGCGTGATGCTCGAGGCACGCTTCCACAAGCCGGCCCACATCTACCTGCAACGGCTGCTGCCTGTGGATGCGTCAGTCGACATCTCCTCCGGATCGGGCGAACTCGAGCTCATCCATCCTGAGGCGGTGGGCACGGTTTCGTGCGCACCGCTCAGCTGCGAGCTACGCAATGGACGGGTGTTCGTGCTGGCAGCGGCCCAGCCGGTGGAAACGATCAAGGCAACCCTCCGTCTACGGCCGCGCGTCATGATCCAGGTCGGCGAACAGTTCGACAGCGAGCAGACCGCCGATGTACTGATCACCACGTGCCCGATGGAGATCGTATCGGGCGAGCCGTTCCGCGGGACGGAGAGCGCCGGGGTCGTGCTCAAACTAGAAGGCCTGTGCGCCAGTGAAGCTTCCTCCCTCCAGTTCCTGCGGGGGCGCCGGGAGGTCGTCGTCTCGCGCACGGTCCACGGCGAGGATGGCACCTACGTCTACTTGCGCATTGGGCGCATCGAGGCCGAAAGCCTCACGATTACCGCCATGCGTCGCCGCAACGTGGCCGTGGCGGTGGCGCGGAGTGTCACGCGGGCGGCGCCGCAGATTCGCGCCGCGCTCGAAGTTCCCGGGTTTCCCAATGTGGACTTCATCCCCACCAACCGCTGGGCCACCGTTCATGTCGTCTTGCTCGGCGCAGAGGCCCACGCCGTGGCGCTGCCGATCGAAGGCGTCTACGAGGCTCGGTACGACGCGGTACGCAGCTATGTGCGGGGCGACCCACACGCGGCCGGCATGACCCCTCTCAAGTTCGCGATCCGCAACCCGCATCTGCCGGGCCCGCTGGCCCAGGTCGACCTGGCGGTGGTCCCGGACCTGCTGCTGCGAGGTGTCCGCGAAGCCAACATTCCCGCTCCCCTGCACGCCGGCGCAAAGGCAGAACGCCCACTGATAGAGGTCCTATGCGGCGGTGATGCACCTAACGGGCCGATCCGGTTGAAGGTGGGCACCACCGAAAACCTTGCCTTCCGACTACGGGACACCTGTCGCGTGATCTTTCATCGCGATCGGCTGGAAGCCAAGTACGGCACCCAGCGAGTCCGGTTCGAGATGGATGTCTACGCAGTCGATGGCAGCCGGCGCGGCGACGCGCATGTCGCCGAGACCCTGACGCTGCGCCATGGAACGGAGCGGCGGGTCGCGTATGTACACGGCGTCATCAACCCCTTCGATCGGGTGGTCGTGCGCGTGCGCCACGAGGCCGATGAGACCCACTATATGGGCGCGTCGGAGATCCGCACCGGTGCACCCGCCGCCAAGTGGACAGCGATCTTCGGGGCTGCGCGGGCGCGGCTGTACGCCACCACAGCCTTTCCGACTGGCCTATACCGGCTGAGCACGCGCGCGCAAAGTGGCCTGTTGTCGCTCAACTTCGGACTGCTGTCGCGCCTGACCTGGTTGGATGACGAAGGCAACGAGGGCTTCTTGGGACTCGAGGGCGGGCTCGTCGTCATCGGGCTTGGCAACGCGGTCACTGGCAGCGGGGATGAGCTCACACAGGCGGGCGCGGTGATCGGGCTCGGTCTGAGCGTCCCCTTCGCGAACCGTGCCTCCTCCGCTCAGGCCTCCATCAACGTCCACGCCTGGCTCGAGGTCGATCTGACGAACAATGATGAGACCGCCGACGCCGGTCGCCTGGCGTTCATCTTCGGCCCCAGCATCTCGATCGGCAACCTGGGAACCAACCTGTAAGGGCGAGAACCACGGGGCCAGGTGCGGTCAGCACATAGCTAGGCTCGCTCACGGACTTTCGGGGCGCCCCGCCTGGTCTTCCACTTCGCAGCATACGTTCACCCCACTCGCACATGCAGCGAGTGTTCGGTCGCGAGGCAAAAACCCTGGCAAGCCGAGTCCCTGCGGGTGGACTCTGAGTTCATGAACCATCCGGGCTCTGTGTTCTCGACAGAAGCGAAAGCGCAGCGGAGTCGATCAGTTGTGCGAGGGCGCGTGATTGGGTGACGGATGCGGGCTACCAAGGCCGATCGGGCCAGCCCCGATCCCCCGACGGGCGCAAAACGCCTGGACGCTCAAGATTCGTCGCAGATTTCTGACCACCGTCTGGTGGTAGCGGGAATGCGATGATAGCTAGACAGGCGGGTTCGTTTGGACAGGAAGCACGGCGGCCTCCTGGCCTCCGCACGCCTCCAGACAAGGAGCAGGGCGAAGCATGGCATGGGATTTTTCTACTGATCCGGAGTTTCAGGAGAAGCTCGATTGGGTCGACAACTTCTGCAAGAACGAGGTCGAACCGTTTGGGCTGATCTTCCCCTATGCGGTGCGCTCGCGGCACCCAAAGATCAAGGCCCTCGTCAAGGGCTTGCAGGACCAGGTCAAGGCTCAGGGTCTGTGGGCGATCTTCCTGGACGAGGAGCTGGGCGGGCCCGGTTTCGGTCAGCTGAAGCTCGGTCTGCTCAACGAGATCATCGGCCGCTATCCCACTGCCCCACAGATGTTCGGTTCGGCCGCCCCCGACACCGGCAACATGGAAATGCTCGCTGCGTTCGGGACCGAGGAGCAGAAGGAGCGCTGGCTAAAGCCCATGCTGAACCAGCAGCTTTGGTCAGCCTATTCGATGACGGAACCCCACGGTGGGTCCGACCCCAGGCTCTTCAAGACGCGCGCCGTCCGCGACGGCGACGAGTGGGTCATCAATGGCGAAAAGTGGTTCACCTCGGCAGGGCGCGTGGCCGACTTACTGTTTGTCATGTGCACCAATGGCATGTTCGTCGTCCCGCGCGAAACGCCGGGCGTGGAGTTCATGCCTGAGCCGCGCGCGCACAACCACATCAAATACACGAACGTCCGGGTGCCGCTCGACCACCTGCTCGGCCCCGAAGGCGACGCCCGAACGCTGGCCCAACGCCGACTTGGGGGCGGCCGAATCCACCACGCGATGCGCACCATCGCCCGTTGCAAGCTCGCCTTCGACATGATGTGCGAACGTGCGCTCAGCCGAGAATCGCACGGGCAGATCATTTCCGAGCATCAGATGGTTCAGGAAAAGATTGCCGACTCCTACGCCGCCATCCGCATGCTGCGCCTCTTTGTGCTCGAGACCGCCTGGAAGATCGACAACTCCAGCACGTCCGAGACCCGCACGGACATCGCGGGCGTGAAGTTCACGATGGCCAAGGTGCTGCGCGAGGTGTCCTTCAACGCACTTCACATCCACGGCTCGCTGGGCACGACCGACCTCACGCCGTTGCAGGCGATGTATGCAGCTGCCCCCACCATGGGCATTGCCGACGGCGTGGACGAGGTCCACAAGGTGACAGTGGCGCGCAACGTGCTCAAGTCGTACGAGCCGCATGAAGGATTGTGGCCCAGGGAATATATTCCGGCGAAACGCGAGCAGGCGCGGGCGAAGTTCGAGCCCTTGTTCGAGAAGGACCCTGAGCTCCGAGAGGTTGCCGAGGGCTTCGAGCGCATGCGACGCGGCAGGGCGGCCGCCGCGCGGGCTCGCTGATCGGCCGCGAGCTGATGAGGCACCCATGGACTACTCGTGGGTGCCGACAGCTCAACGTCACTCCTCACGAGCCAACGTGGCAAGCGCCATGGACGGTGGAGCAACGCGGCACCGCGGCTAGCCTGCGCCCTAGCCCGGATCATTCACGACTTCGACGCCGCCTCGCTTGTCCTTCGACTCCACA
>JAPPOR010000456.1 GCA_028817905.1 Myxococcales bacterium
CGATGCGCCTGGACAAGGTCGCTAGGTCGCGCTGCGCGCTCCGGGGATGAGCTGCAAGCGGAGGTGGTTTCGGGTGGCGTCTGGGGCGCATGCCTCGTTGGGCGGGGGCGGAGCCCCGCCAAAATCCTTGGCCAGCGATCTCGTTTACGAATGAGTCAAGCTTGGGGAACTCACCATTCTCTGTTGGCGTTGTATCAGGGATTCTAAGTCGCACCTGCGGTGCTCCGGGCGGTGATGAGCGGCTGGACTTGCCTCACGCAGAGTCGTTATCAGAATCCGCAGGGTGGTGCGCCCCCGGCTGTGGCGGTCGGGCCGCAGCCGGGAGCGCCGGGGCTGTTCACTGGTGGCAGAAGTCGTCGACGTAGAACTCCTGGCCTCCGACCGCTACGACCGCTGCAGCTTGCACGTTCAAGGGCGAGACGCGGACCCGGCCGCTTTCGCCACCCGGCCCACTGAGCCACACGACCTCGATCAGGCAACCACCTTGCACGGTGCCATCCAGTGCGCTCAGATTGCCCACGTTGACGAAGTCGCCGTTCACGCCGAAGTTCACGTTCCCGCCCAGGTCCGCGTAGCGAAACCGCACCTCGCCCGGGGGCACGTGGCCGAAGACCCGCATGTTGATGTTGTTCAGGTTGAGTTCCTGCGAGCCGGAACCCAGGGCGTTGTTCGAGGGCACGACGGTGGCGACCCCCTCGTCGGTCCACAGGCCATTGCTCCACTGGAACTGGTTGAGCGTGGTCGTGGTGTCCGGGGTCGTGACCACGTCTCCGACCTCGTAGCTGGTGCCAACCGGTAGGTCCTCGAAGTCGTAGCACACCTGGGCGGACACTGGGGCGGCGCTCGCGGCCCACTGAAGCCCCGCGATCGCTGCCGCGGATCCCAGGGCCTTCAAGTACTTGGTGATGTTCATCGCTATTCTTTCCTTTGGGTTTGGGCGAGCTCCTGGCTCACCTACCTCAGGGGCGCCACCTTGGGCGTGGCAATGCCACGCCCCGGACCTCAATTGAGCCATGCGCGACACAAACCGTGCGGCTAGCGCAGGGGGGTTCGTTGAAGGAGGGATGCTCGCTGTACTTTCGGCTGAGGCGAAAGCGCAGCGGGGTGCTATTCGTGGAGGGTGTTGGAACCGCCGGAGGTCGCTGTCGGTTCCACCGGTTCGAGGCTACCCTCTTCATTCCAAGCGAATGTGTGTTCCGCGGCCTTGCCCGAGGCCGGGCCTCCATCGATGAGTCTGACACCGCCGGGGCGCACGACGACGTCCAAGGTGTCCGAGTCTGTTCGGTGTACGATCTTGCGCTGCAGATCGCAGTCCCCACCGACGCGGTAGACATCGAGTCCCAGGGTGGTCTCTGCCGTCCCGCGAGCGTCGGTCGCGGTGCTTGCTAGCGTGAGCCATGCTTCGAACTGGCCGTCGTCGTTGGTGTCCGCGTAGACCAGTTCCTCGACCTGCACGGTCGCCTCACCAGGGCACCCCGAAGGCTCGTCTTGACACGCAAGGTGCCCCTGTTCTGCGACCGAGGACCAGTCGACCCGGGTGAGATCGCAGGCCATTACGCCGACGCTATCGAAGCCCTTGGCCGTGTCGCCGGTGTCCGCGCTCGCCGCTGTCCAGCACGCGTAGTCGTATTCCGTTTGCTGTTTGGCTTGCACCGCATCGAGCTCTGGCGCCTGCCAGGTTCGTTCGTGAAGCAGATTTCCGAGCGCGTCATAGGTGTACTCGGTGCGCCGTTCGGGAGCCCCGTCCATGTCGCCGTCGAACTCTTCCCACAACACGCGCTGTCGGCGGTTGTAGCGAACGGTCCTGACGGCGTCTTGTGTGCCGTCGTTGCCTTCATCGATACGCTCCTCCTGCAGGCCCCTGTGGAGCCACGCGAAGGTGATACTGCGATCGATCACGCCATCTCCATCCTCGTCGATGGTTCGCTTGGTGAGCGTACGGGTGCGCGCGTTGGAGTGCTCTTCGACCACTCGACCACTCTCCCATGTGGTGATCTCGAGCCAGCCGAACTCGCCTCCGGAGGGGTCGCCCGTCTTGGTTACGGCGCGCGTCTCCGGTTGGCCGTCACCGTCGAGATCGTGCCACGTGAAGGCGTCGTCGTGGTCCGTCGCGGGATAGTACTCGGTGCGCGTACCGTACCGCCCGTCGGGGTATCGGAGTTGCTCGGCGACCAGGCTCGGGGCGGGTGTCGGGTCTGCGGTCAGATCCGGAAGACGACTGCCCCACAGGAACGTCTTGGTGTCGATGCGAACGGGCTCGGCGTCCGTGAGGTCATCGCGTCGCGCAAGGCACGCGCCCGGATAGGGTGGCGCTTCCGGATGGAAGGTCCAGACGAAATGGGCATCATAGTCAAAGGATGAGCTCGGATCGTCTTGGACCGTCGCGGTCCCGGTCGCACAGCGATGTCCTCGGTGAAACTCGCTTGGAGCAGTGAGCATCCCCCCGGATGGGGGCTCATACCCCACCACGAACGCAGCGTAGGCATTCGGTTCGTCGGGCACCTCGGCAGTGTCGAGTCCGCAGGTGTCGAAGCGGACTGGTCTGGTTCCCTCGAAGGCGATGAAGCTGAGGGTCCAGGTGCCAGGCAAGTCTTCGCAGTCGTCGCGGGAGCCGCGGCGTCCGTCCGAAAGAAACGCGCAGGCCAGATCCTCCGGCTCATGTTCGTAGGGCACAAGGCCGTCGCGGCGGCCCGCCATGGAATCGCGGGCAGCGCTTTCTGAAGCGTCAGGACTCGCGGCGTCCCGCGCGGAGCTACAGCCAGCACCGACGGCGAGTACGGCCAGGAGGATAGGTGTTTCAAAACGTCTACACGCCATGGTCGAGGCCGAACGTTCCTACAGTCTGCGCCTACCGGCAATACGCTGGTCGAAATGCTGGCGCCACATGCGATCGACGGGAGGAGCCCCCGTGACCCAAGTTGTCGTTCGGCAACGGTCGCCGCCCCCCCTCTCCCCCTCCTGCGGCGGTGTACGGAACGGGCCCCCCTGGCATCGCCTGCCAAGCCGGACGGAGTATTACCGGCCAGGAGGGACGACCAAAACCGCAA
>JAPPOR010000470.1 GCA_028817905.1 Myxococcales bacterium
GAATGATCCGGGCTAGGCGCCCCTGCGTCGCCGACGCGCTGCGAACCAGGCAGCAGCCGCTGCGAGGGCAAGCGCCAAGTTGGCGATCAGCAGGAGTGTCTTGACCCATGCGGATATGCCCTCGTAGGGCGTGCCCACGACGACGACGTAGCCGGTGTGGGCGACCGGGGCGAGCCCGGCGATCCAACGGCCCTCGAAGCCGGGGACGGGGTCACGGTAGTCCTCGACCTCGAGTGCAATGGGGGCGCGTGGGGTTAGCTGTTGTCCGGGCAGCCCGGCACGGCCGAAACGGTGCCACACTCTTGCGGCCAAGCCGCTATCGATACGGTAGTCGTCGATCTGCTCGACCTGGCTGTGGACGACGACAGTCAGCCCATCGGCGCTCGCAGGCGCGTGCGCGGGCTGCTCTGGTTGGCCCACGTCGTGGGGTGCGAGCAGTGCGGTGTACTGGCCGCCCAACAACTCGCTCGGCACGCGGCGCAGGGTGGATGACACACTCTTGGTGGCCACGAGCAAGCCAGTGCGTCGGCCGTCGGGGGCATGGACCGGAGTGGCGAGGGCTACCTTCATGCTGCCAAAATGCGATCGGAAAGCGCGCGCTACGTACACACGCGCTGGATCGGCTGAGGCAGGTGCAGGCCCTTTGAGCGCGAGACCCCCGCGGAAGTAGTCCCGAAACGCGAACGGACGTTCGTAGTAGCTAGGGTCCGCAGACGGGTAGCGAGCGCGCACCCGCCCCTGGGGATTCAGCACGAACATGCTGTCGAAGTCGCCCAGGTGACGGGCGAGCGTATCCGGCGCGTCGGTCACGCCCCCCAGCGAAAGCAGGTGCTGGACCTCGGGGTCGAGGGCCGCCTCCGACAGTGCCTTCGCGTAACCCTCGAGTACGCTGTGCACGTGCCGGGCCTGCATTTCGGCCAGCGTGGCGTTTTGTGCGAGCGTCGTGGCCAATAGCTTGGCCCGTTGAGACCACATCGTACCTCCCAGAAGGAGTCCTGCGGACAGCGCCATGATCACGATCCAGCCGGACAGCGGGTGCCGCAGCCACAGCCTTCGCAGACGCCCGAGTGGGCCCGGTGGGCGGGCGCGTAGAGGACGCCCCGCGAGCGCCCGCGTGAGATCCTCTGCGAAGTCGCCGGCCGTTTGATAGCGTGCGGCCGGGTCGTGCTCAAGGGCGGTCATGCAGACAGTTTCCAGATCCCCAATCAGGGGTCCGCGAAGGCCGCGTTGATGCTCAGCCAGCGGCAGCGGCGGGCGCCCCTGGTCGAAGTGCTTGAGCAGGTCGGACAGGCGCTCGGGCGTAGGCGCCTCGCGCGCAAGTAGCGTGTAGAGTAGGGCTCCTAGGCCGTATACGTCGCTGGCGGCTCGCACGGGTTCCTCCCGCGCCCCGGCCTGCTCCGGCGCCATGTATCCGAAGGTCCCCACCACCGTTCCGCTCTCCGAGATACTCTCACTGTGCAGCGAACGGTTCAGACTGAAGTCGCTCAAACGCGGCTCCCCGTCCTTTCCGATCAGGACATTCGATGGCTTCAGGTCACGGTGCAGGATCCCTTGCTCGTGGGCAAATTGTACCGCGTGGGCGAGCTTGATGAGCAGGCGCGCCGCCCGAGCGGGGTCAGCGAAGCGCGCCCGGTTGTCTGCGTCGGCGAGTGTTCCGCCTGCCACGAGCTCCATCGAGAAGCACGGCCGGCCACCGTACACGCCGCTGTCGTGGACCTTGACGATGTGGGGGTGATGCAGGCACTTGAGTGCTTCGAATTCGGTGTAGAACCGCTTGAGCTCCCTGTCCCGCCCGTCGAAGATCTTGAGCGCGACCGTTTGGCCTGAGCCGCTTCGCGCGGCCCGGTACACAGTGCCGTGGCGGCCCGCACCCAGGGTCTCGAGGATCTGATACGCGTCCTCGTTGACGCCACCGTCGACGAAGGGCTGCCGGTCATGGTCGCGCTGCCCGTCGTCCGTTCCGTCTGCTGCTTCGCGCGCGTCGTCCAGCAATAGCGGGCGCTGGTCGACCAGCCCAGCGATTTCCTCTTCGAACAGTTCGAGCCACTCTGCGCGCACGCGATGGACCATCATGCGCGCCTCTTCCCGTGACTCGCCCAGGCTTTCCGCGAGTTGCTCGTAGCTCGGTGCGGGGTCGCGGAGAAAGCCCTCGAGCGCTTCGAACGTGTCCGACAACCCCTGGGCGTCCCATTCGGATGCCATGCGCGCGCGTGCACGTTCGGTCGCGGCGAGTGCCAGCGCTTGCGCGAAGCCCTTGGGTTCTTCCTCTCGCAAGCGGACGACACGCAGATGGGTCCTTTGAACCTCGGCCGCATGCCCGGCTCCCTGCACTTTCTTTTCAGTCCGGTGTGCCACTCGCCCTGCCTCCTCTGCCGTCGGTCTCCACGTCGTACACCACGTCTGCCAGACGAGCTTGCACCTGCTTGCGCAGCGCGTTGACCCGTACCCGAAGGTAGCCGCGTGGATCGGATGTGCCCTTCATCGGGGGCTTGGCCACTCGCGCCGTCGGCGGGAAGAGACCGGCCAGTCGCACATAGTCCTCACTATCTAGGTTCCTTCCCATCGCGCCCATCTCCAGCACCACCACATCGAAGAACCGGCCACGGTCATAGTCACTGCTTGGTGCCGCCGCGACATACGCCGCACGCGCCTCTGCCAGGGCTCCGCCTCCTCTGCGCGCGCGCTCTCGCAGGGCCAGTTCATGCTCCAACCCCCCGCCCAGCTCGCGAGGCTCGGTGTCGCCCAGGACCACGAAACGCGCCCGCTGTCGGCGTTTTCGGTCGATGAACGTGCGAGTTGGCCGGCGTACCAGGTCTCGCAGCCAGAACTCGAAGGGGGCGCCTGGATGCACGCCAGAAGCACCGGCCTCGACCAGAGCGAGATACACCTGCTGGCGGACCTCCTCGAATTCCTCTGGTCGAAATCGACGGAAGCGAAGCCGTCGCTCGACGTAGTGCTCGTGGTCGCTGCACAGGACTCCGCTTTCCCCCACCGGGGCGCCAGCCGGACACAAGCACTTCCGGGGAGGGGCCTCGCCGCCGTTCATGAGCCAACATTACTACATAGGCCGTCGGAGAAGTGGCGGCGTTAGCACCGCTGGACGGGCCCACCGCGCGATGAGCGCGAAGTGCGCGGGGTCCTGCGGCACCGGTGAGCTCCTCGAAAGGAGAGTACCTACCTTCGCTCCTACCCGCGCCTCAAAACGCCTCGCAGCTAGGGCTGGCGAGGGGCCAATCAGGAGTGCTTAAGGGGGGGCGGCGGCAAACGGTCTCCGGATGGCCGATTTTCTGGTCCCAGGGCCTAACGGACCGGGCTCGGCGACGGCCACGTTGGGGGTATGGGGACGACGTCGGTTGCCCGCGGGGGCTCGCCGACGGGCGATGGGCCCCGTTTTGACCGGTTCGCGGGGTCGCCCGCACCTGGAGGCGCGCCATGCTCACTGCACCACACAACCTGCCGTTTTCGGTCGCCTTGGGCGTGATGCTAGGGCTGTCCGTACTGGAGCTGCTCAGCACCTTGCTAGGAGCCGGGCTCTCGAACCTGGTCGACGGCATGTTGCCGGACTTCGACTTCGAGACAGACGTCGAAGTCGACGGGGACTTGGATGTCGATGGCTCCCCTGCGGTGGGGCCCGTGGCGCAGGTCCTCGACTGGCTGCACGTGGGCCGGGTTCCGACCCTCATGCTGCTCATGGTGTTCCTAGCAAGCTTCGGTGGAGCCGGCCTGGTCGTGCAACAGGTCAGCGTCGGGGCCCTGGGTGCTCCGCTCTCGGTATGGCTTTCGAGCATCGCAGCCCTGGCGCTCGCGCTGCCACTGGTACATGTGTCGGGAAGCATGCTTGGGCGCTTGCTTCCGAGCGACGAGAGCAGCGCCATATCCCGGGAGGGCTTGGTCGGTCGCTTCGCGACGATCATTGGCGGCACGGCTATGGTGGGAAACCCTGCCCAAGCAAAGCTCCAGGACGAGCATGGCCAGACCCACTACGTGCTCGTGGAACCGGAATCCGAGCATCAACGATTTCCATGCGGCAGCCAGGTGATCCTGATCGCGCAGGCGGGTGCCGTATTCAAGGCCGTGGGAAGTGATTTGCCTCGGCTACAGGATGTTTGAACAGTCAAAAGGAGGAGGAAGGATATGGACACCCTGCAGGGCAACCTTGCGCTAGTACTGATCGCGGTCGTGTTGCTGACGATCGTTGTTTGTGGCGCGATCTTTGCGCGCATGTACCGGCGCGCATCCAAGGAAACGTCATTTGTGCGGACTGGTATGGGTGGTCAGAAGGTCATCATGAACGGAGGCGCACTTGTGCTGCCCGTTTTGCATGAGATCATCTCGGTCAACATGAACACGCTACGGCTGGAGGTTCGGCGGGCCCATGAACATGCGCTGATCACCAAGGACCGGATGCGTGTCGACGTGCTTGCCGAGTTCTACGTTCGGGTGCAGCCCACGATCGAGGCGATCGCCAACGCTGCCCAAACACTCGGCCAGCGAACGATGCGCCCCGATATGCTCAAGGAGCTGGTGGAGGGAAAGTTCGTCGACGCCCTACGCGCGGTGGCGGCCGAGATGACCATGGAGGAGCTTCACGAACAACGGGTACACTTCGTGCAGCGGGTTCAGGCGACGGTATCCGAGGACCTGCTCAAGAACGGGCTCGAACTGGAAGCGGTCTCCTTGACGGGTCTCGACCAGACGCAGATCGAGTTCCTCAACCCCAAGAACGCCTTTGATGCGCAGGGCTTGACCCGCCTGACCGAAACCATTGAGGCACGGCGCAAGCAGCGCAATGACATCGAGCAGGACACGGAGGTTGCGATCGCCCAAAAGAATCTGAATGCAGAGCAACAACGGTTGGAAATCGACCGGGAAAAGGAGTACGCGCGTCTCACGCAGCAGCGCGAAGTGGAGGTACGCCGCGCCGCCCAGGGCGCAGAGATCGCTGAACAGCGAGCGGCACGAGACAGGGAGGCCAAGCAGGCCGAGATCACCGCCAGACAGCAGGTCGAACAGACCGAAATCCAGGCCAAGCAGACGGTCGAGCAACAGCGCATCGAGTCAGAGCGCCTGCTGCGCGAACAGGACATCGCGCGCAACCGTGATCTAGAGACGGCGGATGTCCAGAGGCGCCAGGCGGTCGAACTCAGCGAACAGGAGCGTGCGATCGTCGTGGCCGAGAAGTCCAAGGCGCAATCGGAGGCGCAGGCCCAGGCGGACAAGGCGCGAGCACTGGCTGTCCAGGCGGAGGAGGCCGTCATCACGGCGCGGGAACACGAGAAGGCCGAGCGTGCAAAGCGGATCGATCTGGTGAAGGCTGCCGAAGAGGCCGAGACCAAGGCAATCGGTGTGACCGTCGCGGCGGAAGCCGAAAAGAAGGCCGCGGAGGATCGCGCCCGCGCTGTGATGACCCTGGCGGAAGCGGACGCGTCGAGGGCGCGCATCGTGGCGACGGGAGATGCGGAGGCCGAAAAGCAGCGCGCGGAAGCGGCCGCGGCGCGCTACGAGGTCGATGCTGCGGGCCGACGAGCTCTGCACGAGGCTGACAACATCTTGTCCGCGGAGCAGATCGCGATGCAGGTCCGTCTGGCGGTCGTCCAGGCGTTGCCGGAGATCATTGCCCAGAGTGTCAAGCCGATGGAGCGCATCGAGGGGATCAAGATCATGCAGGTCGATGGCCTCACGGGTGGTGGCGGCCGGCGCGGAGAAGCACCCAGTGGACAAGCTCGCGGGGGCAGCGGCAACCTGGCGGAGGAGGTCGTCGGGAGCGCCCTGCGCTACCGGGCCCAGGCCCCGTTGGTCGACAGCCTGATGCAGGAGCTCGGCTTGGGTAAACTCGAACACCTAGGGTTGCAGCAGTCACTTTCTGGCATCGACGGCGAGGGTCGCAACCACGACCACGGCGACGTCAGCAATGGCACGCCGTTGCCGCCTGAAGGCTCCTTCGCGGGCTCCGTAAATAGCAGCCCGTAGTCGCGTTGGCTTGCTTCGCGGCGGGGGGGTGCCCCTGGGCGACGCATCGGTCGGTCATAGCGGCCGGGGCGTGCGATGAAACGGGGGTGTGGGCGACCCAGGGCGCCCCTGCGCTGCTTGCGCCGACGAGGACGGCGGTGATATCTACGGCGTGGCCCGGACCTGGACTCGGAGCCGTTTCTTGGACCCTGCAAGCGAAACTGAGGAGAAGTCCGGCGCCGGTGTAGTTCGAACGCGGCTATCGACCCTCAAGCCCAGGTATGTGCTGGCGGTTGTCCTGGTAGCCGCCTACGCCGTGGTGGTCATACGAACTGCCTGGATCAGCGACGATGCGTACATCACGTTGCGCACGGTTTCCAACGTTCTGGATGGATACGGATTGCGTTGGAACGTCGCCGAGCGAGTTCAGTCGTACACCCATCCGCTTTGGCTCGCGTTGCTGACCTTCGGTACCATGCTAGCAGGTGGCGAGCCGTACTTTGCGACGCTCATCCTCGGGTGCGCGCTGTCGGTGGTCGTGGTTTGGCGCCTGGTCATCACGTTCGCCTCTAGCGCGTCGGCGGCCATTGCGGCGGCACTTCTGATGCTCGGCTCCAGATCGATCGTCGACTACTCGACTTCCGGTCTCGAGAATCCCCTCTCGCATCTGCTGTTCGTGCTGTTTGCATCGCTGCTGCTGCGCCCTGCGGTAGGGCGGCGGGACGTCGGGACAGCGACGTTCATCGTGTCGTTGGCTGCCCTGACCCGGTTGGACTCACTGCTGCTCTACGCGCCCGCCTATTGCATGTTGATGATGCGAGCGTGGGAGCCGGGTGTTTGGCGCCAGGGATTGCTTGGAAGTCTGCCCCTGCTCGCCTGGGAGTGCTTTTCGCTGCTCTACTACGGCTTCGGCGTTCCCAATACGGCCTTTGCAAAGCTGGCGACTGGGGTTCCAAGGCAGGAGCTCATGGCCCAGGGTGTGAGGTACCTGCATCACACCCTGGTGTTCGATCCCGTGACGGCTACCACGATCTGCGCTGGGCTGGTCGCGGCATGGTCCGGGGACAAGCGCCTTCGGGCGATAGGCTTGGGGTTGTTCTCCTATCTGGCCTACGTGGTGTGGATCGGCGGGGACTTTATGGAAGGCCGGTTTCTGTCGCTGCCGTGCGTGGCCGCGGTCCTTGTGCTTCTGCGGTGTCCTGTGGCGACCTCCAGACGCTCGCTTCGTGGTCCTCACCTGGCGTTGGCCGCGATCGCTTTGTGCGTGGTGGTGACACCGGAGCCCCCGATGCTCACCGGGCCAGATTTCGGCCAGAGCCGAGTCAAGCATCGGCGTGGGATCGCTGACGAACGAAAGGTCTATTTCCAGGCAACTGGTCTGTTTCGAACGTCCGGAGCGGGGCCGCGCCCCTCCCGGAAGTGGATCATGCAGGCCGCGGAAAAGGCGCGCCGGGCTGCCTTGGAGAAGCGCCGCCGTCGCGGGGTCCCCGATGGGGGTGCGGCGGTTGTGCGGGTATGGGGTGCGTCCGGGATGCGGGGGTATTACGCCGGGCCAGATGTCCATGTGATCGACAAGTACGGCCTTTCCGACCCGCTGCTCGCCCGGATGCCCATTCGTGACAGGAACGGATGGCGCATCGGGCACTTTCGGCGGAAGATACCCAAGGGATATCGGCAGAGTATCCGCCGGGGTGACAACCGGATCAAGGACCGGGACCTTGCAGAATACTATGACCTGGTGCGAGCCGCCACGCGTGGACCGCTCCTCTCGGCGGAACGTTTCGTCGCTATCCTATCACTCAACACGACTCGAAGACTCGCTCCCGGACTAAGCAACTAGTTCTTGCGGCCGATCCAGACCGCCTTGGCGTAGGCGCATAGCTCCCTGCGCTCGTTGAACAGGGCGGTGCCTGCGAAATGCTTGCGCCCCTCATTTCCCATGGTCCAGCCGATCACCACGCACTGCTCCCCCGCGCGGACGGATTGCTTGATGCAGGGGGTCATGCGTCCGAGCATCCCAGTGCGCTTGCCTTCGGCGAGCCATGCGAACTGCCCCGGGCAATCCAGCGCGGTGCACACGATCGCTTCTGGCAGGGTGCCGTCTGGATTGGAATAGGCTTCCGGCGCGATCCAAGCGGCCGCAACCTGTCGCCGGGCGGGGATCGGCGCGGCATAGACATGCAGGCCCGCGTCGGCCGCGAGCTCCGCCCCGCAGCAGAAGCAGACGGGATGAATGCCCACACGCCGTTGTCCCTTGAAAGCCCGGTGTTCCGACACCCTGAGTGACGCCGAAGCGTCTCGGGCGCTTTGTGCCTCTTCGAACGTGGCCGGTTCGGGCACTTCCAAGATCAGCGACGTCCGCAAGGCCTCCGCGATCAGGGTCTCGTCGTCCATTACGCGTATGCATGCGTTGTCGCCGTTTACGGACAGCGCCCGGTCCAGTGGTACCGGCGCCCGTAGCGTGACTTCGGCCGCGTCCGGGGCCCGCTTTCCTTCCATGAGTAGGCCCGCGATGACGCCCGTCACATACCCGCCATTGCCGGACCTGGGGGGGCCGCGGAACTGCTCCTGGATTTCGATAGACATCTGCATTGCGGGCGCTACCTTGCCGTCGTAAGACGTGCGACGCAAGCGTCCTCAGGCTAGTATGGCGCCGCACCAGGGGGGCTACGCATGGCGATCGCACGGAAGAACGAGCGCACCCCCCTACAGCGGTTCAACGGCGACCGGCGCAGGCACCCTGACCGACCAGTCGTGCTGTGCGAAGGCGACTCGTGGTTTGCCTATCCGGGCACCAACCTCGTGCGGGAGCTTCACGCCCTTTCTCGTCGAAAGATGACTATGCTGAATCTCCAGGACAATGGGGATGAGGTGACGGAGATGCTGGCCGGCAAGCAACGCCAGAAGCTGCGCAAACGCCTCGCTCGCTATCGCTTCGACTTGATCCTGTTCAGCGGCGGTGGCAACGACATGGTGGGCGAGGAGTTCGAGCGCCTATTGCTCGACGCTGGGGTGGGCGGGTCGTGGCGGGACTGGATCCGGATGGATCGGTTTGAGCGCAGGCTCGGCCAAATCCGCGACAGCTATCTCGACCTGATCGGCTTGCGTGACGATGGCAAGAATCCGGCTTGCCCGATCGTGGTACACGGGTACGACAGACCCCATCCGAGTCCCACGGGGTTCAAGCTCGCCGGCCTCAACGTGTCCGGACCATGGATGTATCCCGGGTTAGTCAAGCGCAACATCACCAAGCCTGCCGACCAGTGTCGCATTGCCGGCTTTTGCATCGACGCGTTCAACGACATGATCAGGGAGCTCGCTACGGAGCACGAGCATGTCCACTACATCGCTACTCCTGGAACGCTTAAGCGCACCGAGTGGGCCGATGAGATCCATCCGACCAGAGCAGGCTTCAAGAAGCTCAGTCGCAAGTATCTCCCCACCCTGCGCAGGCTTCTACCGGCCACATTCCGGAGCCAACCCAGCTAGCCCACATTGACCACCCCGTTTGGGGTTTGAAACGATCGTTTCCGCATCACCGCGGAGCCCATGTGCTTTGTCGTGAGCTTGCGGCAGTCGAGACCTTGCGCGAACGTGGCGCGGGGCTGGCGAACCTCCCGCGCGTGGGGACGCGTGGGCGCGGAGCGCCGTGACGCGACGGTGATGCGAATGACACTGGGGGGGCGCCCAAGTTCGCTTGTTGTCCAGGTTCGGAGCTGCTAGCACTCTCGAGCGGTTTTCGTCCGATTGGCAGCGGAGGCTACGATGTTCCCCGAAGGAGGCTCGACCCCAGTATGACCAGCACGTCCGCGGACGGACCGATCGTGTCCCTTGTCGATGCGACCAAAGACTACGCCCTCGGCTCCACCGTCGTGCACGCCCTGCGGGGTGCTACGCTCGAAGTGCCCAGGGGAGCGTTCATGTCGATCGTGGGGCCATCGGGTAGCGGCAAGACCACCCTCCTGAATTTGATTGGGTGCGTCGACAGGCCCACCTCCGGTCGCGTGACCGTCGACGGCCGGGATACCTCGAAGCTGCGGGAGCGTGAGCTGACCCGGCTCCGCCTGCACACGATCGGATTCATCTTCCAGAGCTTCAACCTGGTGCACGTCCTCGACGTGTTCCGCAACGTTGAGCTACCACTCTTGCTGCAAGGGCAGCTAGGCGCCCGGGCGCGGCGCGAGCGGACCCTGGCCTTGCTGGATCGGGTGGGCTTGAGTGACCATATAAAGCATCGCCCCAGTGAGCTGAGCGGGGGACAACGGCAGCGCGTGGCAATTGCACGCGCGCTCGTGACCCGACCGAAACTGGTGTTGGCCGATGAACCCACTGCGAATCTGGATTCGGCCACCGGGGAATCGATCTTGGACCTCATGAAGGATCTCAACCGAGACGACCACACGACCTTCATCTTTTCGACGCACGACGCGCGCGTCATGGCCCACGCCAGCTCGCGCGTCTACATCGAGGACGGCCGCGTCGCGAGCATCGAGGAGTCGGCGGACGGATCGCCGGCGGTCGCGGCGGGCCGCATGCCTGCCCCCGTTACGCCGAGCGCAGACCCGGGATAGCCATGGGCACGGCTTGGGATACGTTTCTTATCGTCGCGCAAATCGCGTTTCGGAATCTGTTTGCCAGCCGAGCCAAGACGCTGGTGATCAGCGGCATCGTGCTATTTGGGGCCTTTTTGGTCGTGTTCGGCACTTCGATGCTGGACAGCGTCGACGCGGCCATGAAGCGCAGCATCGTGGGCAGTGTTTCGGGTGACATCCAGGTCTACTCCTCGGAGTCCGATGACGAACTGGACGTCATGGGGGGGTTCGATATCGAGGGGGCGGACCTGGAGCCGATCGAGCGCTTCGAGGACCTCCGTGGGCTGCTACTGGACGTGCCCAACGTGCGGGAGGTGGTGCCGATGGGGATCAGCGGCGCCGTCGTCCCGTCTGGGAACACCATCGACATGGTCCTTGCGGACCTTCGCGATATCGTCAAGCGTCGGCATGCTAGCGAGCCAGGCCTTTTGGAGGCATATCAGGCACGCAAGGGGCACGTGCGGCGGATCGTCAGGATTCTGCGCGCCGAGCTGGCGAACGTTTCCGACCTCTTGGAGGTCCAGGCGGCCGACGCCGAGGATGCCGCGGAGTCGCTTGCCCGTGCGGATAGCTCAGCGTTCTGGGACGGCTTCGATGCCGATCCGCTCGCAGGCCTCGAGTTCCTCGAGAACAACGTCGCTCCGGTGGCCACCGATGCGGACATGCTCGGGCTGCGCTACCTGGGCACCGACCCCGCCGCGTTTGCGCGTGCCTTCGATCGCTTCGAGATCGTGGACGGAGAGATGATCCCGCCTGGCAAGCCAGGGTTTCTGTTCGCCAAGTTTCAGTACGAGCGTCAGATCAAGATGAAGACGGCGCGCAATCTCGACGAGATCAAGAGAATTCGTGAGATGCGTGATGCCCGCATCGCGGAGGACGACGAGCTCAAGCGCCTGGTTCGGGAGAACCAGGCCCAGGTCAAGGAGATCCTGCTTCAGCTCAGCGACCGCGAGGCAGAGCACTTTCAGGAGCTGCTCGTTGGGCTGCTAGACGGGCAGGATGGGGATCTGCCGTCCTTGCTGCGCGCTTTCTTCAACACGACGGACGATGACTTCGCGAAGCGCTACGCCTTCTTCTACGAGAAGCTGGCGCCATCGCTCAACCTGTACCGGGTCCCGGTGGGTAGCAAGCTTACGATCAAGGCGTTCACCCGCGGTGGCTATGTGCGCTCGGTCAACGTGCCCGTGTACGGTACGTTTACGTTCAAGGGGCTGGAAAACAGTCCGCAGGTGGGCGCGCTCAACCTGATTGACCTGGTGAGCTTTCGCGACCTGTATGGCTATCTCACCGCTTCTCGCAAACAGGAAATCGCCGCAATCCGAGCCGAAGTGGACGTGCAAGACGTGACCCGTGATGGTGTGGAAGCGGCGTTATTTGGTGCTGCTCCGCCTCCGCCTCCGCCTCCATCGCCCGCGTCGCCCCCGTCGGACGAAGCGAGCGATCGGCCGAGTGGTGGGCCGACCGACTTGGATGCAGCACTCTCGGTTCTTTCCGGTGTGCGGCAGGCGGCGGAGCAGCCACGGACCTACGATCCCGAGGACCTTCAGCGCGGCATTGTATTGAACGCTGCGGTGTTGCTCGAGGACCCGTCGCGTCTTGCCGAGACGCGCCAGCGGATCGAAGCGGCTGCCAAGGAACGCGGGATGCCTCTCAAGGCCGTCAGCTGGCAGGAGGCCTCTGGCCTGACCGGCCAGTTCGTGACCCTGATGCGGCTGATCCTGGTTGCGGCGGTGTTGATCATCTTCGTGGTGGCTATGGTGATCATCTCCAACTCTCTCGTGATGGCCACCTTGGAGCGGGTTCAGGAGATCGGCACCTTGCGGGCACTTGGGGCGCAGCGCAGCTTCGTGCTGGCCATGCTGATGGTCGAGAGCGTGCTCGTCGGTCTCGTGTTTGGGCTGCTGGGTGCGTTGCTCGGTGCGGGTGTGATCGGGGTCTTGGGGGTCACGGGGTGGCCTGCGTTCAACGACGTCATGACCTTCTTCTTTTCGGGCCGCCGCTTGTATCCCACGCTGGGAGGGGTGCACGTCGCGCTGGCGCTCACCATCGTGCTGATTGTGAGCGTACTGTCCTGTCTTTATCCGGCTTGGATCGCCTTGCGGGTCAGTCCGCGCCAGGCCATGCAGTCCGAGGAGTAATCGATGCTTGTCGCCGACCTTCGCATCGCTTGGCTCAGCCTGGTCGAACATCGCCGCCGCGCCCTCTTCCTCGGTGGCGCGATCAGCGGTGTGACGATGCTGCTAGTGTTGCTGACGTCGCTGTCCACAGGTGTTCGCACCACCTTGATCGAGACTGCTACCACGCTGAGCACCGGGCACGTGAATGTGGGAGGGTTCTTCAAGGTCACGGGGGGCATGGCGATTCCAGCGGTCACGCATGCCTCCAAAGTTGTGGAGGTGGCGACGGAGGCCGTACCGGAGCTGGAGTTTGCGGTCCAGCGTGGCCGGGGCTGGGCCAAGTTGGTGAGTGCGACCGGCTCGATGCAAGCCGGAATCGGCGGGATCGACATCGGAAGCGAGCAACGCTTTCGGCGCGCGCTTAGCATCGTCGACGGGTCGCTCGACGGCCTAGAGGAGCCCGGGACCATTCTGTTATTTCGCGAGCAAGCGGACAAGCTGGGCGTGCGCGCGGGGGACGCGTTGACGATTTCCGCCCAGACTACCCGCGGAGTGAACAACACGGTCGACTGTCGCGTCGCAGCCATCGCGAAGGACGTCGGCATGCTCAGCAAGTTCAATGTCTTCATTCCGGCTGCATCGTTGCGCGAGCTGTACCAGTACCGGCCAGACACGACCGGCGCCGTGCAGCTTTATGTGCGGGGAGATGCGGTGGACGACCTGGGTCCGATCACTGCGCGCCTGCGCACGGCGCTCCAGGATGCGGGGTACGGGGTGATGGACCCTGACGACCGACCGTTCTGGATGAAGTTCGACACGGTTTCGCGCCAGGCCTGGACAGGTCAGAAGCTTGATGTGACGACCTGGGAAGGCGAGCTCTCCTTCCTTACGTGGACCCTGTCGGCGATCGATGGGCTCTCCTGGGTATTGCTGGTGATTCTAGTTGCGATCGTGATCGCCGGCATCATGAACACCATGTGGATCGCGATTCGCGAGCGCACCCGGGAAATCGGCACCCTGCGCGCCATCGGGATGCAGCGCGTCAATGTCGTACGGATGCTACTGCTGGAGTCGGTTCTTCTGGGGCTGTTCGGTGCCCTCCTGGGCGCGGGGATGGGTGCGGGCCTTGCCAGCCTGATCACCTCCGCGCATCTGGAGGTCCCGCTGGCGGTGCAGCTCTTCTTGATGAGCGACGAGGTGCGTTTGATCGCCGAGCCGGGGGCGGTGCTGCGCGCCGTTCTGTTGCTGACAGCCGTCACGGGTCTTGCAGCGCTGCAGCCAGCTCTTAGGGCGGCGCGCCTGCGACCGGTGGACGCCATGAGTCATTTTGGATGAGGTCGAAGCAATGAAGCGACGGACTTTCTTGCGCTTGGCGGGGGTCACGGGCCTCGTGGCTGCCGCGACGGGGCTCGTCTCCGGGGCTCGGGCAGCCAGCACGAAACAGGAACTCGTGCGGATGCTCAAGGTTGTCGACGAACGCCAGGCCAACCAGGGTGACTGGCGCTCGCTCGTGTACATGGAGCAGAAGGAGAAGGGCAAGGCCACGGTGGTCTATGAGGCCCAGATCTTCCGTCGCAGTGAGGATCAGCGCTTCGTTATCCTGTTCACCAAACCCAAGGCTTCGGCCGGTCAAGGCTACCTGCGCATCGATGACAACCTGTGGTTCTACGATCCCTCGGTGGGCAAGTGGGAGCGCCGTACCGAGCGCGAGCGCATCGGGGGTACTGGTTCACGTCGCTCCGATCTGGACGAGTCGCGCTTGGCCGAGGAGTATGACCCGGAAGACGCCGGTCAGGAGAAGCTCGGCGTATTCGACGCGCAGGTCCTGAAACTAACGGTCAAGCCGGGTGTCGATGTGGCATTTCCGGTAATCAAGCTGTGGATCGACAAGGCGAGCAACAACGTGCTCAAGCGGCAGGAGTTTGCGCTTTCTGGGAGGCTGCTTCGAACGGCGTACTATCCCAAGTGGAAGAAGGTCTACAGCGAGTCGAAGGGCGGTGATACCTGGTATCCGCAGGAGATGCGCTTCTTTGACGAGGTCGAAAAGGAGAACCAGACCCTGATTCTCGTGCGCGCGGTCGACTTGAAGAAGCTGCCTCCCAACCTATTCACCAAGGCCTGGCTAGAGAGCAAGTCCCGATGACACGCAGGGGCTGGCAGCTGTTGCAGACAGTGGGCTGGCTGTTGCTTTCGGGGCACCATGCTGTCGGTCAGGCGCAGTCACCGGACCCGGTCGAACCAGCCCCGGCACCCGACAAACAGGTGCCACCGGCGCCTGGCACATCCGGGCCAGCAACGGCTGAGACCGGCGGCTCGGCCGAACGTTCGCCGGCGCCCCAACCGGGGCAGTCCGGGAGCGCGGCGGCCAGTGGTGGTGACACCTCGGGTGCGTCAAGCGATGCCCCTGGCGATGCGGCCCGCGACGCCGCTATCTTCGGGGCTTCGGAATCCGACAGCGCATCCCCCGCCGCCGAACGCCCTGAGGAAGCACCTGCAGCCGACGGGCAGGGCACCGAGCGCGACGCAGCCGTGTTCGGGATGGACGACGGGGCCCGCGACGCGGCCATGTTTGGGAGCCAGGCAAGTGCGCCCGAAGCGGAAGAGATCGATTTGCCCATGCGCCCTTTGGGCCTCGCCGCCGCTGGGGATCGCGACGAGCGAATCCTGGGCGACGTGGGCGCGCAGGCCCCTTTCGCGGACGATGTTGCCCCGGAGGACCCGCTCACGATCGGCGGGTTGATGTATCTGCGGTCCCAGAGCTTCGTGCTCCAAGATCAGCCGGTCAAGCAGTGGCGGCTAACGGTGCCCACGTTGACCCAGGTCTATTTCGACGTGCGCCCCAACGACCGCGTGCGCGGCTATATCCAAGCACGCATACAGTACGACCCCACGCTTCCTGCCGCTGCCGATACAGGCTTCGCGGTAGGCGGTCCCGTGGCGCCGGGTGCATCCAGCAATGGGGTCCAGTCGCTCGGGTCGGCTTTCGCAAGCCGTACCCGCGATCCACGCTTCGTGCTGGACCAGCTATGGATCAATTTCGACGTTGCGTACCGGGCCTTTGTGACGGTTGGCAAGCAGCATGACCGCTGGGGTACGGGGCGCTTCTGGATGCCGACCGACTATTTGCACCTTCAGAACCGCAATCCCATCGACGTGTTCGACTCGCGGGCCGGTACGAACATGGTCAAGCTGCACGTTCCGGTCGAGTCGCTAGCCTGGAACTTCTACGCATACGCCGTGCTGGAGAGCCCGTCCGAAGCCACACCGAGCTTGAGCCAGGTCGCCGGTGCCGGGCGTGCCGAATTTGTGTTCGGGACGGTCGAACTGGGGCTGGGGCTGTTCGGGCGTCGTGGCGAGAGCCCGCGCGGGGCTGCCGACCTTTCTTTTGGGGTTTGGGATCTGGACTTCTATGGGGAAGTCGCGCTTCGCGACCGCGCAGAGGTGGATCGGGTCCGCTACGATCCAAACGCCAGATTGCCGCCCTTGCCCGAGGTGCCCTCGTGGCAGGACCCGACCGAGACTGCGCTGGCTCGGCTCGCGGGCTTCGTGGACGCGCGCTTCCCCACGTTTCGGCGCCGGGGTGTGCGTGCGCAGGCCGTGGGCGGTGTGACCTACTCCATCCGCTACGACGACGATGATGTGCTCACACTCGGTGGCGAGTACTTCTACAACGGTCTCGGATACACCTCTTCGCGTGCGTACATGGGCCTGCTCCTGCCGCGCGCGCAGCCATTGGAAAATCCTGCGACCTTCTTCTATCTCGGCCGCCACTACATGGCCCTGTTTTTGATGTTGCCGTCACCGTTTCACCTGGACTTGCATACTTTTACGCTTTCCACCTTGGGGAACCTCTCCGACGAGTCGTTCATCTCTCGTCTCGACTACGCGTACACCCTGCTGACCCATGTCCGTCTGGAGGTCTTCGTGGCCGTGCACTACGGCTCGCGTCCTGGGGAGTTCCGTTTTGGAATAGACGACCTGGGGCTAGGCGGTGGCTTCAGCCAGCCCCCCTCGTTGCTTGATGTGGGGTTGGCTCTGCGCCTGGAGTACTAGCCCG
>JAPPOR010000542.1 GCA_028817905.1 Myxococcales bacterium
GCCACCACGTGCTCGTAGTGAATTGTCGGATCGGCACTGATCGTCACCGTCGTCTCGTCTTCAAACTGCTTCTTCACTTTCGCAGCGCACTGGGTCAACCCGGACCAGTTGTAGCCATCCTTCGAGATGGGCACGGTCACACCACCACCAGCCTCGGTCTTGTCGCAGCCGGGGGCGAGCTTGCCACCGGAGCCACTCACGATCACACCCTTGTCGGTCACGGTGACGTTCAGGTTCAGGGGAGTCTCGACCTCCTGGGGACTCTTGCTACGGCCGCGGGCGATCTTGGGCGAGTTCATCTCGATCTGCGCCATCAGCAATACCGCCTCACTGGTCGCGAGCAAGAACATGATCAGGTTCACGACGATGTCGAGAAACG
Organism: Myxococcales bacterium; assembly: GCA_028817905.1. Lineage (GTDB taxonomy): Bacteria > Myxococcota_A > Polyangia > Polyangiales > JAFGIB01 > JAPPOR01. The sequence goes on from JAPPOR010000542.1 coordinate 380, forward strand.
GAACGATATTGAGTTCGCCCATCATCTCGGAAGGGTCCAGTTCGGGAATCGTGGACCGCTTGCGGATATAAGCGCGCTGCCTGGGTGTCAGTTTCGGCATAAGTGGTGTGCCCGCCTTCGGTTCGGACAACGATGGAGGTTAGATCGACTACTCGCGCTTGAGCGTGAGGAGGTTCTCGAGCTTCATGGTCGTCCGCTCGAGGTCGTGCTTGATCTTCTTGACCCAGCTATGAAGGATCAGGTGGAAAAACATGCAGAGCACCGCGATGCCAAGGCCCAGGGCGGTGTTGTACATGGCCTCCGAAATACCGCGAGACAACAGGGCTGACTTTTGCGCCGGTTCGGCGAAGGCCACCGCTGCGAACGACTTGATCAGCCCGGAGATGGTGCCGAGCAGACCGACCAGCGTCGCGATGTTGGCCAGTGACCAGAGGGCAGCGATACGCTTTTCGAGGGCCGGAACGACCTCACCCATGCGCTCCTCCATCTGCGCGATCACCGCCTCCTCGCCGCGATTGACCTGGGTCAGGCCCGCCTTGACGACCTGAAGTAGTGGCAGGGGGGCCGCTTCGCAGAGCTTGATGGCGCGGTCAATATTGCCCGCCTGCACGAGCTTGCGGATCTGCGCCATGAACTCCTCTCCATTGACCTGGTGCTTGGAGAGGATGTGAACGAAGCGCTCCGCGATGACAGCGATGACGAAGGCGAGAATGGCAACGTTGATGAACGAAAACGGCGCGCCGTCCTGCATGAACTCCCAGATTTTTTCCATGGCTCAACCAGGCTCCTTATGCACTTCAAGCACTTTCTCGAGTTCGGCGACCTCGAGTCCCATTTCCCCCAAACGAGCAACTGGATTGGTACGGCTCGGCTCCGATGCCGTCGTGGGTACCGCCAGGATGGAAATCCAAGAAATTTTGCCCATCGGATAAGCGGTTTGTGACCCAAAGATGAAACCAAAAGCTACCGCAGCGGTTCTGCCCGTGTCAACGAGCTCGCACCCGTGCCTCGTCGCGTAACCAGACGGGGTCACAGAGGAAATAGGCGATGCTGTAGGCCTACGTGGGGCTCGAAATGGGGCCTCGCACCCGGAAATGCGGTCGCGGCGGAACTACAGGGCCTACACGCTGACTAATGCTTTGGACCGAGCCACACGAAGCACCCATTGAAGGGATGCGGAGTCGGTGTGAGAAATGTGCGCAGAACCTGGTTGACTTGCCGAAGGCACTCGATATCATGGCCCATCGTTCGAGTAAGCGTATTCTCTTGGTATGCCTTAGTCATTGAAATCAAAGGATTTTCGGCAACCAGAGAAATTGCTGCCAGTCCCTAGAGAAGGGCAAATGTGAGTCATACTCACAGGCAATCATGACCGCAGGAAGGGGCGGTCAGCAGGAGGAGCTACCGTAATGTCATCACTCGCGCATCACTTCGAAGAGGGCGGTTGGGGTATGTACCCGATCCTGCTTTGGCTCGTACTCGCAGTAGGGGTCATCGCGGAACGCGCTCATTATCTGTACAAGTGCTCGATTAACCGGGAGATCTTCCTGGCCACGATGCAGAAGTGCATCCTGGCAGGCGACATCGGGCGCGCGATCAAGCTCTGTTCCGCCGCCAACGCGCCCCTCGCCCGCATCGTGAAGGCGGGCTTGATGAAGGTGAACCGCCCTGACGCGGAGGTCCAGGCAGCGATGGACGAGCAGGCATTGCTCGAACTGCCGAAGATCGAGCACCGGACCCCCTTGCTGGCCCTATTCGCCAACCTGGCCATGCTCTGCGGGCTGCTCGGGACCGTGACCGGTTTGATTGTTGCCTTCGGCGCGGTCGCGAACGCGGACGCGTCCTCAAAGGCCACCATGCTCGCAAAGGGCATCTCGGAGGCGATGAACTGCACCGCCTTTGGGCTGGGCGCGGCGATCGTCGCGCTGATGGGTTTCGCGTTCCACAACACCAAGACCCAGAAGCTGATCGACGACATCAACGCCGCGACCGTGCAGGTGGTGAATCTCGTCGTCAACAACCGCTCCAAGATCAATCTCGACGAGTCGCAGATGGTCTAATGGAGCGCGGAGAGCCTGTTCACTGGGAGCAGGCTCTCGCTCCTCCTTCCGACGTTCCCCAAAGACTGCAAAGCAGGTGAAGAGCTATGGGTGGTATTAATCTCGACGGCGGTGGACATGGCGGCAAGAAAGCCGTCGACTCCGAAATCCCGCTCATCCCATTCATCGATTTGCTGCTGTGCTGCGTGATGTTCCTGCTGGTAACGGCGGTCTGGAATCAGCTGGCGCGAATCGATGCAAACCAGCAACAGCCGGGACAGCAAGCCCCCGACCAGCCTCCCCCGGAGGAAAAGATCAAGGTGGTCCTGCAGGTGCAGTCGACCGGCTATGTGCTCGCCTCCTCGGCGGGCGATCGCATTGAGGTTCCCAAGAGCGGCGATTCGTACGACATCGAGTCCCTGCGGGAAAAACTGCGAGAGCGCAAGAACATGGAGCCAAACCGGCGAGATCTGGTGGTCGCTCCTGAGGATGGCGTCTTGTACGCCGATGTGATTACGGCCATGGACGTGGTGGTTGGGGAAGGGTTTCCCGAGATGTCACTGTCCGACGGCGCCGCACTGTAAGGAACGGAATCGATCATGCCAGTTCATGTCCCTGGAAGGGTTCTCCTAAAGCACGTCCCGCTGAAGTTTGTGGCGGGCAAGGTGGGCGGCGGCGGGTCCAAATCTGTCAACACCGAGATCCCGCTGATTCCGTTCATCGACTTTCTAATCGTTCTAGTCGTCTTCTTGCTGATGTCGTTCAGCGCCTCGGGTGAGCTGCTCGCGCAGAAGCCCTCCATCACGCTCCCGAAGGCCGGCAACGTGGTGGACTTGGAGGTCGCACCCGTCGTTGCCATCGATGCAGTGGTCGTGACCCTCGACGGGCGTCGCATGGCCGACACGGCGACCCTTGCGAGCACGCCGAAGGTCGAGCGCATCGAGCAACTGATCCAGGATTTGGAGACGCTGAAGCGCAACTGGTCGATTCTGCATCCCCAGCAGCCCTTCCCTGGCCAGGTGGTCGTGCAAGCAGACCAGGGCATCGATTTCCGCGTCATCAAGAAGATCATGTTCAGCACTGCACAGGCCGGCTACGCAAACGTCACCTTCGCAGTCAACCGTATCGAGAAAGACTGACGCGGTCTTGCAGGGCGGCCATAGCCCTGCGCCTATTCGCCGCTGATTTTCTGGGCGCCCACGCTGATCGCGTGGGCGCCTTTGTGTTTTTTGGGCTTCCGTGCAAGCTCTCACAGCTCTGAAACTCCGGCGGCAGCCGGATGTCCTACCAGTAGGGGAGAAGCATTGCCGAGGCCCAATCTCAAACCCGCTCGCACCGATCTCGACGAACAGCACGCCTACATGCCGCGCATCCCGTGGAAGTGGATCGCCCTAGCGGTCCTGGGAGTCGGTACGGTCGTGGCCGGATTCCAGATCAAGGAGCAGCGACGGGCGGATCAACTGCGGGCGCAGATCGTCCGAGTCCACGAGCAAGAACTCGAACCGGTCAGCAACCGAGTCCTGGCCTTTCGCAGCCAGCTGGATGCATTGGTGGTCGAGGCGGGCACACGAGAACCCGCCCGGTTCATCGACGACCGCCTCAAGCTATCTGGCCTTAGGTCGGGGCAGGGGCTCTACCTGAGACTGTCCGCCAAGGACGTCGCATCTCCCAAGGACATCGCTCGGGGCGCAGCGACGATGAACGCGGACGCGATTACGCGCTGCCTTGGCATCACCGCCACCTCGGCCAGAGCCCTGTACGAACGGGCCGGATTCCTCGAGCCCGAGTGGCTCGAGGAGCGCCGCAACGAGGAAAGCGTGATGAAGCTCCGGGTAGCCGACGAGATGCTGGCGCAGCACATTCGATCGGACCTGCCAGCGATCCTGGGCATGCTCGACAGCGACTGGTTTATGCTGGTCATTCAACAGGGGGAAAACCGTCGCGATCATCCTGTCGACGTTTTCCTGTGGGACCTTCGCCGCGAGCAAAAGCTCCTAAGCGCACGGATTCAGGCCCGGGGAGCCCTCATGCCAACTCGCATAAGAGCGCAGGGGAAGCTGGCGGGCGCCCCCGTCAACCCGGAACAGCTGCGGGGCGCGGGGGCGCATGATTGCTCGATTGCCTCCCAAATCAAGGCAATGGACGGGTTCCCGGCCCCAGAAATCTCCTCAACGCTGCCGCATGAATTGACAGCCGGAGACACCCCAGGGCCGGAAGAGACTCCTGCCGTGCCCGAATAGCAGGAACACGGCGGCAGCGAGATCACCGAGCCCGCTGTGGGTTACTCGGCCGGCTGCTGATCGGCCGCCTCGCCCGTGGGCTGCTCTGCCTCGTCTGCAGGTTGGTCGGTGGGCTCCTGGGCTTCGTCGTCGCCCGCTTCGAGACCCAGGTCCTCCTCGTCCAGACCGAGGTCCTCCGGATCGAGACCTAGCTCTTCCATTTCTTCCTTCGTCAGACCCAGATCCTCGTCATCGAGTCCCAGGTCTCCTCCCAGTCCGGCATCCGCGCCTATCGCCCCGCGCTGCGCGTCCTTGTCGATGTACTGAGCTGTGGAGTCGTCGTCCCGCTTGAGCATATTGGGTACTACGGTCGTGATGCCCGGAACGTAGGTGACGATCATCAACGCGATAAACAGTATCCCGATGAACGGCAGCACAGCCGTATACAGGTAGGTTACCGGCTTGCCGAACCGAATCGACGAGATGAAGAGGTTGATGCCGACCGGTGGCGTCAGGTAGCCGATCTCGAGGTTCAGCAAGAAGATGATAGCCAGGTGATATGGATCGACGCCGTAAGCATAAGCCATCGGCAGGATGAGCGGCACCACGACCACGATGGCGGTGAAGATGTCCATCAACATGCCGACCACAAGCAGAAAGACGTTCAGCGTCAACAGGAACAGCAGCTTGCTGCTGACGACCGATTCCATCCACTCCAGAAGCTGCATGGGAATCTGCGCCTGAATCATCCAACTGGTGAAGCCGATGGCAGTCGCCATGATGATCAGAATGGCGCCCACCAAGGTCATGGACTCGACGATGATGCGGGGCAGGTCGCGCCGAATGTCGATATCCCGGTACAGCACGACTTCGATGAACAGCACGTAAACCGCCGTGAACGCGCAGGCTTCGTGAACCCGCAACAGGCCCGAAGCGAACCCGCCTACCAGAACGATCGGGATCGCGACCTCCCACTTGGCAATCCACAACGCCTGCAAGGCCGGACCCATCGAGAAACCCGAACGCTTGACGCCGTAGCGCATCCCTACGTAGCCACCATAGACCATCAGGGCGAGCACCACGACGATCCCGGGCAGGATGCCGGCCACCAGGACCTTGTCGATCACGAGCCCGGCGACGATGCCGTACAGGATGAGAGGCACACTCGGTGGAAACAGCAACCCGAGCGAGCCTCCCGTAGTCACCAACCCCATCGAGAAGTTCTCGGGGTACTTCTCGCTCATCAACGCGGGAAACAGCAGCGCCCCGACGGCGACGATCGTGATGCCGCTGCCGCCCGTGAACGTGGTGAAGAAAGCAGACGCCATCAGGCAGACCGCCGCCAGGCCACCCGGCATCCAGCCGAGCCAGGAGCGAGAAAGCTCAACGAGCCGCTGCGGTGTTCCCGCTTCGGCCAGCAGGTAGCCAGCAAACGTGAACAGCGGAATCGTCATCAGGTTCGGGTCTTCCGCGAACTTGGCACTGAAGACGTCGATCGCCACCGATGCCCAGGTCCCCTCGGGCATGCTCATGAACAACGACATCGAGGCCGCCCCGAACAAGCTGAACAGCGGGGCCCCGATGAGTGCCAACAGGATAAGAGCGAGACCGATGATCATGCCGCACCCCCGTTGCCGTTCATGCTGCCCACGGCCTCGTTGGTCGCTTTCTCCGCGGCGCGTTCGGCCGCGTCAGCACGCGCTACCGCGGCGGGCCCGCCGGCGAGGATCATGCCTGCGCCGATGCCCTGAGCGATCAGGCGCAAGGCGATTACGAACGACATCAAAGGCACGATCAGCTGGAACGCCGCACCCGGGGTTTCGGCCGGGATAGTCAGGGCCCCAAGAACCGACCGTGCCGCGCAAAACATGGTGGGGCGGTCGAGACCCTCGATCGCGCCCAGCTCCGCCGCGGTGGCATCGCAGACGTGGATTGGACCGTCCGCGCCGAGCAGCTCGTACTCGAGCGGTCGCTCAGTCAGATTTAGGTAGACGGCAGCGCAGAAGCAATAGGTCAAGCCCAGCACGATCACTCCCGACAGCGCACCCGACAGGGCGCGCATGGTGTACTTGGCCTGGGCCGGAGCGATACGGGTAAGGACGTCGATGCCGATGTGCTTGCGCGCGTACGTGGCCAGGGAAGCGCCCAGGAACGCGAGCCACATGGTGCCTTTGCGAAGCAGCGAGTCAGCCCACTCCATGTCGGTGAGCATCTCGTTGGCCCAGGCGATGTCGAAGCGGGTCAGGTTGCGAACGAACGCCTGAAAACCTGCCGTCAGCACCATCAACAGCAATACGAGAACGGTGACGCGCCCCTCCAGGCGGGCCATGCCGTTGTCTAGTTTCTTGAGCAGCTCCATGCTCTATCCTTTGCTTCCAAGCTGGTCGCCAGTGGGCACATCTTGCCTCACGGACAGATCGGTCCAGGCACCTACCGAAACACCCACGCGCTTACAAGGGCGCCGGCAACTTTTCCACCGACGCTCTGCACCCAGCTGTAGTTGATGACGCTGCGCTTCATCAACGAGTGGGCGTCGAAGACCCCGAGTCTCCTCCGTTCATCCGACAGACTGGAACAGCCCAGGCTCTGGATCGTCCGTTCAGTCGTAGAACAATTCGCCGGTCTGCTTGAGTAGCAGCTCCGCCCGACGCCGGGCGATCTTGTTCGGCAATCGGAACTCTGGCACGTCGCCCGACTCAATGACCTCCATCAGCAGCTTGCGAAAAAGCGCCCGATCCTGGAGCGGAGGCGCACAGCGCTCCGCCGCAGACACCAAAATGCCATGCGATTTACGCTCGGTCAGCTCCATCGCGCGCTGCATTAGCTTCAGTCCAAGCTTGGGGCGCCCACCCATAAGCTCCGGAACCGTACACTCAACGATTCCGATCGTGGACAACGCCTGGGCATCTTCCGCCGTCGGATCGATCTCGATCGATCGTTCCAGCAAATAGCGTCCGTAGGGCAAGTCGACGGCGGCCGCCAGTCCCTCCTCGGACTCGATCATCTGTACGAAGTACGCCAGGCCGGTCACAACCAGAACCTCGGTATCTTCTTTGCGGTAGAAGTGCTCGTCGACCCACGGCTTGAACGTCGCGAGGCCGCCTGCGATCGCAGCATCAAACCCCTCATCGCGGAGGCGCAGTGTACGTTTCGCTAGACGTAGGGCACTGGCGTATAGGAGCCCGGCGCGCTTCTGGAGCTTCTCGGCCTCGTCGAACTTGCCCTCCTCGACCTCGAGTTCCTCGGCCCGCAACCCCAACCAGCCGACACCATAGGCGATTCGCCCGAAAATCGCGCTCAACAGGAGCGGCTCGTAGTCTTCCACGAAGTAGAGCAGACCCGTGGAGGTGACGATGCCATCTGCAATAACACCGCCCACGAGCTCCCGATCGGCGAATTCGGTGCCCCTTTCCTCTGCAAACTCGGCCGCTCCGTCCGTCTGACCACGAATCAGGAGGCCGGTTAGGTTGCAACCCGAGTGAACCAGGCTACAAGCCAAGAGTACGCCCAGCGAAATCCCTCGCACGCCCATGGGTCGGTTGTGATAGTCGCGGAAATACCACCCTGTCAATGTCTCCTCACCCGCCCCGGGCGAGTGGACGAGGTCCGCGCGGACTCCGGTCCGGGCAAACCAGGTCTCCATAGTGATACAATTGATATATCCGGGGTCTGTTGCACGTACCGCGACCCCAACCTCCGGGCATCGAACCATTGCAGAGAGAGGTGCGCGTGCTGTCGACCACCGCTGATCAATCCCATCATCGACGCCGACCGGAGGGCCGTTGCCTCGGACGAATCGTGCTGTTCGCCTCACTCGTGGGCTTGCTCGTTTTCAGTTGCATTGAACTTGTCTATCCTCACACGACACGTGCAGCGACCGTGCTGGCCTTGGATCTAGCGGGGCTCGTCGAGCGCTCGGATCTGATCGTCATCGGAAGGGCGAAGGCGCGCCGGGGCCGCTGGGCACGCCACGGGAAGGCCATCGTGACCGACGTGGAGTTTGCGGTGCAGAGGGCCCTGAAGGGTAAGGCCTCCCTGGGCCAGCGCATCCAGATCACGCGCCTGGGCGGGACGGTCGAGGGCTCCGAGGTGGCCCTGACCGTACCGGGTGAGGCCATCTTCAGCCTCGAGCAGTCCTCCTTGGTGTTTCTCCGGCGCAGCGGCGACGAGCTCAGGGTAGTCGGCATGGCCCAGGGCCTGATGCCCATCCGTGGCCAAGGGAAGGACGCCGTCGTGTTGAACGCGAAGAACGGGCCAGCTCGCCTGCGCAGGGCACCGGACGGAACGATGAAGTCGGTTCCCCGAACTGCCCGGGAGCCACACCGCTTGTCAGACGTGACCGCGGACGTGGAACAGTTGGTGGCACGCGGACACTGATTAGAGAGTCGACGAGGATGGGCGCCGGGGAGACGTGGCCAGGACGCCGAAATGCCAGGTGGTCCCGCGGTACCACTCTTGTTGCCATTGCAGTCGTACTGCTCGTGGCGGGAGCGGCACGACCGCCCCCGGTGCTGGGCTACTGCCTGCTGACTACCGAGAATCCGGAACCTCGAGAAGCGGGCACAGTATGCGAGGACTCGATGGGAGTGCCCCTTGCCTGGAGTACACCGTGCGCGAGCTACTCGCTGGTGCACCACGACAACGACGCGCTCTCGTTCGAGGAGATCCGCGACGCTGTGGACTTCTCGTTTCAAGCTTGGACCGGCACCGAGTGCGACGGCCGCCCGGTGGCCCTGGAAACGGCACAGACCGAGGCACTCTCTGAATGCCCTGAACCAGCGCACAACCAGTCGGCCGGCAACGTCAATACGATCGCCTTCGTCGCGAACTGGGAAGCCGAGGGCTTTGAACCAGAGGCCCTCGCCCTGACCAAGGTCTGGCACGACTCGACCACCGGCAACATTCTGGGCGCCGACATGCTGCTCAACCAAGACATGGGGGAATATGCCGACTGCGGCAACCAGCCATGTCCGGGAAAAGTAGATATCGAGAACGTCGTAACCCACGAGGCGGGTCACTTCCTTGGGCTCGGCCACTCCGAAGAAGCCGATGCAACGATGTACTTCACGGCCGATCGGGGTGAGGTAAAAAAGCGTGGACTACACGCTGACGACATTGCGGGCTTGTGCGCGCTCTACGGACCGCAGGACGAGGACCCCGTCTGCAAGCCACACGATTTCGTGCCACCTGGGGGCTTTGAACCCACGTGCGACCCGGCGCCTGAAACCGGTTGCAGCTGCCGACTCTTGGGTTCACCGACCACCAGACGCACCGGCCCTTGGGTAGTTCTTCTGCTGCCCATCACGCTCCTTTGGCGACGCAGGGCGGCGCGCAAGCGGCAGCACTTATCTACTTCCGAATGATGAACTGAACGCGCCGGTTCCGCGCCCGATTGCCCGGTGTGATATTCGGGAACAGGGGCCGTAAATCCCCGTAGCCCTTCGCCTCGAGACGGTCTGCGGCGACACCGGCGCCGATCAGCCACGCCCTGACTGACTCCGCCCGTTCCTGTGACAACTGCTTGTTCGCCTCCGAGTTGCCCCGATTGTCGGTGTGGCCCTGGATCTCGACGAGCTCGACCTGTGGATTGCGCAACAGGACATCGGCGATCTCGCTGAGCAGATCATGGCTCTTCTCACTGATCTCGGCGCTACCGGACATGAACATTATCTTGCGGCGGATCTTCACTTCCCGCGCCGACATCTCGACCTGGGCACGCTTGGGCTTCTTGACAAGCTGCAAACTGGTGCTGGCCTGTTGGGCTGCCGCCACCTCAAAGCTGCCTGTCTTCAGCAGATACCCCTCCGCGTCGACCTGCACACTGTAGCTCCCCGCCGCAAGCTCCGAAGCACGGAAGCTTCCCTGCTGGTCCGTGGTGAGCGTGGCGGGAGACGGACCACTGAGCGACACCGATGCGCCCACCACGGGCGAACCGTCGGGGCCGGTAACAGTGCCGACGACGCCACCGAAGCGGGGCTTGGCCGTCAACTCACATCGCAGTTCGACCATCGGCACCACGGCGGGCGGCTCTTCGGCCGAAACGGCGGGCGTGGACGCCGCGGCCCCAGCGGCCCCAGCGGCCGATGGCGTGGGTGCAGTACCGACGGTTGCCTGCCCGATCCCACCAACGGCATCGGCATCGATGGTCGCATCCGCGGACACGCTCCCTTCGGGCTGCGCCCCCAGCGAGCGGCCCGATGCGTCCACCGGTGCTAGGGCGGGCCCTCCACCGTCCTGTGGCGCCGGGGCCTGTGCCGCCGGTACAGGTGCCGGTGCCAGTGGGACCGGCGCGGGAGCGGGGGCCACTTCCGGAATCGCGACGACACAGACGCGAGACTCGTAATCGGGATGGGAGACCTCAACCTGCACATCGCCTGGATCCATGCCGTAGCTAATGAATCGCCCGCCGCGATCGGTCGCCTGGGCAGTAAGGTCCATGTCGAGGTACCGAACGATGGCTCCAGAGACCGGATCGCCGAGGCCACGCTCGGTCACAAGGCCGGAGATGCGCGTCCTGGGTGGCGGGGCCTTCACCACCTCGACCTCCTTGACGACCTCGACCGCCTCCGTCACCGGTGGCGGGGTCGTATCGTACGCATAGGACAACGCGAACATCACATTGTATGGGCGATTGCCCGGCAACTCGCGCACAAACGTACTGGTACCGGTCAACCCGATGTCGAACGCGAGCATCACACCGAGACCCTCGAGCGGAGGGAACACGCGGGCACCCAAGGTCAGGTTGGACGGCACGGCCGCCCATCCTTGGAGCTCAAAACAGCCGTCGGGTTGACCGGGGCTGGCGTCCGTACTCTCAATCACGCAGATATAGCCCTGGCGATTGACAGGAAATGCAAACGACCATTCGAGAATTGGATGAACGAAGAACTGCTCTTCCACCTGCAACGGCGCCTCGAGGCCAAGCCCAGCAAAGAAGCTGTCGTATCGACTGATGCCAAGACCGAAACGCTGCTGGCGGCTGATGAGGTTGCGAACTTCCGTGGCGCGTGGCCCGGCGTCCTCCAGCCGTTCGAACTCTTCGTTCTCCACGTCCTCGATCAAATTGCTCGAGTTGTCGAAGTAGTAGCTGAGATTCAGGCGCACCAGCAGGGGGATCTGCGACGGTAGCTTGCGAAGGTCTGCGGTACCGTTCGCACTGAAACCGAAGCTGGTACCAGACCCGACCAGACCGATGTCGCCGACCGGATTCAAGAACACCAACCGAAAATCCCCGCCCGCGATGAGCCACGGAAGAACCGGGTAGTACCCCTTCGCACCCAGGGTCGTGTCGCCAATCACTTGGATGAGCTCTGGCTCGGCCAGGGTATTGCTGTTCGCGCGGTTGGCGATATGCGCAAACACCTCGAGATGGTTGATGATGGTCCAACTGAACGACAGCGAGCCGCCCATGTAGGCGTTGTCATCGTCGACGTCCATGAAGTCACTCGACGAGAAGCCCTCGATGCCGAGCTGCAAGCGAAAACTACCCGGCAAACCGCTGCCACCATCGACCAGGTGGATTCCGCCGGTTGGCCCTCGCCAGCTGTTGTGACTTCGAAAGGCCCGCGCCCGCTCATCTTCGCCCAACGGGGGCTCCGGCGGACTCACAATCTCCTCACCGGATTCCGGCGGAACCTCGTAATCGTCGAACCCGTCAGCGAATTCGTCGTCGTACCCGTCGGTCTGAGCCAGCGCCGGGATATTCCACAACCATACAGCGCTAGCCAGCGCTGCCCACCACCCTATTCGATTTGCACACATAGACGGAAACAGAAGCCCGATGCAATCTGCATAGCGTTCTGGTCCGTACTGTGCAACTTAAGCCTTCGAGCCTGGGCGAAACTTGCCCCTCACCATCCCACCGAGAGGCCTCGGCAGGGCCTCACCTTTTGTGCAGTCCCTGACCGTGATGCTAGCCTTCGGTCCATGGTCCATTGGTGGGGAAGCTGGGCGCTGATCGCCATCCTGTGGGGCTGCGGCTGCGGTCACGCGACCGGCGGCCCCCCCCCCCAGCAGGACGATCGGCCTCAGGACGCCACTCCGTCTCACCCCCTCAACGGACCCAGGTCGCCTGCCGCGACGCAATCGCCGGCAGCGGCGCACTCGGTCTCCGAAGCGGATCCACCCGCACAGGTCGGCCCTCCCGCGAACGCCCCGAAAGAACGCGGGCGGATGGTGCTCGATTTGGCCAAGCACGTCGAACGCGCCGAGCTTCGCCAGAACGGAGTTCTGGTGCTCGACGCCGGCACGCCAGCCGGACGCAAGTACGACTTTGGCGGATGGCTTAGCGGCGCCAGTGCCACAGCAACCTTCGGCGCGACGACCGCGCTGCTCGCTCAAAACAAACGCCTGCGCCTCAGCTTTGCGCGCGAACGCGTGGGCGCTGCCCGGGTGCTCGCACGCATGCGTTGCTTCAGCCCCTGCAAACTAACCACCTATGTGAATGGCAAGACTGTGGGGCACGCTAGGCTCGCCGGCAAGACGTTTGAGGTCTTCGAGGTCGGGGTGCCGGCCGACACCCTGTCGCCCGGCGAAAACGAGCTATTGCTGCGAGTCGACAAGAGCGGCGTCGCGCCCGGGCTTGGACGCCAGAGCATCGCACTCGACTGGGTGCGCATTGGCGAGCCGGCCCTCGCGATCCCCGACGACGCTCCGCCCACACCCGCCGAACTCACCATCGACGAGCAAAGCACCGCACTGCGCATCCCATCGGACTATGCGTTGGGCTACGCCCTGCAAGTACCGGTCGGGGCTCGCCTGCGAGGCTTGGTCAGCGGCGAAGCCCCCGGCCAGCTCCGCGTTCAAGCGATCACGGATGGGCAGGCCCACGTTTCTCTCTTGGACATCAATGTGGGCCCCCAACAGCAGAAGGTGGACGTCGACCTGGGGCGGTTCGCCGGACGCGTGGCGCGCATCGACCTGGGAGCAGTAGGTGCCGACCTCCAACTCAAGGCGCCACGGATCGTCAGTACCGCACGCCCGCGGGGGCTCGCGACCACCAAGGTCCGCTCTGGCACTCCCCTCGCCCGCAACCTCGTAATCATCCTGATCGACACCCTGCGTGCCGACAAGCTCGCGCCCTACAACGACGGCACGCGCGTCCGCACGCCGGGCCTCGATCGCTTCGTTCAGCACGCCGCGGTTCTCACGAACGCTCGAGCGCAGGAGAACTGGACGAAGCCCAGCGTCGCCACGCTACTGTCCTCGCTCCTTCCCTGGGAGCACAACGCAACGAAAGACGCCGCCCGCGTGCCAGCGGCCGTCAAGCTGCTTCCGGAACTGTTGCGCGAACGCGGCTACTTTACCGGTTCCTTCATCGCCAACGGCTACGTCTCGGACAAGTTCGGCTTCAAGCAGGGCTGGCACACGTACCGCAACTACATTCGCGAAGGAAGGCGCGCCAAGGCACAGTACGTCGCAGCGGATGTGCTTGAATGGCTCGATCGTCGCCCAAAGGACAAGCCGTTCTTCTTGTACATGCACACGATCGACCCGCACGTGCCGTACAAGCCCCCGCAGCACTTCCTGTCGATGTATGACGATGACAAAAAGTACCGGGGACCCGTGGACTTTCGCGCTTCGAGCACCTTGCTCGAAAAGATCAAGCTGGGTTCGATCAAGCTCAAGCCCCGCGACAAGGCCCGTCTGGAAGCGCTCTATGACGCCGAAATCAGCTATCACGACGTCCACTTTGCTGCAGTGATCGAGGGCCTGGAGAAGCGTGCACTCGCCGAAGACACAATCGTGGTGGTCACGGCTGACCATGGAGAAGAGTTCTGGGATCATGGCTCCGTCGGCCACGGCCACAGCGTCTACGATGAATTGCTGCACGTACCCCTGGTCATGCGAATCCCGGGCTTGACGCACGGCGCCATGCGAGCAGACGAGGCAGTCGGCCTCGTTGACGTAGTGCCAACGGTGCTCGAAGCCATGGGACAGCCGGTACCCGAAGAGTTAAGCGGCCGATCACTGCTGCCGATCCTTCGCGGTCAGGAGGGTGGCGCGCCGCGCGTGGCAGTTGCCGGGTTCATGCGAGCGTGGCGAACCGCTTCGGTTGGCAAGTTCAAGCTAATCCAGCGAACGCTCAAACACTCGTGGCTCTACGACACCGAAGCCGATCCCAAGGAGCAAAACGACCTCGCACAGAGCCACCCACTTGCCCTGCGCTACATGCGGGGTCTGCTCGGTCTGTCCCTCGCCGACACCCACGCGGCCGCACCGGGACGCGGCGGTAGAAAGGGAAGACAGCGTCACAAGCAACAAAACGTCCATATCGACAAGCGCACCGCCGCCCAGCTCGAAGCGCTGGGCTACATCGTAGAATAGGCGGAAATCATCCAGGCTAATCGCCAACCCAAGCACGTATGCGGGCGATATTGTTGCCCGGTGGCTGGGTCGTATCGATCAGGAGATGTTCCCGGTCGGAGAGCTCATCGACGGGCTCCCAGGCTCGCTTGAGGTCTTCAAGCAGTGCGAGCCGGCCGTCGCTGACACTGGGCCCGAGCTCACGACGCGCCAGGCGCTGTCGGGTCACCTCATCAGAAGCGCGACACTCGACAAAGTACCACGGTACCCCCAACTGCTCTGCGAGCTGACGCACGCGCCTACGATGGTCGCGAGAACGGAAGCTCGCCTCGACGATCACCGAACGGCCCGATGCGACGACCATGGTGGCGCGCTCAAGCAACGCGGCATAGACACGCTCGGTTGCCGCCGCAGAGTAGTGCCCGGCAAAGGCCGCCTCTGGCAAGGGCTCCTCGGGGGGCACGCCGGAGAGAAACTTGCGCGCGCGATCTGCATCCACGACAGGACAACACCAGATGGAGGCAAGCGCATCACAGACGGTGGTCTTTCCCGAGGCGATCATGCCCCCGACGACATACAAAGAGGGCGTGCGGATGGGGGGCCGCGCAGCGGCCTGCGCTAAGCGGTAGTACTTGCGTGCTTGCGCATGCGCTCGCGCCTTGCTGGAGGCTAAAGCCTGCTCGTCCTCCTCGAGAAACGACGCAACCTTGCCGCGCACGTAGGCTCGATAACTCTGGTAGAAATCGATGAGCGGATACAGGCCATAGTCGCATGCGTGGCGCGCATACTGGGCTAGGAACCATTCGGCCAAGTCGCTGCGATCGTGCCACGATAGATCCATGGTCAGAAACGCCACGTCCGCGCACACGTCGGCAAATCGGAACCGCTCGTTGAACTCGATACAGTCGATGATCGCGATGCCGTGCGAGGCGCCGCGAAAGTAGACGTGCTCGAGCCGAAGGTCCCCGTGACCATCGCGCACGTATCCTGCCCGCGCACGCGCCTCGAACAGCTCGCTGTGCTGTTCGAGCATCGCCAGCTGATACCGCTCGATCTCACGCACGTCCTGGTCGGAAACGTGGGCGGGAGCCGAATGCCGTGTCTGCTCGAAGTTCTCGGACACGTTCGCGCGGATCCGCGCGACGGATCCGAAGGCTGCCGTGAACTCGTCGCTGCGACATGACCGATGGAAGGTTGCGAGCAGGCACGCCAGCTCGGAAAGGCTCTTTTTTGTGAGTTCACCCCGCGCAAGGTGCGCCTCGGCGGTGTCTTCGTCGGCAAGTCGAAGCATC
Organism: Myxococcales bacterium; assembly: GCA_028817905.1. GTDB lineage: Bacteria > Myxococcota_A > Polyangia > Polyangiales > JAFGIB01 > JAPPOR01. Next base: position 16,235 of record JAPPOR010000542.1, read on the forward strand.
TCGACCGCCCATTCCACGACTTGTCCCTCGCCATTGCAGCGATGGTGACCGGACGCATCGCGCGTGACCGGCACCACGCCGAGATACACGTCCGGCGCCAGGCGACGGTTGAGCGCAACTTCGGCTTCACACGCTGCCTTGCGAAGCGCCAGACTGCTAAAATCAAGGAAGCCGAACTGGACCGGCTTCTTCAGCTTGTAAACACGGTCTTGTCCCAACAAGACGCGGGAAATGTGGGTCTCCCGCAGTTCGTAGCCAGCCGCTCGCAGGTCGGACGTCACGCGATCCACGGGGACTATGTAGCCCGGATCATTCGCCCACAGCAGGGCGTCTCGCCAAGAAGCCCGCAACCCCTCGCGGCCGGCCCTTCACGGCGCAGGTAGGCGTAGCTGGCCACTTCAGCTAGTCACCAGAGCCCTCTTTGCTTTCCCACTACGTGTCGAGTTGGGTCAGAAGACGAATCCTCTGCG
>JAPPOR010000832.1 GCA_028817905.1 Myxococcales bacterium
TAAGTTTCCCGCTTGAATGGGACGGGGCGCCAGCCCCGGTGCCTGGGCTAGCTAGGCATCTTCTTCAGGCCGGCTCCAGTCGATCAGCTGAAGGTTGAGCAGGGCTGCGGTTTCGGCGGGCTCGGAATTCGCGACGATCGTGCGCACTTCGCGAAAGGTGGTGCGCAGCAGTTCTCGAATGCGGGCCAGATCGGCATGTGAGACGGACATGACATTGTAGGCGAACAGGTCTTCATCGGGGTGGTTGCCATAGCGGGCGAGGGCAACCTGGGACCAGTGTGTCATCAGGCGCCGCATGGCCTGCGGGTCGGTGCGCGTGTCGACGGTCAGCGCGCCGGCTACCCTATAGGAGTCACCGTCTCTCACGACGATATTGGCAGCCTCCAGGCGCCCGATGGTCTGTGCGACCAGCGCTTCGGGGATCGACAGGCGGACAGCGAGCCAAGCATCGGAGTGTGGCGTCCGGCGATAGCCGTCGGTCTCCAACAGCCGCAACACCGCCTCCGTCCAGGGAGCCTCGAAGGCCAGGCGTCGTGCCGCCGCCGCGGTGCGATGTCGACCAACCAGCTCGGGAATTGCTTCGATCGGCACGAGCTCGGCCGCCAGATCCGGCATGCGGCCCGTCAGGGCGTCGACTAGACGCATGAAGTCGGGCAGGCGCGGTTGGGCTTGAGCGCTGAGCCAACGGGAAACCGAGAAGCGCGAGCGCCCCACTCTGTGGGCCAGGTGGGCGACGGAGGTCGAGCCGCGGAGCTGGGACAGCCAGGCGGCAAGGGCCTCGGGATCCGACGCCGGCGCTGGAGGTGGAGCAGGATGGAAGCGGCGAAAGGCTTGGTCCAGCTCGATGCCCGCCCGCTCGCATGCGCGCATCGTCTCGGCCGCGGTCGGGTAGCGGCGGCCGTTCTCCCAGTCGGTGATGGGGTTGGCTCGGTAGCCTAGGCGGCGAGCGAAGGCGACCTGCGATCGTCTGCCCCGAACTGCGCGCAGGAACTGGGAGGCGGCCCGCTCCACTTTCCCAGATTAGCACGCAAACAGGGGCATTTCCGTTCGCAAGTGGGAGGTGTGCGGCCCGGGGAGGCGGGTCCCTCGGCGAACCAGGTCTGGCACGATTGGTGTCGCTGGTGATTCGCTCGGTTTCCCGTATATGCACCTTAGTGCGCGAAATTGAGGCATAGATCGTTCATATGTGGGCATATTTGAGTGGCCAAGCAGCAGCTTCGGTGCAGAATGGATCGAACGACGATGTTGTCTCCTCGCCTACAACGCTGTTGCTCGGGACTGCTTGGCTGCTCGCTTTGGATGGCTTGCGGCGGGCAATCGGGCGGGGAGATCCTCGACCGACCCCCTGTCGCGTCCAACTTGGCGGTGTGCCCCTGCACCCTGTCCGCGCAGGCTGTGATGGTGCGTGGGACGATCCTTGCCGCAGACGCCTGCGCGGTACGGGTGCGGATCGACCAGCTGGTTGGTGGGGTGCAGTCGGCCCTGGGGCCGGGTGATGAAGTCGTCGGGTCGCCGGAGCCCTGTTCCGATCCGGATCTCGTGGAGGGGGACGACGTGTTGGGCATGTACGCTCCGGAGGGTCGGCTGTTCGCACGCCGCTGGGCCCGCTCATATGAGTTCCCACGCACGCCCACGGGTGTGGTGACGCTCACAGAGGCAGAGCTGGGTGTGTTGACGGTCTATGAAGCCTGCTACGGTCGCTTGGGCCCACCCCAGACCTGGCCAGACGAACAGGAGCCTCGTGAGGGGCCTTCTTCGTCCGCCAACCGGGATTTCGGACCGATTGAGGGGCCGGCGCTCGACCCGGATGACCTTGTCCCAGTTTCCGTGGACGCGGGGGCGCCGGTAGGGTCGGACGAGGAGCCGGACGAAGTGGTCGGGGGGTGCCCGACGCCCTGACCACCCGTGTGTTGCCAGCGTCGGCCGAGTCCATGTGACAGCGAAACGGAGCGGAGTTCGCACGGGAACCGCTCGCAGCGTCCGCGCGCATTTGGTTGTGCGCAATGGCTGAGTGCGCTCGCGCCTCCGCCTTCACCACAGGAGAGACATGATGAACTATAGGATTCGCCGCTCTGTTTCTGGCCTTCTCGCGGTGTTGATCGCAGCGGCTCTAGACGCCGCCGGGGTCAGCGCCCAATGCACGCAGGACATGGACTGTTCTGAGGGCGAGCGTTGTGACCTGGGGCTAACGCTTGCGGCATGCGCGGCACCCCCCTGCCCGGAGCCCCCACCGGCGGCGTGTGTTCCGGAGCTGCTGGGTGAAGCGTGCGATGTCGACGCCGATTGCGGGCAGGGCCTCGTGTGCACTCGGCTCGTCGTCGCGATCGACTGCCCCGCCGATGATGAGGAATGCGTCCCGACTGTGGACGACGCGCCCGAGGGGGGCGGGGAAGGCTTCTGCTCCCGCGACGGCGACGATGCGGCCCTTGCAGCGACGAGTGGTTTGGCACCGACTTCCGCGAGCGAAGCGCCCCAGGAGTCCCAGTCAACTCAGGCCAATGTCGAGCAGGGACCGGTTGCTGGGGCCGGATCGACGGGGGCCGGCGCGGATGCTGTCGGCTCGGAGGCGGCCGACTCCAGCGGCGGCTGCACGGTGGGCACTGACCCTGCTGAGGGCGCGGGCCAGCTAGCCTGGTTCCTATTGGCGGCTGTTGGGTTGCGCCGTTCCGGACGCGTCTAGCCAATGACTTCGGCGTCGAGTCGCGCAGGGATTCGGCTTCACACGGCTTTGCGGCCGGCCGACGGGGAACACTCTCCGTATTTGGGCGCTCAAAGCCGTGCGAGGTCTAAGACCAACCGAGGCGATGCAGACTTGATGAGTAGTCCGGCTCTGTCGATTCAACGCACAATTGCGATCATTGTACGCCTGGAGCGGAATGTCCTTGGAAGCGCTTCGGTCGCTCGAGGTTGCCGCTGACCTCAATGTGACGAGGAGCTAATAGGGGGCGATTGGGGCCCCCCGTTGGAGTGACTGTTGTGGCCAGAAAACGTCCGACTTCTGTGCCGACCCCACAACGGTCTGTTGGCCGAGCGAGAC
>JAPPOR010000291.1 GCA_028817905.1 Myxococcales bacterium
TTGGTGATGGATGCGGGCTAGCAGCAGTGGCAGAGGCGCGCTGGCACAGGCTGACACGCTAGCCACGAAATGTTCACCAACTCGCCTGAAAGCCACCCAGAGATGTCGACCCCGCAGGGCACCGAATACAGCGAGTATTCGGTCGCCATCGAAAGCCCTATGAAGTCGAAGGCCAAGCGAAGCCGGGATCGCGGGGCGGCGCGCTTCCCGCGAGGCTGGGAGCCCTGACGGCGACGCTTGGCACATCCGTTGCTTTATCAGTAAGTGTTAAGGCCGCGATAGGACCCGGCGTGCACCGGGCGGCGGTCATGGCGGCCCATGGATGCTGGGCTCGGGAGGGTATCGGGATGCGCAATGCAGGGATACTGGTGCTGGCGCTCGCACTGGGGTGCGACGGGTCGAGCGAGCCGGCCGAAGGACCGGGGGAGGACCGGATTCAAGAGCCGGGGGCAGCCATTCAGGTCGCCCGGTCCCAGGCGGAGCTGCAGCGGGTCTCCAGCGCCTTGGCAGAGGTCAAGGGCCTGGACGCGACCGGCCTGCTGAGCCGCTACCCCGTGAACCAAACGGCGATGCCCCCTGGTGACCCGAGGGAAGCGGCCGGCTACCAGTTGCTGCAGAACTCGAACCTCGGCCTTCGCGAGGTGGAGCTCGAGCGCTTGCGAACGAACGGCTTCGTGATCGTGCCACGGCACGCGTTTCCGAGCTTCTTCTACGGCTACCTAACCGTATACGGCGAGGATCTGCCGGTGTTTGTCTCCGCGGACTCGATTCTGGATGCCCTGCACCGCTCGTTCGACGACCTGCTCATGCGCCTGGAGCACGCCGTGCTGGTTCCAAAGCTCACGGCGCTTCTGGCCGGCATGCGCTCCACACTGGCCGGCAATGGAGACCTTCCACAGCAGGTGCGCGCCGACGGCGAACTGTTCCTGGCCCTGGCGGAGGCGATGCTGCTGGGTCGGGTCCCAACGAAGCTTTCGGCGGGCGTCACCGCGGGTGAGCTGGAACCGCTCTTGCACGCCGCCGAGCAGGCAGCGGGTATCGTTCCAATGGAACTGTTTGGCGTCCGACGTCGTATCGATTTCTCGCAATTCAAACCCCGTGGCCACTACGAGGGCGACGAGGTCCTCGAACGCTACTTCCGCGCCATGATGTGGCTCGGGCGCATCGACTTCAGACTGATCGAAACGCAAGACGACGGCAGCCAGGTATTCCACCGCCGGCAACTGGAGGCGACCCTCGGCCTGCGCGCGCTCATGGGGCAAGACCTGGTGGGCCTTTGGAACGAACTTGACGCCATCGTGACCGCATTTATAGGCGAGCACGACTACATGATCTTGCCACAGTTGGATGCCCTGTTGGCGGACCTGGGAGTCGAAGGGCTAGCCCAGCTTTCCGCACTCGACGACCAAACCATCGCATCCGCAATCATCGACGGGGGCTATGGAGTGCAGCGCATTTCCAGCCATGCGATGGTAAATGGAGGCGTGGTGGAGACCCTTCCCTTGAACGTCAGCTTTGCGTTCCTAGGGCAACGCTACGCCCTCGACAGCCACGTGTTCTCCAACCTGGTGCACGATCGCGTCGGCGGCCGATGGCTGCCGGACCCGCTGGATGCGGCCTTCGCCGCCCTTGGCAATAACCAGGCGGGACAGCTCCTGACGGACCAACTGGAGCAACACAACTACGCGCCGGACCTGGCATCCATGCGCATCCTGGCGGACGAGCATCCGGACGGCTACTGGGAGAGCAGCCTCTACACCCTATGGCTAGGTGCCCTCAGGACCCTGTCCCCGCCTGGGACGGTGGCCCCCCAGGACGGCCTGCCGACCGTGGCGACCACCGAGGCCTGGGGGCGGCGTGTGCTCAACACGCAGTTGGGTTCCTGGTCGCAGCTGCGGCACGACACGCTCCTGTACGTCAAGCAGTCCTATACGGTGGGCACCGTGTGCGAGTTCCCGGACGCCTACGTCGACCCCTACCCCCAGTTCTTCGAGGCCCTGGTGCGCTTCGCCAAGCGCGGTACCGACCTGGTCGCGGGTCTGGAGCTTGCGCAGGAATCGGGCTATCTGGCGCAGCTCATCCCGTCCTACTTTCAGCAACTCGCCAGTGTAGCCGCGACCCTGCAAGAGATGGCCGAGCACCAACGCACCGGGACTCCACACAGCGCCGAGCACCTTTCGTTCATCAACGATGTGGTCAAGGTCTCCGGGGGAGGGAGCGGCCCGCCAAGCCTCGAGGGGTGGTATGGCCGGCTGTTCATGGAGAGCGACCGAGCCCTTGAATACGATCCCATCATCGCGGACGTCCACACGGACCCCGGCGGCGAGGAACGTCCCCCCCGCGTACTGCACGTCGCCACCGGCTCCCCCCGACTGATGGTAGTCATGGTCGACAGCTGTAGTGGCCCGCGCCTATACGCCGGCCCGGTCTTCAGCTATCACGAGACCGCCCCAGAGGGCCTCGATCGCATCACCGACGAAGAATGGAAAGCCCGGGTCGACGCCGAAGCCCAACCGAGCCCCCCGTGGCTGTCACCGGTAATCGCCGAATAGCTGACCCGTTTGCCACAGGGGGCTCACGCGGGTCGGAGGCGGTGTCGGGCCTGCCCGTGCCGGGCCGCTCGCTGCCGTGCCAATGGGCCCTTTGAGCACCGCTGGGCCCGGTGCGGAGCTTACAGATGTGGATGGCCTCCGTTGCTCGTCAAGTGCCCCAAGAGCAGGGGCGCCGCCGCGAGCAGACTGCCACGACGCAAGGGACTGACTTTGTCAGCCCCCTGGCTGGCCCGGATATCTCCATACGGCGATGCGACACAAAATGACAACAATTCCTTTCAAGTGCGACAAGCCATGGGGCATGGGTGTCGGCTAGGCTCGGCGGATCAACAGGAGCGATCATGGCCGCAAGCGATTCCCTTTATGAGCTCGCCCTAAGCGAGAAGTTTCGACCCGTCCTTGAACAGGTCAAGGCGTTCATCACCGACGAAATTCAGCCGTTGGAGCAGGAATACTACGATACGCCCCATGAGGACGAGTGGCAGTTCAGTGACCGCCAGCTGGAGATTCGAAGCGCGCTGCAGAAGAAGGCGCGCGAGAAAAACCTGTGGAACTTCTTTCTCCCCGACTGGAACGGTACCGGAATCACCAACCTGGACTATGCCTACCTATGCGAGGAGATGGGTAAGTCCTATCTGTATTCGGAGGTATTCAACTGCGCGGCTCCCGACACCGGCAACATGGAGGTGCTGGAGAAGTACGGAACCGAAGCGCAGAAGGACCGCTGGCTGAAGCCCCTGCTCAACTCCGAGATCCGCTCAGCCTACGCCATGACCGAACCGGGGGTCGCATCCTCCGACGCCAAGAACATCCGCACCCTTGCCACCCTGGAGCGCGGTGAGTGGGTGATCAACGGCGAGAAGTTCTACATCAGCGGTGCCGGCTCCCCCCTGTGCAAGTTGCTGATCGTCATGGTGGTGACGGACCCCGACGCGCCGCGCGCTTCTAGGCACTCGCAGATCCTCGTTCCCAAGGACACTCCGGGCGTCGAGATCCTCGAGGGTATGCAGGTATTCGGACGCACCCACGCGCCCAAGGGTCACATGCACATCCGGTTCAACGACGTGCGCGTTCCGGAAGACCACATGATCCTGGGAGTGGGACGTGGCTTCGAGATCTCCCAGGGCCGCCTGGGTCCCGGTCGGATCCACCACTGCATGCGCCAGCTGGGGCGCGCCGAGGTTGCCCTCGACTTGCTCATGAAGCGGGGCGTGTCACGGACCGCGTTTGGCAAGCCCCTCGTCAAACTGGGGGGCAACTACGACATAGTGGCCCGCAGCCGCATCGAGATCGACTCGGCCCGCCTGATGGTGCTGCGCGCGGCGCGCGCCATGGACGTGCTCGGCAACCAGGAAGCCCGTGTTCACATCTCCATGGTCAAGGCGATGGTTCCCGAGATTACGTGCCGTGTCATCGACCATGCCATCCAGATGCACGGCGCCGCCGGCGTCTCCCAGTGGACCCCGCTCGCGGAGATGTACGCGGACGCACGGCACGTGCGCTTTGCCGATGGCCCCGACGAGGTGCATCGAATGGTCGTGGCGCGGGCAGAGGTGGCCAAATACGAGTAACTAGCCAATAGAGAGACGTCGGAAGGGGCTTGGTCAAGCGGACTGGGCCCGAACCAACGCGGGGCAAGCCTCTCGCCCGGAGAAGTCGATATCCAGAACGTGGCAGAGCGCGCCGTACAGGGCAGCTTCCTCGAGCGCGCTCGCGGGGTCAGGCGCGCCCGTCTCCCGGTTGAAACCGTAGGTGAGCGCGGTTTTCGGGTCGACGCCTCCATACACCCGATTTCCGTTGATCAAGGGTGAGATGAGCACCGAGCCGTTGTTCAAATCATGCCCGCTGCTCCACTCGCCGGCTTCCGCAGGGCGTTCCTTGGTGCGTCCGAAATCGGTGGCCACGTAGATCAGCGATCGATCCCACATCTTCCCCAAGGAAGGATCCCCCATGTAGTCGTAGTCCTTGAGCAGTGTGATCATCGTATCGAGCAGCGCCGCAAGGTTGCCCCACATCACGTTCTGGGTCACACGGTGGCTGGAGTGCGAGTAGTCAAAAGCGATCGGTGCGGTCACCACTCCATCGGCTTGTGTGATGACCGGATCGCTACGGAAACCCAGCGTCACGCTAGTCGCGACGCCGTGATAGGCCAACAGGAATCCGAGGCCCAGCTGCGCTTGCACGTCGTGGACTGCGAGGTCCGGGAACCGAGTGTACAGGTCGGCGACCACGGCCCCAGCCTGCAGGCCAAACTTCGGATCGACCGTCGACGGATCCAGTAGCAGAAGCCGCTCGATGAGATCTGCGCGCTCGAGCTCCTCGGTCGCGAAGCTGCGCTGCTCCAGGTACCGCATCACCCGTGGGCTCTTGCCGAACGTCCGCCCGAACACGGTCTCCCGGTCCAACTGCTGTCGAATCCTGCGCGCCCGCTCGATGCTGCCCACGCTGGGAACCCCGACCACACCTCGCGAACCATGCGTGCCGGTGGCAAAAAACATCGGCGCGGTGATGATCTCGTGTCTTGCCCGCGCAGGCACGGAATCGTCGTGGCCGTGCTCAATGAAGCCGTCGGTCCCCATGTTGCAGTTGGGCAGCGGCATTCCGCCACCATACCGCATCGCCATGGCCTCCATGATCGTCCTGCCAGCGTTTGCCCCAGCCCCGTTGAGCGACCTCGCCTGCGCCACGTTGTGATTCACCGAGCTGACCCCGTGGCAGAAGATCGCCATATCGCGGCCGTGGCGCTGGAGAAACCCATCCATCGGCGGAGGCTCTTTCATGTACGAGAACGTCGCCGAGTCCAGGTTTCGCACATGGCGAAATCCGAGACCCGGAAGCTGATCGACCAGCGCTTCAGGGTAGACGTCGAGCGTGCTTGCCAAGGTCGGATCGCCCACCTCTGTGTCGACCAACGGAAGAAAGCTGTTGATGATCCCGGCGCCCCCATGGGCGCAGAACACGAACAGGATCTTCCGGTCCTTCGGATCGACGGTCTGCATGGGCGTGTTCGGTGCGCCCGGCATGGCAGGCGGCGACTGCGCCGCGCTCCGAGAACCGAAAAAAGGGCCCCACGCCAGGCTCGCCACGCTCGCGACACCCGCCGCACCCGCTCTCAAGGCCTCCCGACGACCGAACCTCGGAATATTCCTTGCCATCGCCATCACTTCACCTCAGAAAAAGAGAAACTCGATCGAGCTGCTGACCACAAAGCACGATAGGATCGCGAACTGCTCCGCTGACAGTGGGCTGCCATCCGGTGCGCCACGTAGCAATGTCTTGATCAGCCCTACTTCGCTCGGCCTCGAGTCCCTTCCGAGCAACCTGCGAAATAGCGTCTCGATCGTCGCATCGACACTCGGGTCATCCGGCCCCGGCGCCGGTCCCGACAAGTCCAGCACGGTGAACACCTTCGCGGCTCCCGCCCGATCCGCCCTCACGCGTGCGCCGCAGGCATTCAGCATCAGCCGGTCCACGACGAGGGGCGTGGTACTCAGGGTCCCTTCGGATGGACGGGTGAGACTGGTCTGGAACGGATCGTTACCCCCGAGTGCGACCAGGTGAACGTCGCGGATGCAGCTCCTCTCTCCCAACTCACGACACACGTCGTCGGCCTCCAGCGCTAGCCCTCGCATCAGATCCGCCTCGAGGGCGGCGTAGCGCTTCCACTGGACGGAGTTGCGCTGGGAGACCGCGTACGGCCCCTGATCCAGGCTATCTGCCTCGTCTGGGGTCACTGGATCTTCCAGCGGATCTCCTCCCGCTGATGGTTCGCCGCCGCCAGTGTGGGGCGCGCCAGTGTGGGGCGCGCCAGTGTGGGGCGCGCCAGTGTGGGGCGCGCTGGCGTGGGGCGCGCCGGTCGGTGGGCTCCGCACCACCACCGGCCCCTGCGCCGCCGTGTGCTTGAGCATCGAGTCCGCAGGGGCGACGACCTGCTCCGTGCAGGCGATCAGGAGGCTGAGGGCACACAGACCTGCCAGGACCCATCCAGCTTGGAGTATTCCTCGTTTCGTCATCACGGCACCCCAAACGCGTTTGTGTCGATGAGTCGGTGGATCATCCTGTTGGCCACGTAGCCTTCCTCACGCAGGTCTTCCCATAGCTGCGTGAACTCGCCCAGGTCTGCGCCTTCGGGTTCCCTCCACAGTGCGTGCTTGTAGAAGATGGTGGCGAGGTTGCGTGCGAACGCGTCCGACTCGGCGGCCATCTCGGCCCACGCTCGCAGACTATCGACCGGCTTCCCGAAGAGTACGGGTTGCTGCTCTGCGTCAGACCAACCGGGCATCAATGTCGTGGGGCGAGTGGGATCGTAGATTCCAAAGTCGCCGCTGAGCTCACCGAAGACCAGGAGGTTTGCGACGGTAATGATGCTGAAGGAAAAGCCCGTATAGGGCGCAAACGCATAGGCAAGCGGATCGAGGGTCGAATGGCAGACCGCACAGCGCGGAGCGTCCACCCCCTTTTTGTCGATGTCATCCGGCTCCCCCGCGACGGGTATCAAGCCCTCCATCTTCGAGATGTCGGCCCCCAAGTAGCTGCGATAGGCGGCAGCGGCGGTCGTCCGCGGGAGTGCGCTAAACATGGTGTTGCGCGTCAGAAACCACATGGTCGTGATCATCCCGGCGCGATACGGACGCTCGAGCAGTTGGCCGCCCGCGGTGGCTTTCTGGTCGGCCTTGGGGATCAGATCCTCGGTGAGGGCCCAGGAGCCATCATCGTGCTCGACAACAAAGTACTGCGCGAGCAGCAAGTCCCGCGCGTCGCGGCTTCCCGAAAGGGCGTGGACCCACAGCCTGTAGTCGAAGCGATAGTCGCCCATGGTCGACCGAAGCTTGACCTCACCGGCCAGTGATTCTACCGGAATGGTAATGAAGACCTCGGAGTCCTGGCCCAGGTTTGCGATCGGCCGAATGCGGTCGTCCGCCAGCCGCGGCAAGCCCTCGCCGATCCAGTAGTCACCGTCGAGGCACGCTTGGACACGCTCATGCAAGAGCTGTCGCAACTGACTCGCCTGTGCGCTTGGGTCCCGGAAGGGCTGCATCGCCTCGTATGAGGGGCTGTGGCCACAGTACAGGATGGATGCGCGTTTGTAGGCAAACGCCGGATCGTACTCGCCCACGCGGTAGTCCGGGTTTGGCCTTTGCACCGCCTCCGGTGCCGCTTCGTCACTCGGTGAAGACCCGCCATCGCCCGGCTCGGTGCCCATGAAGATCTCGTCCAGGTTGCTGGCGCCGTCCGCGTCCGAGTCGAGCTCCTCGACCGCCATCAGTGCTTCGGGCAGGGCCTCGCCGAAGCCCCTGTTCGGATCGAGCGCACTCTGGAGAGCCTGCCCGTACGCGTTCCACGACGCAGGAAATGTCGACACGTGGCAGTGCTGGCAGGCTGGAACCTTTCCCATGCACTGAGCTGCGTTCGGGTATGTCGCGCAGTAGACGACGGGCGCCTCCGGCTTCGCCCACGCGACGCTCGCGAGTCCCACCCAGCATGCCGCAGCGCCCAGAGCCAACCGGCGCGACTTCCCGCGCACCGAATGCGAGTCTACATTGAACACGGTACAACCTCCTGCAAGCCCTGAATCGAGTCAGAGGCTAGCCGAGGAGCCTGGGCGAGGTGGGGCCATGCGTTGACGCGAAGGGCCAGACGGAGCGGGGCGCTACGGGCGTTTCTGGACAGCCAGAGGCTTCACAGCGTACAGGTCTCAAGCATGGCGAAACACTGCGGCGTCTGGGCCGGGTCCCGCATGATGCAATCTGCGAGCTGCAGGAGACACGCGCTGGACGGATCCGTCCCACTCGTGCCTCCCGACGGCCGCAAGCTCCCCAGCAGATCGCACCCCTGCGCGTTCACTCGCGCGCACTCGGCATAGCCCAGGGGATCTTCGATCAAGCACAGGGCAAACTCGAGACCGCACGCGGCGATGTCCTCCGACGCGGCGCCGCCGTCTGACAACGTTGCGTCTCTGCTCACAGCGGCCTCGGGCACGCTGGCATCCATGTTGGTCGGGACAGTAGCGTCTAGACAGTCCGCGTCCATCGGGCACGCGCCCTGATCGGGCTCGCGGGGAGGACAGCCGGGGTCTGACACGCACGCCCCGGAGCCCTCCCGGGCAGCGCAGCACGCGGCTTCTTCGGCCAGCCCCACCGCCGCACACGCGCCCGCACACAGCCCCCCAATGGTCGCCCGGTCGCCGCAGCCACACAGCAGGCACACGAGGTACAGAAGACGGAGGCCATGGTGGATGCCGACGCCGCGTGCGACACAAACAAGGAGCTTCCCCCCTCCGCCCGCCGCACGGTCAGGCGTTGCCGAGAATTCAGAGGCACTGCCGGGGCGTTTGCTCACGCGGTCCACCTTTCCTGCCCGTTAGTCGTTGACCTCATGCGCGGCCCGGTACTCGGCTGGCGTCAGGTCTGACCAACGCTTGAACGCTCGGTGAAACGCCGTACAGTCGGCAAACCCAAGCGCATACCCGATCTCCTGGAACGTCATCTGCGGATTTCTCAGCATCATGCACGATGCGTCATACCGCCTATCCTGAATGAGATCACGATACGAGGTTCCCTCCTCCTCCAGCCGCCGACGCAGGGAGCGTACACTCAAGCCCAAGCGCCGAGCAGCTGCGGCCATGTTCGGAAGCTTGTCGGCGGGCAGATGGCACAGCAGCCTGGCTACCCGCTCCGAATGACTTTTCGGACGGGACTGCCGCGAAAGGCTACGCTCGGCTTGGTCGAGCATCAGCGCCTGCAGTTCGGGGTGGTGGTGCAGGTGCGGACGGTCGAGCGCCGCAGCTCGAAACTCGATGCCGGTAAACGGTTGCCCGAAGCGCTCCGCGCCGGAAAAGGCCAGCGAGTACGCGGCCGCATGCGAGGGCATGGGATACTCGAAACTGACCTGGGAGATGTCCGCACGCGTGCAGCCGAAGGCGCGCAGCATGCGGGCCATCCCCGCCAGCATCTGCTCGATCAAGCTGCGATTGTGTGGGTCGTGCGCGGCCACGAACTCGCAGCGAAACTGCGCCATGGAAGCCTCCTCGGTGAGCCGCACGCAAACGCCTTCCATGAGGAGCGCGCTGAACTGGGACACCAGCCCGATACCATGCCTCAAGGTCGCGGCGTGTGATACCAGCGGCGCCACAAGGCCGAAGCTGGCCTCACTCGCATGCAGGCCACAATGGATTCCCAGCGCGGGCTCCCGGGTGAGCTCGATGGCGCGCGCCAGCAGCGCCTGGTACTCACCTAGGGCAATGGACTGCTCCCCTGTTCCCTTCGCGAGCACATCGGCTCGACTCCCAAGGAGGGCTGCCGGTGAGATGCCGTGCTTCTGCATCACGTCGAGCACGCTCTGCACCAGGATCGTCGACACGCGGAGTGACTCGTCGGACCTGGACGGCTGCGCGGGCATCACGCGTTGCCAACCCACAGTTGCTTCTCTCATGCTGTCCTCCTGACATCGACGACGAGGAATCGACCGCAAACGGCCCTTCGTCCCTGAGCCAGCGCATCGAGCCGGACGGCGACGACGACGACGACAACGAGACGGGGGCGCGCGCCATCGGCTGGGTTGGTGCCTCCACTACATGTATCCATGCGGGATACCTGCACGCCGCACGAGTTTCCTTCACGCAGAATCCGAGCCCGGAACATTCACGACCTCGACGCCGCCTCGCTTGTCCTTCGACTTCACACGGCTTTCGCCGCCCTAGCCCGGATGATTCATGAACTCCGCATCGCCTCGCTTGTTCTTCGACTTCACACGCCTTTCGTCGCCCTCGCAAATAAGTTCATGAATCATCCGGGCTAGCGACCAGAGAGTATTCCCGTCGGTCACCGGAAAGCCGTGTGAAGCCGAGTCCCTACGCGGTCCGAAGCCAGTCATGAATGTTCCGAGTAGACCGCTGGCTCGACGCCCCTTACACACTCGCTCACCTTTTGTTGCGGTGCCGCCCTGGCGCTCCGCTGGTGTGAATGACCTTGCACGCACGAAGACGGCGGGCGAACGCCCCTTAGCCACCATGCTCTGTTCAAGGACGCAGAGCCGCTTCGACCTGCTCACGCATGGGACTGTCGGGATAGCGGGCGAGAAACGCACGCGCGCGTCGCGCTGCCTCGGCCCGCCTGCCGCTTCGGGCGAGCGCGATCACGATCAAGGCCCGCCGCTCCTCCACCAGCAACCCATCAGGGAACTCCCGTGCCGAGCGCAGCGCCAACCGATGGGCGGCGGCCGGATCGCTCGCCAGCAACCCGCGGATGCGCACCAATTGGGCGATCTCTCGGCGGGCGGCGTGCTGCACGGACGGCGTGGGCGGCGCTGCCTTCGGTACATGCGGCCGCGACGCCTGCAGAGGGCGGCCGTCGCCCGGGCGGACCGGGTCGGGCGCAGGCGCAGGCTCGCTCGCCGTCGCCGGCGCCACCGGGCCAGTCGCTGCCTGCCCGGTCGCCGCCTGCCCGGTCGCCGCCCGCCCGGTCTTGCTCCCGATGGGCTCCGACCGGGTAGCTGGCCTCCCGGGCTCCCGGACCGTTTCCTCCGTGGCCGGCCGATTGGACGGCTGCGCCGACCAGGCAAACACCCCCACGCCGCCTCCGAGGGCAATGATCGCGGCCAGCTTCCAGGCACCGGGCACGGCGCGCACACCTAGCGCAAGCTCCACATCCGCCACATCGGCTCCCAACGGCTCTCGCTGCGAGTCCGCCAGCGCCGTGCGTACTCCAGGCAGCCCCGCGCCAGTATCATAGCGGCGACCGGCCAAGCGCGAACACAGCAGGTCCTCGCGCAGTCCGGGCGGGGTTCGTGGATCGTCTAGCAAGCGCTTCATGGCTCGTCCTTCGGTTGTTGACCCGCGCGGAGCACGCATCGACGGTAGGCGTTCAGGAACCGCTTGCGCGCAGTAAATAGGCGCGAGTAGATGGTTCCGACCGGAACCCCCAGCATGGCTGCGATGCTCTGACAGGATTCGCCCTCTATCTCATAAAGGACGAAGGTGGCCCGGTGCTCCATGGACAGGGTGTCCAGAGCGGTCTGAACGCGCTCCAGCGAGCGCTGGGTGTCCAGCGTCTCCTCCGGACTTGTCATCGCATCCGGTACGCCCTCCACCAGGTTGGACAGGTGTGGCCTGCGCGAAAGGGCACGGCGCCGCGCGACGACCACACGAATCGCGAGCGACCCTAGCCACGTGCGGGGCGCAGCCGGGCCCGGGAGGTAACCACCCTTGCGATGGGCCAGCACGAACACGTCCTGCACCAGATCGTCCAGCTCCGCCTCGGGCACACCCATATGACGCAGAAACGAAGCGATGAACGGCCCATAGGCGCGGTACAGGGCTTCGGCACCGATCGGTGCGGGGGCCGCTTTCGCCTCGATATCGCCCTCCGAGTTGGCGGTCATGTCTACCTGCATCGGGCCCTTACTGCCCCCGCGGTGCCTGCTCCTTCAGTCAAACGACACCAGCGCGTCGATACCCATTAGCCCGCCCAACAGCGACGGCCGCAACGGGTCCCCAGCCCCTTGGACGGCCAGTTCCGGGCGAACCGCGCTGACATGAGCGCGCACAAGCAGCCGAAACGACAGCCAATCCTGTACGGCAAAGCGCAGTGGCAGCCGGCTCGCAGGCGCGAGCCACGCCGTGACGGTGTCGGAGAATTCCTCTGGATAGTCGCGACCCCCGACCCAGGCGGCCGCAGCGACCCCGCCCACGCAAACGCCCAGCCATGACCGCGAGGGACCGGGCCACCCTGCGCACGCAAGCAGCTCTGCGCCGGTGAGACGGGCCCGCGCCCGACCACCCTCGAAGGCGACGTTGCCGAGGGTGGACGCAAAGGCAGAAAGATCGAGACTCAGGGGCCCGCCGAACCGAAGCTGCGCGCCAACGGCCCCCACCCAGACCGGCATCGGCAGCGCTTCAGCCAACAGATGGCCCCCCAGATGCAGGTCGAGGGCCACGGACGCGGTCTCGCTGCGCATGACGTCAGCGTCGGCCACCCGGGTCTCCTCGGCCGTCTCGGACTCGACGTCGAGCCCCTCCGCCATGGTCTCGCTCACCTCGCTGGCCTCGAGTACCCCGTCAGAAGCTGGCCGGCGGCTCACAGGACTTACTGGAGCAACCGAAGATGAAGCACCGATCTCGACCCCCGCAAGCGCCCGTTCGCCGGCCGGTGCCGTGGCCCGTCGCTGCCCCCCCTCCGGCTCCGCGCGATGACCTCGCACCGCGCCGTCACCTACTACGGGGCCGCCGGCCCGCCGGGCGCCCGCCTCGCTTTCTGCGGAGTGTTCTGCGGAGTGGCCTTGTTGCACGGCCGTATCGAGGGGCGCACGCACGTCGGGGTCCTTGGGTCGGCGACCCTCGCGGGCCGAAGCAGGGTCTGCTGCCAAGCCGTCGTTCGGAATCGCTTCCGAGGCCGCTCGGCGCGCTGATCGCTGGCTCGCCATCCCCTCGAGCGCCAGGGCGAGCGAGACCGCGACCGTGTCACGACGCTCGGCACAGCGCGCGGGCAGCGCCTCAAATCGCCGCCGCGATGCCAGCTTCAGGCCCCGAATGACCCGCACCTCCACCGCATCGGGACCGTCCACAACGACCTCCACGCGGACACCCGAGATCCGACGGCGCGAGCGCCGGTAATGTGCGACCCGACGGCGGAGCGCTTGCGCGTCCAAGCAAGCGGCACTGCCCTGCCCTCGTACGCGCACAGCGATCGCCACGCCGTCATCGGTCTGTGCCGACGCGAGCAGGGGCACCATGGCGGCACCCAAGACGGACCACACTGGCACCCACCACAGGCGGGCCAACCCACAGGGGATCGCTTCGAGCACCGGCAACAGGTCCAACATTTAGGCATAGGCGCGGTCCCCCAGCAACCTAGCTAAACAATGGGCCCCGACCGCGGTTGTTTGGCCCCCGGGGGCAACGTTCGGCCGCGTACTCGTCTAGGGAGACCGCCTGGCACTACGACGATCCAAGCGCTCCCTCCGAGGTCTTGCTATGCCCCGCGAGTTGCGAGGCCGTCAGCAACCAGAGGGGCGGCGAGATGCAGATCATCTTCGGCTGCGACACCGCCGTGTTGCAGTGACGCGCGGTTGCGCACAAGCGGAGATGAGCGGTGGCGCTATGCGCCTGATCGCTCTGCCAGGTCTGCGACAACCGAGGGAAGATCGATCGTTGTCTGAATCCCGGGTGGGGCCGCGCATACGAAGGGCACTGCGTTGACGGCCCGATGTGCGGTTAGACCCGGCGAGACCGAAGCCCAACGCTCGGCAGGCACCGGGAATCGGATGTTCACGTCCATGGGGACATCCCCGTCAATGCCGAGACGCCAGCCAGTGGGGCCGAGCTCCCAGTCAGTGTCGAGATCGGACGTGCAGTACCAGTTGGCCGTGAACTCGATCAGCGACCGTCCAGCGACAAGGCACCGCACGGTGGTCCGTTGCGCCGCGACCTTGCCCGCCTCGATGACACCCGCCGCGATCGACGTGGTCCGCTTGGCGCAGGCCACCTCACCCACCGCGTCGAAGGAGTCGACCGATAGACCCAGGGCCTTGACGAGCATCTCCAGCGACGGCCCGAACGACTGGCACAGGTACTGGGCACGGCCCTCATTCACGACCGGGTTCGGCGGCTGCCCAAAGCCCATCAATCCGAACAAGAGCTCCGGCGAGTTTCGACTCGACAGATCCGCGTACTCGTGGATTCGAAGACAGTCGACCCTGCGCTGCAATGAGGTCAGCACGATCGGCAGCGCCTCGGTCACAAACCCGGGACTGCTCCCGGTGCTGTGAAGGGAGCTCTTGCCCCGCCTGCATGCTTCCTCGACCCGGGTCCGATCATCCGCATTCATGCGCGCGGGATTGTGAAACTCGCCACGCGTGGTGACCACATTGGTCCCCGACGCCAGAAGCCTGCATAGGTCGTCCAGGTTCACGCCCTGCTGCATGTAGAGCACGCAGTCCGCTCCGACCGACAGGATCTCGTCCAAGCTCCGGGTCGCCTTGATGCCGACCGGACCGAGCCCACAAAGCTCGCCCGCGTCGCGACCCTCCTTGGCCGCCGAATGCACGAACACGCCTGCCAGGTTCAGTCTTGGGTGCTCGATTACCGCGCGCAGCGAGTGCATCCCAATGTTTCCAGTGGCCCACTGGACCACGCGCAACGGCTCTCGCGGATGGGAGGGGGTTGATTCGAGTGCACTGCGGTCGCTCATGCGATGGGCCTCCGAGCGTGAGCCCTCGAGGGGCGGACCGGAGGAGGGTAGCGAGTCCTCCGTCCTGCAGCGTCGCCAGGGCCGGAATGGCCTCCTCGGACCACAGGTTTGCCGTCCCGGGCGAGGCGTTTGGCACGGGCGACGATCCCCTTACCGCTCAGTCCGGATCATTGACACCCCACAGGACCTTCGCCGCCATGGAACACACAGGAAGTGTTCCGCTCGACCGTCGAACACCCTGTGAAGCCGAATCCCTGCGCGTTCCGACGCCGAGGTCGACCATGTTCCGGGCTCAGTACAGCAGCCCAGCGGTCAGCATCGCAGCCCGGATGGCACCGCTGGACTCGAAACCGGGCCAGCCGGGGTTGTTCGTGTTGAGGCCCTGAGCCTCCGGGATCCGGTCGCCGTTGAAGTCCTCGGCACCGTCCGGCCACTCGTCGACCACCAGCGAAGGCCTAGTCGGGGTTGCCCGAGGATCGAGCTTTCCCTGATGGCGAGCGCGTAGGAAGTGAAACTGGGCCTGTGCCCCGAGGCGTAGCCTCACGCCCGAGTCATCCAGCGGCCAAGTATAGGAGACACCGGCGCTGGTTCCGAAACGGTCGTTGTCCACGTAGTTGGTGCGCCCCGTCTGCAACGGCACGGGCGTGGGCTCGTAGGCGAAGTCGAGGAAGGCCGACCACTGTTCGGCATACCCGTAGCGAGCCCCGACTACGCCCGCAAACGTGTCGGCCCACTCATAGCCCGACAGGGGGCGCTCTCCCTGGCGATTCAAGTAGCTCGACCAGCGCCTGAACATGCCGGTCCCAGCCACGGAGATGGTATGCGCACCCTCCCGATACAGCTGGAAGGCCAGCCCGGCAGCGATCGTCCAGGGTAGCCACGAGTGGACGTTCGTGCGCTTGGCCCGCTGGCTATTGCCGTTGGCGAGGAAGGTACCGGAGTCCGCGGTGATCTCGAACTTCTGGGGCGTATGGACCACCAGGCTGGCACTGAGGCGCTCGAGCGGCTCCAGTAACACAGAGAAGTGGGGCGCCACACCGATCGAGGCGTCGACCTCGGTCGACAGTAGCAACGTCTCGTCGAGAAACGCGCTGTCCCCCACGTAGGTGCTAGCCCGCGCTCCGTTGAGCAGGTTGAGGGTAACGCTGAGCCCGAGCGAAAGCCAGTCGGTAGCGCGCACCCCGGTCCCGAACGCCAGCGACATGGGTGTAAGGCGGTCGGAATAGAGCTCGGCGTGCAAGCTGTTGGTGAAGTACTGCTCCCGCTCATCCGAAAAGAATGAGTGCGCCTGCAGCAGCGAGCCGATCGGCAGCGCGGCGTACACGCCCAGGGACCAGCGACCCTCGAGGATATGGTTGACGAACCCGACCGCCTGGTAGAGCCGGGTATTGCCACTGGAGCCCCGACTCTGTCGGGGAGTCGCTGGAATATCCGTAAGGCACAACCGCTCTCCCCCTGCCACGCACCCCTCTTCCAACCACACGGTCGGCACCGGATAGCGGTCGCGCAACGTGTTGACATTCCCGAGGCCGATATCCGCGTCCGGACTGCGCCCGTCCAGCGCGATGCTGATGCTGTCGTTCAATACGAGCCAGCCCAACTCCAGGCCTTGGTCCGCCTGCGGAAGCAGGGCTGGATTGAAGTATGACGAAGCCGCGCTGGGAGACGTAGCCCGCCCATTCCAGCCCCCCTCGCCGAAGCCCGCTCCAATCAACTCGAAGAGCGGAGATGCGCACACCGGCCCGGGCGCCGCGAGCAAGACCGCGGCCGCCCAACCCAGCACCCGGGGCCGTTGCAGAGCCCTACCGACTCGACGGTCGCACGCGCCTCGAACCTTGGGACAAGCCTTGCTGAGCTTCCGAACACCAAACGCCATACTTCACCCTCTTCGGCGCCCGATCGCGGCGGGCGCTGCGACAGCGCAACAAAGCATGCCCCC
>JAPPOR010000783.1 GCA_028817905.1 Myxococcales bacterium
AGCTCGCGCCCGGTGCTATCGGCGGCGCGCACCATGGCACGATTCATCTTCTAGCGGCTCGTCAGGGCTTGCGCTTTGGACTGCAGCTCGGCGATCGCGGCGACGTCGGGGCGCAGCTGCTTGGCCCGGGCGAGGGCGGTAGCGGCCGCAGGGCCGTTGCGCTGCAACAGGGCGAGCTGGCCTAGCAGCATCCAGTAGCGGTGGTCGTCCTTGCATGCCTCCTGATGGCTCTCCAGCAGGCGCGTCGCGGGGGCGAACTCCCTTTGTCGCATTTGTAGACTCGCGAGCGCCAAGGCGGCCACGCCATAGTCGGGGTTGGCTTCAAGGCCGCTCGCGTAGGCGGCCTGTGCTTCGCCCAGTTGTCCGCGCTGTTCGAGCAAGGCGCCCTTGCGAGTCCATGCGGGGGCGTACTCGGGCGCGACCGCAACCGCGGCGCTGAGGTCATCGAGTGCAGCGTCCGCATGACCGGAATCCATGTGAGACAGTGCGCGCAAATAGTGGGTTCCTGGCGACTCGGGGGCTTGGGAGAGGGCGCGCTCGAAGGACCGCTGGGCCGCCTTACCGGTGTTCATGCGACCCAGGTGCATGTGGGCCAGATAGTTGTGTGGGTCTGCCCGGCAAGCGGCGGTGAAGTCGCGCTTGGCCTGTTTGCGGTTACCCTGGGATAGGAGGCCGTTGTAGAGATGTTGCTCCGCTTTGGTGGGCGTGCATTCGCGATAGGTCTCTACCAATGGGTCGGGTGTCAGGGCCTGGAAAATGGCCGAGAACCCTTCAGCATCGGCTTGCGAGGGGTCCGGGCCAAGGGTGTCGTAGAAGGCGCGCTGGTCTGCGGCATGGTTTGCCTGTAGCCGCTGCCCACTCACCTGCGCGTGGGCGTGCGCAGCGATCTCGGTGCGCAGGGCTGGCTCATCGACCAACCTGAGCAGGACTGCTTCGAGCTCTTCGGCATTCGCGAACAGGGCGCCGTTGTCCCAGGTGCGCACGCTTGCGTGGTAAGGAACGAGGTCGGCACATACTGCCACCACTCCATGGGCGGCGTATTCGATGCGCTTGACGTCAGAGCGACCACGGTTGAAGGGGGTGTCCAGGAGCGGTGCGACGCCAATGTCGAGCGTACCGAGGAAGGCCTGGTATGCCGCAAGCGATCCCGTCCGCGTGAACGAGAACCGCTCGCCCGGCGCCCACGCGAACATCGCTCGAAGCCTCGGGTCGCCCATGATGGCCACACGAGCGCGGGGCCGCTTGTCCAGCACTGCCCGCAGTGCAGGGATGGCGGCTTTCAGGTCTTCCTGGTGTCCGAGCGAGCCACCCCAGCCGATCGTCACCCAATCCTTGTCGGTCCGTGGTTTGTGGGGGCCGACGCTCCAAAGCTGGTTCGGCAGTAGTAGGGTGCGCCTGTTCAGCGATCCGAACTTCGAGCTCAGGCCGGGCGAGCTGAACTGCAGCGCATCGCTGATGCGCGCCAGTTGAAAGACGAGTGATCGGTTTTCGGGTTGGGCATAGAAGGCCGCTGTGGTGTTCCAGGGCTGAATGTCCGTGAAGTCGTCATTGATCTCGAACACGGTCACGAGGCCGCGCTTGCGTCGCTGCCGGACCAGGGGAAGCAGGTCCGGGTCCACCACTTTGCACAGCACCAATACGTCGGCGTGGGCGGCGGCCGTGCGTGCTGCTCTGCTCAGCCAGGTGCCCGTGACCACGTGCGTGTCGGGAAGCGTCGCAAGGGCACGGCAAGGTTGCACCGTGCGATAGACCCGGTCCCCCTGCTGGCCCGAGTTGGCTGGTTCGAGCTGTACGAGGCGCATCGCTGTTCGGGTCGCTAACGCAATTCTTGTGCCATGGCTCTCTCCCGTGACAGGCAGCGAGACGACTCCTCCAGAATATTCGACAAAATTCTAAGAATACTCATTAACATATCGAAGTTATTAACATTTTCTGGTTGCATGGAGCCGAATCTTCCTGCCTAGGACGCTGGCTCCAGGGCCCATGGGACAGCGGTGTCGTGGGCGTGCTTGCGGCCGTGAACATTCCGGGGACCCGGCTGTCAGGAGCTTGACGGGCCGTGGCGTCCGGCCGGGTGGCAATCGCTCGGTGCGTGGCACGCTTTGGCACTGCGCTGCTCTGGGCGTGCGCCCGCTGTGGGGGAGCGACGAAGTCACGAATGGTCCGGACTCGGGTGGTCCTCGTTTTCGCGGGCAAATTCAGCGGCTCGAATCGGCTTGGGGCAGTGGCGCATTCGTTGCATCCTTTCTGAAGGTGCTATGCGTACACGGGCGCTTCGCGCCGGCCGACTGGGATAGAGGTCTTATGGGAGCACGATTCATGCCGGCGGGCTCACACCGATGGTCAGCAGGTGTGTGGAAGACCGTCGCAACTGCCGCCTGGGTTGGCGCTTGGGTTGCGGGATGTGACAGCGGTTCCAAGCTCAAGCTCGAGCTACGCGAACCGCCGGTCCGCGACCTCCGAATATCCGCAGACGGCGGAGTTCGCGGCTTCGAAAGCAACCCCGCGCTTCACGACGTCACGAGCCCCCCACCCGACGAGCCGCCCGAACCGGAGCCGCCGACGGGCGTTGAGCCGCGGCCAATGATGGTCGCCGGCACAACCTGCTGTGTCGGCCACGCCGATGCAGGCTGCGCTGACGACGGGATGGCGGCCTGCGTGTGCGAGCGCGATCCGTTTTGTTGCGAAGTGCGCTGGGATGAAGCCTGCGCCTCCTGGGCCACACGCGTCTGTGGCCTCGCCTGCGACGATCCCCCGGCAGCTCCCCAGGAGCCGGCAGCTCCCCAGGAGCCGGCAGCTCCCCAAGAGCCGGTGGCCCCCCCCCAAGAGCCCGCGTGGTCCAACCCCATGCCGGCCGGCCCCTGTTGTTCCGGGGGGCAGGGTGTCGGTTGCCGCTCCAGCGAGACGACCGAGTGCGTCTGCGATTTCGATCCGTTTTGTTGCGAGGTTCGCTGGGACGACGCCTGCGCGGAAGTCGCAGCCCGCGCGTGCGGCGCATGCGAAGGTGACCAGCCTGTCGAGCCTCCCCCGCC
>JAPPOR010000913.1 GCA_028817905.1 Myxococcales bacterium
AACCACGCTAAGCTCGTACATTCCTATGTCGCCCACGACAACGTTGAGTCTCAAGATGCCATCATCGTCCCGCAACAACTCGTACATTCGCTCATCATTGCTCAGGAGGATCTCAGTCATTTGGCCGCTCCTGCTTCAATGTTGCGAGGCCTGACCTGAAGGACCCGGCGGGAACTTGGCCGAGCACAACCTCGAGCAGACCACCACTTGTCGTTCCGCCAAACCGGAGGAACTCGTTTGCGCCTCTTCGAACGGCGGACGGATCGTTCGGCTTCCCAGTATGGTGCCCGGTCAAGGGTCGGGCGAGTCGTTCAGGGGACAGGTCGTGGACTTTGGGAGGCCACCGGTCCGCCTGGACGCAAGCACCAACCAGCGAAAACCGTCGGAGCAGCGCAGCCGCGACGCCGAGCCCCGATCCGTCTTCACTCGCTGTGGGCTTGTCGTCTGCCACGACTGCTTCAGCAGCCACCTCGTCATCAGGAGGATGTTCGCCTTCGGGCAGCTCGGCGGCGGTCCCAGGCGCATCCGCCTTCGGCGCGGCCTCGGCCGGCGCCCGGGCCGGCTGGACGATCGGTGCGTCCGCGGAAGGCGATGGCGGCGCAGTCTCCTGCTTCGAGCACCCGATGACCACCAGGAAACAGAAAAGCACCGCGCAGGTCAGCCAGCTTGCCCCCCTTCGCCGCCCGCTTCTTCGCCCGCAGTCGGCACGGGACGGACGCGCGCCGGCGACACCCCCGACAAGAAACTGCGACTGTTTGCGAAGCATCGACTCGGGCACAGGTGTCATGCGCGCACTATAGCCGACCAGTGCGCAGGGAACAGCGGCATCGTGACCCCGATCCGCGTACATCGGCGTCATCGATCGCCGTGCCTTTCTTCACCGAAAGCCCGGTGAAGTCGATCGCTTGCACGATCATCGCGCGACTCGGTGAGCAATGCGGGCTAGCGGGCGTGGACGACCTGCTGGGCAAGGCTGCTGGCGGTCCAGGTGCCGGCCTTGAGCTCGACCTTGGCGCGATACACGAGCCCGCCCCGCTCGCCGAACGCCATGCGATAGCTCACCGTGCCCGTCGGAAGATCGGTCCGTCCGTCGGAAGATCGGTCCGTCCGTCGGATGCGCAACCTGCGGTCCCCGCTTGAGCACGCGACTGAGGATCGGCCGGTCAAGGTCCGTCACGTCCATCCGAACCGCAATGAAGGGTTCGCTCGGCTCCGCCGACTCATCCTAACGGCAAAAGCTGGTGTCATCGGCTCGCCTCCCAATAGGCTTGTTCTGCATCCAGAAGCACATCCGCCAGTGAATCATCGAAAGGCCACGAATCGGTGACCGTTCGTCCGAGCCCGACGAATCGCCCAGTCGGACTAGCTGCTTCGAGTTCGCGTTTCATCGCTTTGAGCTGCTGCCTGAAGCCCCGCAGCTGCGCGATAGAAGCGGCGCCGGCCTCGGGTCGGCCACCCCCGGCGAGGTCAGCATCGATGCGCCGAAGCGCGACGACAATCCTATTCAAAGCCCGCTGAGCCCTGCACTGTGTCACTTCAGCTCCAATAGGTCGCCGACCTTCCGTTGATGGATCGAGACGGGTCGGTCCGACCCACAGGAAAGTCTGACAGGCACAGTAGGGGGCGAAGTCGGGTCAAGGGTCCGATGGTCGTTGGGGACCGATCGTTGGAGAGGGTTCTCATACATACGGATCGTTGGCGCCCCCTTCGGGACTGGATCATCCGCATCGGCGATAGCAGTCACTTTCTCCTGCGCGGCAGCCTCTAGTCTGGATACGCCTCTTCGAGCAGGGTGTCATAGAGGTCCTCATCGTCTGGGCGTTTCCAGGAGACTCCCCGATGTTGCCACAGCGCGACCAATCCGAGCAGTGCGAGCGGGTCTCCAGCCACAAACTCGGCGCCATCCAGCCGAGCGGACCACAAACCAATATCGTTCTGGTCGTCGGACGGGATGACCCTAAGCTCGCAGCCTAGCTGCTTCAGAGCTAGCAATGCTGGATTGTAGGTGTTCGGAGCATCAACGAGCCTCATGACGGCCTCCCTAATTCGCGCGTATCGTGCCCGGGATTGTACCATTCAAAAGCACTTCGTTGTTTCGCTCCATGTTCGCCCGAATATTCCCTGCCTGGCGGCGGATCCTCGCCTTCGGATGTGTCTTGATGATGTCGTGCGCATCCTGGGGAGCTATGAGTGTGCCCGACACGTCTGCTCTGCTGGCCTTGTACGGCGTTCCAAAAAACGCCGCGCCGCGTGAGTTTGCATTAAAGTTACCCACCACCACATCAACGACGTCAGCTGCGCCCTCAATACCTTGCTCACCAACGAACGGTACGACCAGCCCGGGAGGTGTTCGACGACCGCAGTAGCCACACCATGCGCCTGGTCGACGCCCCGGCCCAGGCCAGCACCCTCCAGTACGAGAGATCGATCGTCGGAAGATCGGTCCGACCCACAAGAAAGTCGGGCACGAATCGGAAGATGGTCCAATCGGAAGATGGTCCGACCCACAAGAAATCGGAAGATGGTCCGACCCACAAGAAAGTCAGGCACGAAGAAGCACGCTGGCACTGGCGGCCTGGCGGTATCGCCGCCAGATTTCGCCAGCTCCCATCTCACAACCGCCTGAAACCAGGCGGTCCAGCATCTGGTACGGCCTTTGCCCATGACCGCCCCGGATGACTTCGCCTCGCATCGTCGTGCCGGGCGCCACGACTGCCATTACCCGCCGCACCACCCTCCGCAAGGCCTTCCTTGCACCCTGGGACGACCGCGTCACGCAGATCTACAACTACGCGCTCGCCGATGCCCAGCGACGTACGGACGTCGCCATCCACCATGCCATCCCGGTCGTTACCCACCACCACCTCAGCGTCACACCGGAGCGCTCCAACCTCCCCCGCTTTCTTCAGCTCCTCCACCACGACGTCAGCTGCGCGCTCAACACCCTGCTCGCAAACGAACGGTATGACCAGCCGGGGGAGGTGTTCGACGACCGCAGTACCCACACCATGCGCCTGGTCGACGCCCCGG
>JAPPOR010000161.1 GCA_028817905.1 Myxococcales bacterium
TGCGGAGTCGAGCAGTTGTGCGAGGGCGCGTGATTTGGTGATGGATGCGGGCTAGTTATCGGTTCACGTGACGGGCTCGTGGCGGCCCAAGTGCCCGAGACGGTAGGGAGCAGCCGCATAGCGATGCGCTTCATACATGTGCCAGGCGTGGGAGAAAGCGGGGTGAGCCGCGCGCTCGGCAACGAACCTCGCCAGGCGGTCGGGGAGCCCGGGCGAGGGCAGCGGGTGATTGTCGGGCCGTAGTAGGGGTCCAAGCAGCGCAGCGGACGTGATATCGACCCGGCCGGGTGCGGCACCAAAGAAAAAGCGGCGCCCGTCGAGTCGCTCCGCGACGCTGTCCAGCGTGCGGTCGAAGCGCTCCGCCGCCGCTTCGAAGCTCCCCGGAAGGTGGGCCCGATACGTGCGTCGTGCGATCCGGTTGAGCGGCCCGACCGCGACGCCGTACAGGGCCTTGGCCCACAAGGGACCGCCGTGGCCCCACAGCTTCTTGACGATGTGGGCATCCACACCCGTGGCCGATGCGCAAAACAGCTGCTGGAAGCTCAAGCCGAAGCCATTGTCCAGCCGCTGCTCCCAGTCGCGTATCCGCTCTGCGGACGCGCCGTCCAGGCGATAGTCCGTCACGCCCCGCTCGTTGCCCAGGTAGTCGAGGATCGCCGACGAGCCCTGAACGATGCGACCATGATCGCGAAGCAGCGGAACCGACGACCGGGGAGCCATCAAGCGCACCTGCAGCATGTGCGGTCCCGGCGAGAGCAGCCTCTCCTCGTATGGGAGCCTCGCCCGGTCTAGCGCCCAGCGGACCTTCTCACAGAAGTGGGACATTGCGAAGGTATAAAGCGTGGTCATCCACCCGAGGCTAGTCCATGAGCCTCTGGTGAGACAGTGATCGTTGAAGCGTCTGCTGATCTTTCATCGACGTCGATCGGGTGAAGAATCGCTCAGACTCCCATGGGTCGCGACGGTGCCAAACTGTGACCCGGGGATCCGGGTGCGAGAACTCCGCACGTCCGCATCTGCAGGAGCATTGGGGGCAAGCTCCCGGGGGCCAACTGACCACAACATCTGGGAAGACCCTGTGCTGCCCGTTTGTATCTTTGGACTCTATGGAAGACGCATTTCCGGCGGCGAGCGGAGATCGTCAGTGATTGGGTCACTCGTGGGTGCGGACTACCTCGACCAGGACGCGGGTGACCTCGCGGCAGAGCTCGAAGAACTGGTCGTCGCCAAAGGCGGAGCCGCTGCGGAACAGTCCGCGGTTGAGAGGTTCGTCGTCGATCAGGGCGTCGGTTCGGTTGTAGTGTCCGAGCACATCGGCGTGGTCACAGACGACGATGCCTGCCAGCTCCTTGGGGTCATCGGGTCGCAGCAGTTGTCGCACGCTGTTGACGACCCCGTCATTGTCGCTGTCGTTGAACGTGGGCGCGTCGCCACCGCTTTGAATCGCTCCGCTGGCGGCCTCGCGTAGCACTTCGGCGGCCCGGTGCTGGGTCGGCTGGGCGGGTGAGCGAGAGGTGTCTGCGGTCATGGCGCGTAGCTCCCTGAAGAATGCCTCGGCTTCGACGTGGACGGCGGTGGTCGTGACGAAGCTGCGCAGCGGGATGTTGCGACTCGACCTGCTGCGGTTGCGCACGGCGGCCATGGCGCGGGGGGAAAGATCGTAGATGAGACCGCGGCTCGCCAGAACCTCCCATAGGAAGCGCGCCGAATCGGGCAGGTCCATCAGCGCATTGGTGCCGATGACAGGCGCGCTGTCCCAGCGTACGACTGCCTGTGACAGCTGGAGCAGCAGCGGCACGAGTTCGGGAAGGTGGTGCATATGCCGGAGCGGATCGGCCAACAGGTCCGCGACGGGGGCATCGGCGAGACACGTGCCATGGTGCGGCGCGGCGATTCCCACCACGCTGGCGATCTTGTCCCGCAGGCGTTCGTCGTCTGCACCCCAACGGTCCGAGGCAAGGGGCTGGTCACAGGTGGCGAGCTGTGCATCGACTCCGCCGGCGCTGTGTCCGACCAGGTGGACGCGCTTGACCCCGCCGGCACGGTCGATGATTCCGCGTACCTCGGACATCAGATACTGCTGGCGCGCGGCCAGATGATCGAGGGGCAGCGTGCAGGCGGGCACAACCGGGACCGGTCGTCGCAGTGCGGTCTCCAGCCCACCCCGCAGCGCGGCGCTGAGCCGATCGGCAAAGTAGTAGTACCCTCCCGTACGCGAGAATCCGAGAAAGCCGGGTACGAGAACGACCAAATCGTCGAATGTCATGGCGTCCTCCCTACGGGGTTCTGACTTTGGATGCGCAAGTCCCGCGCCCACCTGGGGTGTGCTTGCGGGGCCTGGCGGGGAATGGGGGTGTACAGCTTTCCGCTCATGGTCGTCGCTCCACCGTCGCGTGCGTGCTGCGATCGCCGCTGCCGTTGGAGGTACGTGTGCTCGGGTCCCGGGTGGCTTTCGGTTGAGCTGCTAGCAGCCGATAGACACAGCGGAGATTGGTCTCTGCCGTGGCCCAGGATACCCGCCCGTCGTGGAGGGATGGCAGGACACTCTTCTTCCATGGTTTGAGGTTTAGCGTGCGGACGGCATCGTCCTCGCTCGCGCCTTGGGCGATGCAGGATAGCATCTGGTCCGTGAGGTATCGCAGGTAGTCCGCGTAGCGCCGCAGGTCTTCCGCGTTGGCGACGGGTCCGTGTCCGGGAACCACGCGGGCGCTCGGGTAGTCCTCCGCCAGGGTCTCGATCGCGTCGATCAACCCATGCACCGATGCACCCGCCCGCGACAGGTCGAAGAACGGATAGTACGTATGAAAGAAGAGATCGCCGGTGACGAGTACGTCGTGTTGGGGGATGTAGACGACGAGATCGCCATGGGTATGCGCGACTCCGAGATAGCGCAGCACGACGTCAGTCGACCCTACCTTGATGGTCGCGCCCTCGTCCGGTACGGCTTCGACGGGCATCCCGCGAAAGTGACGGGACCAGTACTCGCCTTCCTGGGTGATCATGAGCTGGGGAACGCGCTGGTGAGCGATGATCGTTGCCTCGGGGTACAGCTCGTTTCCCTGGGCATGATCGTAGTGGTAGTGCGTGTTGACGAGCTTGGTGATGGGCGACCGGACATATTTACGGACCCAGCGCGCAAGGACGTCGGAGCCGGGTGGGAACTTGCTGTCTACCAGCAGGGCTTCGCCGCCGTCTTCGATGACTAGGGAGTTTCCCCCTCCACCGATGACGGCCTGTACGCCGTCGGCCAGGGTCACGGCTGATTGGCGAACGTAGGCATCATAGAACCAAACCGGCGCCGCCACGGCCTGGGTAGTCAGGAGGGTCTGACGCAGGCGCGACGTCAGGCTCGTGGAGCGCGTCAAGGATAGCAGGTTGCCGTACCGTTCGTATTCTCGCTCGAGCCACTGTGCGCCTTCCAGGGAGCGCTGGTTGACGAACTGGAAGTGCGCTAGCCAGAAGGCCTTCCCAGCCCGGAAGGACCACCCGAACGCCTTTTCCCACGATCGAAAACGACAGCGCTGGTCGTCGATCGCCTCGACCGAATAGGTGTGATGCGCGTAGAATCCCGGCAGTGCGCTCACCTCCCAGGTCACCTTGTGGCCTGGCTCTAGCTCGATGACCTTGGCGATGGCGGGCATCACATAGGGATAGTAGGGCTCGATGGGTCCGAAGACCCACATCAGCTGGTCATCGAGCTCGAGCCGTTCGTTCTTGACGGCGACAAAGCATTTGTTCCATTCAGGCCACGCCTGGGGGCGACTGAAGACCTCCCACAGCTCCGTCGCCGGAACCCTGATCTCGACGGAGGCATCCACGGGAACCATGTCCGTGGAATCGGCTAGTTGTGCTGCTCGCTTCGCGTCCATGATAGCGACCTCGCTTGCGTTGTGATCGGTTTGCGGCCGGGCCGCGTTCTAGGTGGCCGACGCCTGCGCGCCTGTGGGTGCCAGTCTGCGAGGTGGGCTCGACTGTGGCCTGAGCAGGCGAAGGAACCAGTCGCTGACCTGGTCCGAGAGGGCTTCGACCGCAGCATCGGGGAGGACCACGTGCCCGGCGCCCGGTAGGATCGACAGGCTGAAGTCGGTGCGCCGGGCGGCGAGTTCTCCAAAGAAGGCGCGTTCCTTCCGCCCATCGATCAGTCGGTCTCGCTGACCTAGGAAGACGCGCGTAGGGCCGCTGGCCGTCGCGAACTGCAAATCGAAATGCGGGCCGCGGAGCCAGCCCGTCCGGCGGCGAAGCGCCTCGGCGTCGCAGCGCGCCATGGCCTCGAAGAACGGGTGGTCGTTGTGACCACCGGTCGGTCCGAAAAGCTGCCGACCAAGCGGTGCGACGGTGCGCTTGTAGACGAAGCCGGGGGTGACCGCCATGGACCAATAGGACGCTTCGAGCACCGGGCCCGGAAGGGCCCGAAAGGGACTCACAAGCACATTCGCTGCAATCCGCAAGCTGGCGTGGCTCGCGAGGTTGGTGGCGAGTAGGGCCCCCAGGGAGTGGCCCCACACCAGGATCTCTCGCGACCCGACCTCACCCTGCACTAGGTCGGCGATCGTCTTCGAGAGGTCGTCGATGTGTTCGTGGCGCTCCTGGCTGTAGTCGACCAGCAGGATTTGCACCTCGCTTCCCCGGCTACCAAGCTCCTCGACGGCGCGCTCGACCGCGTGCATGCTTCCTTCCCCACTGCCTTCGATCCCCGGGATGACGACCAGGGGAATGCCCCGACCCCGGCGGTGAAGACGTACGCCCCTGGTCGCGGAGCCCGGGCGGTCTTCGGCGACCTGGTCGTCTCCTGCGTGCGCCATCAGGTGCTCAACAATGCGGGGGAAGACGTCGACGGCGGCGTCGCGCCCGAAGATGCAGTCGATGTGTCCGTAGCCTTCCACGAGCTCGCGCTCGACGGGAGCGTCAGGCTCGTGCTTCTGCAACCAGCGGATGGTTTTTTCCGTGCTCGAGGGCGTGAAGGTGGCGTTCAGCGACCCGTGGAGAATGCGCAGCGGTATCCGCATGCGCTCTGGATGGCGGAGATAGACATCGCCGCCCTGGGCGTCCACCAGGTGCCCAGCACGTGCCATCTGGGCCAGGTGCTTGAAGCATCCGATGTTGGCGGCACCAAAGAGCTCATGCAGGTGCGAGTGCAGTGTATTCGTCAGCTGATCGTGCTCGTACAGCAGGCCATACATGGCCGTGATGCGGTGGCACGTGGCACTTCGGCAGCGTTCCTCCTGGTCGATGGGGCGCAGATTGAGGAGTCGATCGGTCAGTTCCGCCCAGAACGGTTGACCGTCGCGGCTGACGGGCTGGAGTTCTTCGATGCCCAGCTCGGCCATGGTTTCGGGAACATGCAGGCCTGCGAGCCACGCCTGGGCCTTGCTCGTGTCCATGTGGGTCGAGACCTGTGACAGGACGGCCGAGCGCACGCCGGCCAGACCTGATAGCTGCGCCATCGTAAAGGTCGTGGACCCGAAGCAGTGGGCCACAACCTGAACGGTGTCGACGCCCGCGACGCGCTTGACTTCGGCGACCGCTGCCGGCCAGTCGTAGCGCGCGATGTCGTCGGCCGTGTGTACGGTGTGCGCGCTGGGCAGCTCGATGCTGCAGCGCATGTCGAGCAACCATACGTCGAAACCGTGTTCGACCAGATACTCGACAAGATTCGTCTCGACCATGTCGGTGCGGAAGATGCGGCTCGACACACCGAGGCCGTGGGCGAGGATGACCGGCCCCAGGGCCTGGCCCCGTCGGCGCGGCTTGTAGCGCAAAAGGCGCAGTCCGGTTCCGTCACCCGCCTGGAAGGCGTGCACCGTCGGCGGGTCGACCCGCAGCGACCGGCGAGGACGCACGGGCAGGTCCGCGTCGTCGGCGGGCAGGCTGCGGTGGGGCACCAGTGCGCCCCCGTAGACCTCGAACAAGCTGCCGGCGAAGAACTTGCCAAAGCGTGCCACGCCGGACAGGCGTGAGGCGGCACCTTCGCCTCCTTCCACCCGGATGGTTGTCAGTTGGCGAGCAAAGTCACTCGGTTCGATGTGCAAGCGTCCTCGCGCCAAAATCGGTGCTTGCTCGTCGTCACCGGCATGGATCGTCACGTACAGGGTCGTGGTGTCTGTCCACAGGTCGAGTCCCGCGTCGTCGTGAATGCGTTTGAAGCCCGTAACGAACAGCCTTCGGTCCGGTTCGCTGGTTCCGTTCTCGGATTGGAGGGGCAAGCGATAGACCATGCGGCGCGTCCCTACCCGGTCCGGGTCCTCGGACAGCAGTTCAAACGTGCCCCCGTGGATCATGTAGCTCGGCGAGCCCAGCGCGGGCGCACGCGCGCTGCCGTAGAGTCTGGCCCGGTGCCCCGGCTCGTCGAGTAGGGCGTCCAGGTCTGGTGTCTCGACTGTGACCGTGAAGTCGAACGCGGTTTGCTTGAGTCTTCCTCGGCTGTGGGCGAGATCGAAGTCCTCTGTTTCCTCCAGCGAGATGTAGCCGCTCATGCGTTCCGTGAACGAAAGCGATGTCGGGCGTGCGACGTCCGTGGGGGTGTCCGGGACCGGACCGGGCGCGTCGTAGTCGATCGACCAGCCGGCGCGCCTGGCAAGCTCGGCGACCGCGCGCTCCGAGACGGCGGAAATGGTTAGCAGCGGGTTCGCCCCCACCGGCATGGGCAGGATCGATCCGTCCATCACGAACAAGCCCTGGTGTAGTGCATCCCCGTCGCCGTCGAACACTTGGCCGGCGTGATCGACTACCCCAGAGGCGCCCGTGTCGCCCATCGGGCAGCCCCCCAGCGGGTGCACGGTGATCGGGCGGTTGCCGAGCCATTCGGTCCATGCCGGGTTTGGTACGAAGGTACCGCCGGCTTCGGCGGTCGCCTGTTCGAGCGCCGCGTTGGCCCGCGCGAATGTGTCCTGACGACCGACGCCCGGCCAGTGAATGTGCAGATCGTCGCCCTGCAGGGACAGCTCGCCTTGCCCGTCGTCGTGGCTCATCACCAGATAGGTCAACGTGTGGGCCAGCGCACCGCGGTATGCATCGAGCAGATAGGTGGGGGCCTCGCGCAGTCGCTCGCGCAGCCCGTCCAGGAAGCCCGCGTCCGTATCCGTTCCGAACACGCGCGCTGCCTTGCGAAACAGTCCGGGATACAGGCTGGCGAGGGCGCCGGGCAGGGCGCCTTCCTCGATGATATAGCCCTGGTCGACCTGCTCGACGTCCCGTCGGTCGATCAGCCCGGTAATACAGGGGCCCACGGGTTTTTCGCCTTCAGGTTCCCGATGCCCGAGACCCACCCCGTTGACGGGCTCATCCAAGTTGTAGCCGAAGGCAAGTACGTCGCCGTTGCCACTGAAGGAGCGACCGAGACGGGGAGACAGGCGCAGCCCATGTCGCCGCGAACGGAGTAGGATTTCGGTGCTTCCGAGGGCACCCGCGCCCAGCACGACCATGCTGGCGTCCACCGTGAGGGGCGGGGCGTCGAAGGCGTCGCGGCCGCTTCCGGGCACCAGGAAGTGAAGGCGCCAGCGTTCGCCCTGGGGCTCCAGCCATTGTACCTGCGCGCCGCAGAAGATCCGGGCACCGTGATTCACAGCATCGGGCAGGTAGTTCATCGCAGTCGTGTTCTTCGCGGTGTGGTTGCATCCACTGACGCAGTCGCCGCATTCGATGCATGGCTTCTGAGGCATTCCGAAGCGGTTGCTTCCATCGATGTCGAAGTTGACGTTGATGGGAGGCCGGCTCACCTCGTCACCATTCGCCACCCGGCGCAGCACAGCGAGCTTCGCCGGGTCAGGGTGGGTGTCGGGGTAGGGCGAGGCCGAGAGCCAGGAGGCCGCGAGTTGAAAGCCGGTCTCGAGCTCGTTGTTCAGGGCTCCCGCGGCCGTCGCCCGCAGCGCCGACGGCCATCGCGGGTCCGAGAAGATGCGCTTATCTGGGCGCAGTGACACGTTGGCGTTTACGAGCGAGGTGCCACCCAGGCCGCAGCCTTGAAACACGGCGATGTCCTCGCACACGACCAGGTCGTAGAGGGCCGTCGGGTTGTGGGTGTCCCGGTGGCGACGCCCCAGGTCGCCACGGATCTGGAAGTGGGCGGCTGCCTCGGCTTCCGTGTCGGGGAAGTCGCCTGGCAAGAACTCCCTACCGCGTTCGAGTACCGCTACGCTGCGGCCGGCGCGAGCGAGGCGCGACGCCGCGATCGAAGCACCGTAGCCGCTTCCGACGACCACTACATCGTAGGACGGTGCCAGTTCGGATACACCAGAGGAGAGCATTCGCATGTGCGCAGGGTAACAGTGGCAACAGGCCAAAGTGTGCGGCCCAACTCACAGCTCGTGCGCTTTTTTCCCCTGGTCGGCACCACGAAGTCCCGGCCGCGGTGACGTCCGGCCCTGTCGGCCGCGCTGGCGTTCGGCCCGACATGGTAGCGGCACGGCTGCTTGCGGCGGCGGTCGTCCGCACCGCGCGGACGCCACCCAGACGGACGCCGGCCAGGTCAGCTCGTGGCGAGCTCCCGCTTCCGTTTGCATGGTGTCCGAGATTCTGGCGGAGCCTCCAGGCAATTCCAGCCCACCGCCCCCGTCCGACGGTAGGCGCGCCCGTGTTTGAGCAGGTGCCCTACAGCGCAGTCGGTTGTGGAGGCGAGCGCTACCAGTAGGATATCTCCTTCGCTCCGGTGGGCGAAGTGATCGAGCAGCCCGGCCCAGTACAGCGGCGGCAGGCCCGTCGGCAGGGGTTTCCCGGCCGGCACCCACAGCCGATCGGCCAGGCCTTGGGCCAACCTGCCGCTCAGTGGATGGCTATCGCAATGCAGCGCGCGAATGCCTGCGACGGCCTCCTTGCCGAGCAAGGACAGGACCCGTAGCTCCAGATCGTCCGTCGAAGTCGTCCGAAGCTGCTCCGGATGGACCACATGCAGCAAGGCGTTCCTCATCATCCGGGTACCTCCTCGTCATGCTTCACCGTGCCTCGCGCGTGCGCAAAGTCAATGCTAGGTATTTGTACTAGAGGCGTAGCAAATACTATGAGTAGCGGCGGCCGGATGGGGGGCGGCAGGTACGGGAAGTTGGTGGACATCGTTGTAGTGACGACCCGGCGAGCCGTTCGCCGTCTGCCTGCCGCCCTGCGCCGGCTAAATCGCCGGCCGAACACGAAATCGTGATCAGAACGCGCGTCTACCCGACGCCTAACAACTTCTCGATGCGCTGCTCGATGCGTCGGTAGGTCTTGCGTACTTGAGGAATCGAAAGACCGCCGCGGCTCAGCAGATCCTTTGCGAGTGGGCGGGCGCGGTACTTGTACGCGTCATGGGCGAGGGTCCGGACGTCTGTTTTGCGGGCGTGGACGTAGACCGAGTCCAGCTTGTGCGAGGTCCAGCGGAACTTGTTGTTTGGCGCGCCGCCCAGAAACTCGTAGCGATCGACCCCCCCATCGCGCAACAGGGCGTCCATCTCGTAGTATTCCAGCAGGGTCCCGGGCGAGAAGCGCCCGAAGGAGTCATCGTGGGCTATCTGGAGCGAGCAGTAGACTCGGTCGTAGAGGATCCCTGCCGTGGCGGAGATCGGCTGACCTGCGACCGATAGGGTCATGATGCGGGCCCCGTGATGGTTGGCGAAGGTTTGCAGCAAGCGGCGATAGAACGCCTCGTAGCGGTCGTCGGCCGCCATTCCAAGGCCTTGTTTGCGCTTCCATCCGCGCTGCTCAACCGCCATGAACACCCCCATACCCGCGTCCAGTTCTTCGGGGGTTCGATAGGTCTGCACCGCGACCTCGCCGCTTCGGCGCAGCTTGCGCTCTGCAGCACGCACGTTCTTGACCAGCTTACGAGAACGGCCTGCCCAGAAGCGCTGGACGCCGGCATCGGTTCCATCGGAGATGTCGAGGTAGGGGCAGGGGTGCAGCGGCGCGACCCGGTGGATGAGCCGACAGCGCCGGGAGAGTGCCGAAAGGCTTTCGAGCACCGGGTCGTTTGCCGCGATTTCCTCGAGCTTGATGTGGTCCCACTCCCTGGTGTGAGCCGCCAGGCATTCCAAAAGGGAGGCCCGCAAGGCTGGTGCATGCTCGGTGGGGAACAGGAACCCGGGCAGCAGGATTTCCTCGGGCATACCTATGAACTCGAGCGTTCGGTAGGGCTTGCCGAGCAGGGAGCGGCGCGCGATCTGGAGCGGAGCGAGGCCAAGCAAGGAGCCCGCGCGGCGGAACGCCAGGATAAAGAGTTGGTGAGGGTCGCCCATCTCGTGCCACCAGGTGCGCAGGAAGTCGTAGCTCTGCATCCCCGTGTAGCCCTGCGTCCGGCGCAGGACCGGATCCCACAAGGGTGCGAGCGCATCCCATTGGGCCGTGTCGCGAATCACCTCAACGGTCGTGTCGACGCGGGCGGGCGTCGCTGTCCCCCGCTCGATCCAATCCCTGCCCGCAGTGTTCACCTCGGTCATGGGTCACGCCTCCGGGTCGGGCTCCGGTGTTCCGAACCACTTTGCCCGGGCTCTGCGGTAGGCCCCGTGTACACCCAGTCGCTGCATATGCCCTCTGAGCTTCGGCCTGAATCGGTAGCGCCAAGCGAAGACGATCCGAAACACCGGTTCCTTCCGAAATGCGAAGAGGTCGACTGTTTTCCGAAGGTTGGGCTCCCAGGCGAGTTTGTTGTTGAGGTGACCGCCAAGGAAGTCGTAGATGCGGCACGTTTGGTCGGTGTAGCAGGCCTCCAACTCGTGGGCGGTCAGTACGACCCCGGGCGAGAAGCGCTTGAACCGGTCGTCGTGTGTGATGTGTAGGGCGACGAACTGCTCGCCCTCAACGAGGCCGAAGCTGGCTGCAATCGGTTGGTCGTCGAGCCACAGGACCCGGAACACGACCTTGCCCAGCGGACCGAGTTCATCGACTAGCTTGCTGTGGTAGGCGAGGTAGGCGGGCTCACGGCCCAGATCGAGGCCTTGCTCGCGCTTCCAGCTGTGGCCTTCGACGCGTCGAAAGGTCGCGAAAGCCTCCGCCACTTCCGGATGGGTTTGGTGGGTCGTGAAGCGCACCTGACCCTGTTGGGCCAGCTGGCGGCGGCGGCGGCGAAGGGTCTTGCGAAAAACCCGCGACTTGGTCTTTAGGAAGGCGTCCCAGTCGCCGGTGGTATCGACCCAGGGACTGACCGGTACGTCTCTTGTAGCTGATAATAGTTGCGAGGTACGCAGCACCTGGGTGGCTATCGTATACGCGACGCTCTCCTTGCCGAGGTCGTACAGGTGCAGCGCATCCCAGTCGGCCTGTCGTGCGAGCAGGAAGCCGAAGACAAGTCGCAGTGCCTCCGGATCCTCGCCTTCACGTAGCACTGTCGGGCGATCGATCTCCCGCCGATCGCCGATGTAGGTGAGCAAGCGCCTTGGCTGGCCGAGATACGTTTGGCTCGATACGCGCATGGGTGCGATCGCACGCACCTCCGTATCTCGGTACAGGACCACGATGAACAGTTCACTGTCGGCACCGAAGGTTTGCCACCAGAGTGCCTGGAGCTCGAACAGTTGAAACGGCGTCCAGTCGGGTGTCAGGCGTAGCAGGCGGTTCCACGCGGGCTGCAGTTGCCTGAAGCCCGCTTCGCTCGTGATGAGTTCGAGCCGCGGGCTCCTTGCGCTGCCATGCTGCTCGGCGCGTTGTCGGGGGGATGGGCTCGTCTCGAGTGGGGACAGGGGCATCACGCCGACGTTGCTCGCACCTTCCCGAACGGTTGCCTACGGGTCGCCCAGTGCGGCTCCCACCGAACGCGCAAAACTCGGCAACTCGATGGTTGAGGCGGGAAAGTTCTGCCAGCAATGTTGCGCACTACGCGATCCCGGTCAAGCGCCAGGTACAGCGGGAGGGAAGATGTTGCGCCAGGGCGCCCGCCGCTTGCTTGACGCGTCGAGACATGGTTAAGCGCTAGACCACTACCCGAAAGCTTCACTAGGCATGCGTTCGCGAGGCGCGTGGGGTGTTGCCGAAAGGGAGGAAAATTGCAGCGCGCGTGGGGAGGTGCTGGGGGTGCGATAGCTCGCGAAGAGGTACCAGGAAGGGAGTCGGCGCATGAAAGTCGTGTTGTTTTGTGGGGGCCAGGGCACGCGCTTGCGCGAGTACTCGGGCACCGTCCCCAAGCCCCTGGTGCCCATCGGGCACCAGCCCATCTTGCTTCACCTGATGCGCTACTACGCGCACTTTGGCCATACCGAGTTTGTCTTGTGTCTCGGCTATGGCGGCGAGATGATCCGACAGTTCTTCATGGGGTATGACGCCCGCAATTCGGAAGACTTCGTGATGGATCAGGGGCGCTCGAAGCTGCGACTCCCGACCAGCGACGTTCTCGACTGGAAGATTCATTTCGTCGATACGGGGGTGAAGGCGAACGTGGGCGAGCGGCTGGTGGCGGTACGAGACCTGGTCGCGGATGAGGAGTTGTTTCTTGCCAACTATAGCGACCAGCTCACCGACATGGATCTGAACGTGTTCCTCGCGTGGCGGGCCGAGCGGGATCCGGTCGCGAGCTTCCTCGCGGTGCGACCTTCCCAGACGTTCCACATCGTGGGTGCCGCCGAGGATGGCCAGGTGGAGAGCTTCCGTCCTGCCCGTGAAGCGGGCTTGCGCATCAATGGTGGCTTCATGGCCCTCAAGCCCAGTGTCTTCGAGTACATCCGGCCAGGCGAGGAACTGGTGGAACAGCCGCTTGCCCGCCTGATCGATCGCGGCGAAGCGGTGGCCTATCGGTACGATGGCTTCTGGAAGGCGATGGACACCTACAAGGACAAAGTGGAGTTCGACAGTCTCGACGATCACCGGGAGCGACCCTGGATGGTTTGGAGATAGCCGTGCTTGGCCTGGTCGGGGAGGGCCCGCTCACGACAGTGCTTTGCCTGGGTGCGCACTGCGACGACGTGGAGATCGGCTGCGGTGGGACCCTGATGCGCCTGGGCGCGGCCCATCCGGGGCTGGCCGTGCATTGGGTGGTGTTCAGCGGCGACGCGGACCGCGAGGGCGAGACCAGGCGGGCGGCGCAACGCCTCGTGGGCGACGCCCGCCTGCAGCTGGAGGTGCACCGGTTTCGCGACGGCTTCTTTCCATTTGACGGTTCAGCCATCAAGGAGCAGTTCGAGGCGGTCAAGCGCTCCGTGCAGCCCGACCTGATCTTCACGCACCACCGGGAAGACCGCCACCAGGACCACCGGCTGGTCGCGGAGCTGACCTGGAATACCTTCCGGGACCACTGGGTGCTCGAGTACGAGATTCCGAAATACGATGGCGATCTGGGAAAGCCAAACGTTTTCGTTCCCCTGTCCCGTCAGGTGTGCCGCGGGAAATCCGCTATCCTGATGGATGAGTTTGCCAGTCAGCGGCAGCGGTCGTGGTTCTCGCCCGAGACGTTCGAAGCGCTTGCGCGCCTGCGGGGTGTCGAGTGCAACGCGCCCGAGGGCTACGCTGAGGGGTTCTTGGGACGCAAGCTGACACTGTTTCCGTGAACGGGAAGGGGGGCCGGGAGCCTGGCCACCCGCCTGGCCACCCGCCGTCCATGGCACGAGCGGTTGACTCAAAGACCCGTTCCGCTCAGGTGGGGGCGCCGAAAGTATTCTCTTCTTCAGCGCAGGCCCGCGAAGCCTGTCTCGTGCGAAATCACCTCGCGCCGTGACGGATCCGGGTCTGCCTGAGTCGGTCATCGCGCCTCCGGAGCGCGCAGGGATTCGGCTTCACAGGGCTTTCGACGACCGATGGGCAGACTCCCCGGATTCTCTCCGGATTCTCTGGGGCGGTGAACGTCCCGTGGTGTCGAAGGACAA
The DNA here is from genome assembly GCA_028817905.1 of Myxococcales bacterium. Taxonomy (GTDB): domain Bacteria; phylum Myxococcota_A; class Polyangia; order Polyangiales; family JAFGIB01; genus JAPPOR01. Next base: position 13,755 of record JAPPOR010000161.1, read on the forward strand.
GCGAGGTGGCGTCGAAGTCGTGAATGATCCGGGCTAGACTGACGGGATGGCCCAGGGCTGGCCGCCGGGCGCAGTTGGCGGTATCTTCTGACCGCTAGCTGCGACGGTGCGGACACCGCGTCTCGTCCGCGGTGAGGCTCGGCGGGCGGAGTGGTGAACCCGATGCGAGCGCGTTGCGCACTATGGATTTGGACGTTGGGCGGGTTGCTCGCCTGTTCGCGCACCGGAATTCCGGTGCCGGATGCGGGGCTTGCCGGCCAGGACCCGGCGGACGCCGTGCCGTGTATCGAACTGCCGGTCGATGGGCGGGGGGCGGTGGTGGATCTATCCACCGATGCCCGCCTGAGGCGCGCAGATGTGTTCTTCTTGTTGGATACCAGCGGCTCCATGCAGCAGGAAATCGGGGAGATTCGCCGAACCTTGCGCAACGAGCTCGCCCCCCTGATCGGTCAGACCTTTCCAGACGTCGAGTTCGGGGTGGGGATGTTTTCCGACTTTCCCGTGCTCGACTACGGGGCGCCCGGGGATGTGCCCTTCGAGCTCGGCCTGGAGATGACCGCCGACCTGGGTGCGATACAGGCTGCGCTCGACCGCGTGGGTGAGAGCTCCGGGCTAGACACGCCCGAGAGCCAAGTGGAGGCGCTCTATCAGGTGGCCACGGGCGAGGGACTTGGCCGCTACGTGCGGCCCTCCGTGGGCTGCCCTTCCGGCGGCTTTGGTGCGCCCTGTTTCCGCACGGATGCCGAACCGGTGGTGCTGTTATTCACGGATGCCCCTTTTCACAACGGCCCGCGCGATCTCCTGGGGGACCGCTACATACCGGGCGTAATCAGGCCGGAGCCCCATCTCTATGGAGATGCATTGGAGGTGCTGCAGGAGCACCGCATTCGTGTCATCGGCCTGTGGTCGGGCGAGGCGGACGGCTCTGACCAGGAGGACCTGGCCCTGGTGGCCCAGGACACAGGGGCGCTGAATGGGCGCGGTGACCCGTTGGTGTTCGACATTGGCGAGGATGGTGAGCGGCTCGGCGCCGGCGTGGTGTCCAGCCTTTCCGATTTTGCCGAGGCCGCCATCTTCGATGTGGGGGTGGTCGCGTTGGATCCCGAGCCGCTGGACGGTGTGGACGTCACCGCGTTCCTCGCGGAGGTACGCCCGGTGGCGACGATTCCCGATGTGGGCGCCGTGCTCGACCCGGAGGCCGCCCGTATTCTCGGCGTGCGCGCCGGAACGACCGTGGTGTTCGAGGTTGTCCTGAGGGCCGACGCGGTCGTGCCAGGGGAGTCGCCCCAGCGCTTCCGGGTGAGGTTGCAGTTCCGTGGCGATGAGGAGATCTTCCTGGGAGAGCGCGAGGTTGATGTGGTGGTCCCCTCCGTTACGGGCCAGGGTTGCGAGGTGCCTGCCGAACCGCTTGAGCGCGGCAACCAGTAGGATAGGCGCGGACCCGGCGTGAATGTGACGGTTGGGACGCATGGAGGTATCCTGGTCCCGTGGCCGATTTGATCGTGAGAGGTGGCCGAGCCCTGTCGGGCACGGTCACGCCATCTGGAAACAAGAACGCGGTGTTGCCGATGATGTGTGCGTCGCTACTGACCGATGCACCGGTCACGCTTCGCAACGTCCCGTTGATCACCGACGTTCAGCGTTTGCTCGAGTATTTGGAGGCGCTCGGATCGCGGATCGCGTGGGATCGGGCGTCGGGGGTTGTGACGCTCGACCACAGTGGTTTGTCCCTGCGCGGGACGCCGCCACCCCTGCCGGAGGGTATGCGCTCGTCGCTGCTGCTGCTCCCGGCGCTCTTGCGGCGGTTCGGCACGGTGGTCGTCGGGGGAAACACTCGGGGCTGCAGCCTGGGGCTGCGCGAAATCGACCCGCACCTGGAGGTGCTGTCGGCGCTGGGTGCCGAGCTCGAAAGTGAACGGCCCCTGCGCCTGAAGCTTCCCCGTGGCTACCGCGGTGCTCGTGTTTGGCAGGACTACATGTCCGTGACCACCACCGAAAACTTCGTTATGGCTGCGGCCGTCGCGGACGGCACTTCGACGATCATCAACGCGGCCAGCGAGCCACATGTACAGGACGTCTGTCGGTTCCTCAATGCGATGGGCGCACGCATTGAAGGGGTGGGGTCGAGTCGGCTGACGATTCACGGCGAAAAAGAGCTGGGCGGAGCGGAGGCGACCATCCCCTCGGATCACCACGAGATCACCACCTTCCTCGCGATCGGAGCGATGACCGGAGGTGAGGTTCGGGTCAAGCAGGCGACGCTCGAGCACTTCGACCTCATCGATCGGGCGTTCGCGAAACTCGGTGTAGAAGTGCGCTTCGAAGACGAGACGGCAACGGTCGCTGCTGGCCAGCGTCTGGTGATCAAAAAGCCGTTCACGCCCAGTTTGTTGCCGCGCATCGAGGCCGCTCCATGGCCCTACTTCCCCGTCGACCTATTGCCCCTGATGGTTGCCCTGGCGGTGCGGGCCGACGGGGCCATGCAATTTTGGAACAAGGTCTATGAGGGCGGGTTCACCTGGTTGCCCGAACTGAGCAAGTTTGGCGCCCACGCGGTGGTGAGCGATCCCCACCGTATCATCGTGTTTGGCAACCGTCCGCTGTCGCCTGCAAGGGTCGAGGCTCCCTACATCATTCGGGCCGCCGTGGCCCTGTACATGGTGGCTGCCAGTATCGAGGGCGAGAGCTTGATCCACAACGCCGATCCAATCCGCCGTGCCCATCCCAGCTTCGTCGAAAACCTCCAGCGCCTCGGTGCTGCGGTCGAGTGGACCGACTAGCGACCTTGAGTCAGCGTTTCGTGGACGTTTGCGTCAAGTTTGGTGGCGTTGCCTTGATCGCATGCGTCTGGACAAGGTCGCTAG
>JAPPOR010000406.1 GCA_028817905.1 Myxococcales bacterium
CCGCCCCCCCCCCCTTCACTCACACGGCCTCCCACCCCTCCTCCGCCGCCGCTCCCGCTGCGGGGGGGCACTCGGCCCGGGGGGGTCCTTGGCCATCCGTAGATACATCCGCGCGGACTTGTCATGTGGGTCGATTCGCAGGGCCCTCTCCCATTCTTCGATCGCCTGTTGGCGCTTACCGGACACCAGATGCACGACGCCCATCGCGACCCGGGCACGCAGGTAGTCCGGCCGCACTCGAATGGCTTCCGACAGCTCGTAACGGGCGGACTCCAGGTCGCCCACGTGACGGTAGACATCGGCCAACTTCACGCGCAGATCCGCAAACTGCGGGCACAGCCGGATCGCGCTGCGATACTCCTGAATGGCCTCGTTGGGCATGTCGAGATCCACGTATGCCTGGGCCACCTCTGCGTGCAGGTTGGCAATCTTGCCGCGCGCGTAGGAGTCCACCCGCTCCGACCCGTCGGTGCCGCGCCCTAGGGCAACGCGATAGGTCTGCTGGGCAGCCGTATAGTCGCCCAGGTCATTGTACGTGACGGCCAGGTTCAGGGCGGCCTCGGTGTACCTGGGATTGATGTCCAGGGCGCGGCGAAACTCGTCACGCGCTTCTTCAAGCCGCCCGCTGTCGTGGTGAATGACACCCATCATGTTGTGGATGTCGGCGAAGCCGTGGGCGCCCGAGTCGATCACGGTCCTCAGGTAGCTCTCCGCCCTGCCGTACTCGCGCTTGCTATAATATTCTCTCCCGAGAACAATGGCCTGCTTGAGGGTGTCCTCCATCCAATCCAAGTTAACCCGTACGGTAGCAGCGGATCAACCGGGCCATGGCGGACTTTCATAATATTGCTCTATAGAAACTCGTCTCGGGCAGTGCCGGCCTCTTCACTGTTGGGGTAGCGATCGACCAGCTCCTCGAAGGCCGCCCGGGCACGCCGCCCATCGGATAGCTGGAGGTACGTTTCTCCCAGCAGGAGCAGCGCGGCCGCATCGAGGCCGCTATCGGGGTAGCTTCTCAGCAAGGTACGCAGGCGCCCTGCAACCGCCTTGGGACGACCGAGGTCCGCGTAGAAGTTAGCGACATAGAACTCATGCTCCGCCAGCATCGCAACGGCCCGCTGGACCATCTCTTGGGCGCGTCCCAGGAGGGGATCTTCGGGATAGTCGAGGATGAAGCGGCGAAAAAGGCGTAGCGACTCCTGGGTAAAGTGCTGATCGCGCTCGTGGGAAGGCGGCGAAAGCAGCCAGTCGGCCGGAATCTGCTCGAAGTGAGCCAGCCCGGTCCGAAAGTGGGCGTAGGGAACCTCGGGATGTGAGGGCCGATAGCGGATGAACTCCCTGTACGACTGGATGGCCTCCGGGTACTTGGCGTCCCTGAACTGGCAATCGGCGATCCGCAACTCTGCCAGCGCGGCGAACCGGCTGTACGGATATTGCCGGCGGACCTCCCCGAAGGCCGGCTCGGCAAGCAAACAGTCCTCGTCGTAGAAGTCGGTCAACGCAGCCACGTAGGCAGCCTGCGCGCGATCCCCGTAGCCCAAATGGCCGGTACCAGAGGTGCTGACACAGGCCGAGAGCAAGACCCACACGGGGGCGACGACCCGGAGCCCAAGGAGGGCATCCCTGCAGTCATTGGCAAGGTACGATGGCGTAGTAGGTGACACGGCGGGCGCTACCGTGTACCAGAGAGGGCAGCGGTGCAAGGACCGATACCTCAGCGCGGGCGGCCTTGGACCAACGCGACTTTGGACAAGCACCATGCCGATCGACAAGGGCGGGGCCCCAGCGCAAGGCCCGGAGCGAAAGCGGTGCCATTTCGGGCCCCTGCCCCTCGGTCAGCGGTCGTCACCCGGCCTCAGGTGGGTGGCATCGATACTTTGCCCTGAATAGCTTGCCGCCTGGTAGCGTCCAGAGCGGCGGGAGCCGGAGGTGTGGACCATGGGGAAAGCCACCAAACGAGCGGCCAAACGGAAGGCCTACCGAAGTGCGAGCCATGCAGGCACGCGGGGGCTGATGCTGGCGATGATGCTGGCGCTAGAGATCGGCGCACCATCCGCTGCAAGCCGAGTACGGGCCCAGGGCGCCGGAGAAAGCGGCGGCGGAAGGGTCGCGGACCTATCGCGGCGCGCCCAGCAGGAGCCCGGGAACGTCGACACCCAGCTCACCTATGGCCGCGCCCTCATCCGTGCGGGGCAGCTGGGCCGCGCGGAGAAGCAGCTACAGCGCGCGGTCAAACTGAGCAAGAGCAGCGCCAGGGCACTGTTCGAGGTCGCGCGCGTGCGCTTCGCCGAAGGCGACTACCGCCGGTCGCGGACCGCCTGCAAATCGATCCGAAGGGCGCACCGGGGGCACATCTTGTACGAAGTCTGTATGGCGCGCGCATTTCTCGTGTGGCGTCGTGCCTCGCGCGCCGACGAGCACATTCAAGCCGCCTTCAAGCTCGACCCCAATCATCTCGAGGCCCTATTCGCCCTGGCCGAGGCGCAGCGCATCCGAGGAGAACTGGAAGCGGGAGAGCAAACCTACCACCGGGTCCTGTCGCTTGACCCGAGCTACGCGGAAGCCAACACCGGCTTGGCGCAGCTGTACCTCGTGCACAATCAAAAGCGCAAAGCCGAGGCGATCCTGCGAAAGGGTATCGAAAGGCACCCCGACCACCCCGACATGATGTATCTGCTGGGCACCTTGGCACCCGCCGCTGAGGGTGTGCGCCTGCTCGAAGGCGCCCTGGCTCGCCGACCCGGCTGGAACGACGCCGAGGCTGCCCTGGGCGCGGCGCTAAACGCCACAGGCCAACACAAACAAGCCGAGCAGCGCCTACGCTCGGTGCTCAAGCGCGACCCCAACAATGGGCTGGCCTACGGGGGGCTTGGGGCCTCGTTGTTCGCGCAGGGCAAGCTCCAGCACGCCGAGACGACGCTGTTGAAGGCGCTACAGGTGCAACCCAACCACCCGGACGCGGCCCTGTCGCTGGCGCGGCTATTCGCCCGCACCGGACGTGACGAGGACGCGTTTGAATACTTCCGCAAGAGCGCCGGGATGCGGGCGACCGACAGCGGCCCATTGGTCGAAGCCGCGCAGCTGGCCCGCGAGAAAGGGCGCAGCGTACTGGCGGCAGCGTTCGTCGAGCGGGCCCTGGAAAGGCACCCGAATCAGCCTCTGGCGCTGGCCATGCGAGGCGACCTGCTGGCGGCCCGCGGAGACCGGGCGGGCGCAATCGCCAGCTATAAGCAAGCCCTCGCAAGTACGGCCGGGGGCGGCCGTCGGGGCGTTGACCGGGCCGCCATCGAGAAGAAGTTGCGGGCCCTGGAGTAGTCAGCGGTGACCCTACTCGAGCAGACCCGCGGCAGCGTGCGTGCGGCCGTGCTCATTGGCATGACGGCCTGCATGCTCTTTGCCTCGGAGGTCCATCGCAGGATGCTCGGTGGCGAAGCGGGCGAGCAAGCCTTCGCGCGTTGGAGGAGCGCCTGGGCACAGGGGCTATTGCGGACCTTCGGCGTGCGGGTGACCTTGCGCGGGCAACGCCCGCGCGAGCCGACGGGAGCCCGGTTGGTCATCGCCAACCACAGGTCGCCGCTCGACATCCTGATCTCCCTGGAGCTGACCGGCGGCACCGTTCTCAGCCGTGCTGACTTGGCGGGGTGGCCTGTACTGGGAAAGGCGGCACAGGCAGCGGACACCATTTTCGTCGACCGCGCGGACCCGCGCAGCGGGCTCGCCGCGATCCGCGCGATGCGAGCACGCCTAAAGCGCAAAGGCACCGTCATCCTGTTCCCCGAAGGAGGAACGTTCGAAGGAGACGAGGTGCGTGCGTTCTCTGCCGGCGCCTTCGCAGCAGCGCGAGGACTGGACGTCGAGGTCGTACCGATCGGGTTCGCGTACGAGCCCGGCTGCGAGTTCGTCCACGAAGGGTTCAGGGAGTACTTGATGAGGATGTCCGGTCGACCGAACGTTCGCGTGGCCGCGGCCATCGGGCGGCCGCAAAGGCTTGTCACCAAACGTAGCCAGGCGGCGGTCGCGCTGCAGGGCGAGGTACAGGCGCTCGTAGACCAGGCCAGGCAGGCCCTCAACCAACATGGCCCGCCCAAGGGAGACACAGCATGACGAAGCTAGGGACAAGGAATCCGCTCCGCCTGTACACGGGGAGCCCGCTCGCGCTCGCTCTTCTGACGGCGGGCACGTTGATGGTCGGAACAGGCGTGGTCCGTTCGATCGCAGGCGCCCAGCAGGAAGCCCCCAGTAAGGGCGCGGCGAAGGGCACAACGAAGGGCACAGCTCCTGCCTCCCAGGCGACCCCCAAGCAAACTGATAAAGGGGGCAGGGCACCGAGCAAAAGGCGCTCCGCCAAGAACAAGACGGCGACTGTCAAGCAGCCCGCGCGAAACAAGGCCGCACGGGAACAGAGCCGCGCGCGCAAGCCTGCCAAGCCTGCCAAGCCTGCCAAGCCTGCCAAGCCTGCCAAGCCTGCCCCAACGTCTACCGGTTCGCGCGGTGGCAGCCCCGGCCTAGCACCGATGGATCCCCGGCGCCCGAGCAGCCAAAAGCCAGCCGCCAGGGCACAGGCACCCACCGGCCGGAAGACCAAGCAAGAGCCCACCTGCGTGCTGTTGACGCGAGAGGCGCCGCGGGGCGGACGGCTGGAAGTGCAGGGAAACCAGCTTGAAGCGGCAGCACTCGTGCGGATCGACGGTCAGTTCACCCGCATCATCGAACGGACGAAGGACACGATCGCGGTACAGATCCCTCGGGAATCCAACGGCGGCAAAGTCACGTTGCAGGCGGCCCGCCGCACCCTGACTTGCGGAAGGCTCAAGATCATCGGCCTGAACTGAAGCCTTTCCCGCATCTTCGGTGACCCACGTGAAAAGGAAACGCGACGCCGAAAACCCCAAAGGGGGGATGCGGCGCGTCGTGGTGATCGGACTCGACTGCGTCCCCCCCCGCCTCGCATTCGACCTGTTTGCACGCGACATGCCCCACCTGCACGAGCTGATGGCCCGTGGCACCTGGGGTCCCATGCACTCCACCATTCCCCCGATCACGGTGCCCGCCTGGGCGTGCATGTTCAGCGGTCGCGACCCCGGGGAGCTGGGTGTCTACGGCTTCCAGACTCGCAAGGGGGGCAGCTACCGTGCGGAGCTGGTCCGGCCCAGCGATCTCAGGGCCGAGCGAGTCTGGCACGAGCTCGCCGCTGTGGGCCGTAAGCCCGCCGTGCTGTTCGTCCCCCCAAGCTTTCCACCGGAGGCGTTCGGGATCCAGGTGGGATGCTTCCTGACGCCATCGAGCCGCTCGCCACACACCTACCCGCCCAGGCTACAAGCAGAGCTCGAACAACGCTTCGGGCCCTACAGGATGGACGTTGAGGACTTTCGAAGCGATGACCTGGACCGGATCGGGGCGGAGCTGCGCGAAATGACCTGCCAGCACTTCGACATCGCCTCCCACATCCTGGCGCACGAACAACCGGACCTGCTGGTGATGGTCGATATCGGACCGGACCGCTTCCATCACGCCTTCTACCAGCATATCGAGCCGCGCCATCCCCAGTACCAAGAAGACGGTCCGTACGCGCGCGCGGGGCACGACTACTATGCCTTGCTTGACCACAAGATCGGTCAGTTGCTCGCGCATACGGGGGACGACACAACGGTGATCGTCGCCAGTGACCACGGTGCCCGACCCCTACTCGGCGGTGTGTGCCTCAACGAATGGTTGATCGAGCACGGATATCTGCGACTCCGGGAGTACCCGAAGAGGGTGACACCACTGTCAGAACTCGCGATCGACTGGTCGCGCACGCGGGCTTTCGGGGAGGGGGGCTATTGCGGCCGTATTCAGCTGAACCTGGCAGGTCGAGAACCCCAAGGGATCGTCCCCGAGCATGCGCGGGAAGCGCTCGTGGTCGAGTTGGCCCAGGGGCTTTCAGAGCTCGACCACCCGCATGGCAAGCGCTTGCGCAACCTGATTGTGCCGCCCTCGGCCTATCGAGGAACGTACGGCAGACCACCCGATCTTCAGGTCTTCTTCGACGATCTCAACTACCGGGCTCTTGGCAGCGTTGGGCACCGATGCCTGTTCACAGCCACGAATGATCGGGGTCCCGATGGGTGCAACCACGACTGGCATGGCATTTTTGTCATGGCCGGTGGCGGTGTTCCCGCACGGGGTAGGGTCGATGACCTCCAAATCTACGATGTGGCAAAAACATTGCGAAGCCTGTTGCAACTTCCAGGATACGAGGATTTGCTCGGGTCGGACCGAAGCCTATGAGCGCCCGACATCTTGCGATCGGACTCGACGGAGCCGATCTCGCCCTCCTGGAGTCGCTGGGGCCGAGCACCCTGCCCAACTTGCACGCGCTGATGCATCGCGGCTCCTACGCAGCGCTGCAAAGTGTACAGCCCCCGGCAACCTTGCCTAACTGGACCACGTTCCTGACAGGGGAAAACCCGGGCAGGCATGGCGTATTCGATTTCACAACGCGGAGCGGCTACTCGGTGCGCTTCACCGCGGGCTCGGTACGGCAGTCACCAACCATCGCAGCGCGCCTCGACCGGCTGGGCAAGACATGCGCTTGCCTGTTCTTCCCCGCGACCTACCCACCTGAGCAGCTCGATCGCGGCGTCTTCATCAGCGGCTGGGATGCCCCGGTCGCGTTCGAGGCCGACCCCACATTCGTGTGGCCCCGGACCTTGCATGCAGACATCACACGCCGCTTCGGTCCCATGCGCTTCGACGATGTAGACGAGTTCGACAGCGACCGGCCAGGCTTCCACGACCAGCTCGCAGACCGCCTCAAGCAGCGCATCGAACGGCGGATACGAATCTGCCAGTGGCTACTACAAGTCCGAACCTGGGATCTGTTTGCAGTCTACTTCGGAGAAAGCGACACGGCCGCCCACCATCTATGGGCCCTTCATGACCCGAACTCTCCACGCCGACCGGCCCACGTCAGCAGCGCCCAAGAAAGCGGCTTGCGACGGGTCTACCAGGCGCTCGACAGAGCTGTAGGCCAACTCGTTGCGAGCGCAGGCGGGCGGTCGGTGGAAGTCACGATCGCAAGCGACCACGGTTTCGGTGGGGCCTCCGACAAGGTCGTCTATTTGAACCGCGCTCTGTCGGAAGCGGGGCTATTGGCGTTTCACCCCTCGGGTTCCCTCGTCCGGGCGCTCGGAAGAAAGGCCGTCCAGCACGCCAAAGAGACCGCCCTAACGCGGTTTCCGCAACGCCTTCGAGAGCAGCTCTTCCGGGCGTCGGGCGCCAAACTACCAAGTGCCCTCGAGTCACAGGCACGCTACGGCGCAATCGACATGCAGCGCACACAGGCTTTCAGTGACGAGCTCAACTACTTTCCTGCCGTTCATCTCAACGTCCGCGGAAGGGAGCCTGAAGGCATCGTAGACCCTTCCGACGTTGCGAAGGTCACCGAGGCGGTCAGAACGGCACTGCTGTCTCTACGTGATCCTTGGACAGGGATGCCAGTCGTGTCCAAGGTCATGCGGCGCGAAGACATCTACCGGGGTCCCTGCACCAACCAGGCTCCCGACCTGGTGCTTGAGCTCGCCCTCGACGGTGGCTACAGCTACAACCTCATGCCGTCGTGGAACGCGCCAAAGGGTAGCGGTGCCTTCCGACAGCTCAGCAGCGATGAATTCCTCGGGCGCAAGGGACGCAGTCTGCAGGGCAGTCACCGGTCACGCGGCCTGTGGATCGCGGCCGGACCCCAGGTGCGGTCTAGCGGGCAGGTAGACCTCACGATCGCAGATGCCACCGCGACCTTGCTCGCTCGCATGGGCGCAAGCCTCCCCGAACATGCGGACGGCCAGGTGTGTAGCGAGGTGCTAACGATCCCGACAAGGGAAGAGTCCAGGCCGCCGGTGCCCCTACCGAACGTCGAGACCCTCCATGACGAACGTTCACAACCCATGCAGGACAGCGAGCAGGCCCGCGTCGCCGAACGATTGCGCCGGCTGGGCTATATCGAATGAGACTGCACGTCGCTGCCCTGCCATTTCCCACGGGCCAGGGCACCCAGGCCGTGCTTCGGCGCATGCTGGAGGCCGACGCGGAGGCGGGGCAGCACGCCCACCTGTTGACCTACGGTGCCGGCGAGCGCCTGGTCGATCCGCCGTTTCAACTGCATCGCGTGCCCGACTTCCCGCGTCTGCCGAGTCACCGCTCGGGGCCCAGCGTACGTAAGCTGGCGCTCGACGCCCGCATGCTTTCGACCCTGCGCAAGCGGGTTGCTCAACTACGCCCGGAGGTGCTCGTTGCACACCATGTGGAAGCCGCCGCCATTTGCCTGTCCGCCACCTCGCTGCCGGTGGTGTTCTTCGCGCATACCGACTTGGCTGGCGAGCTGCCCAGCTACACGCACCGGGCGCTTGCGCCCAGCTTGCGCCTACTCGGACAGGGCATTGACCGGCTGTTGGTCGCGCGCGCACACGCCGTCGCCACGATCTCCCCCGGGCTCACCACTCGTCTGCTCGCCCGCCACGGCGAGGCCACACGCCAAGCACTTTTTGTGCCGCCCCCGTGGCCGGTGGCGAGCAGTGATCGCACTGCCCCACATCCTGACTGGGAAGCCAAAGCGAAGGCCAGAGCTGGGCTGGGCCTGGATAAGAGCGGTCAGGGCACTGCATGGCTGCTCTACGCAGGAAACCTCGACGCCTACCAGGGTTGGCCGGACCTCGTCGCCAGCTTGGGTGTGCTGCGAGCCCAGGGCCTGCCCGTCAACCTCCTGGTAGCCACCCAGAGCGACACCGGGCCCGTCTGGAAGCTGGCACGGCGCGCAGGCCTGTCCGGACGCATTCGCACGGTGCCGCTCCGCAACGAGACCACCAGACGGCTGGCGCATGCTGCAGCAGACCTGGCCGTGGTCCCGCGCGCCGTTCCGGGAGGACTTCCGATCAAACTACTCGACGCCCTCGCGCGCGGCATACCCACCGTGGCATCCCCGAAAGCGACCGCCGGACTCTCGCTTGCGGACACGTGCCAGATCGCCCACGGCCAAGACGCCCAGGCCCTCGCAAGAGCGATCTCAGAAGTGCTGTCGAAGCCGGAACTGAGACGTCGACTGGCCGAAGCCGGCCCGCGCTACATCCGTAAGGCCCACCACAGGGATGCGTACCTGCATGCCATGCGCCAGGTCACGGAGCGGGCCCGACGCGCGCACCGCCAAGCGACGCAATCGTCCGGGGTCCCGGATGACGCGCCCGATGATTGATCAGGGCGAAGGTCAAGTTTTACGTCGACCGTGGGGCGTCGCGTACCCACGCACAGGGACAATGTAGCCTCGGATCGCACACAAATTTCGCGGGGCCCTCCTGGGGCTACTAACATCGCTCAGTACGTCAGCGAGCCGCTGACGAGACCCCAGCGAGTCGATGTACAAAGAACACGCCCCTATTCCCCTGAACGTGCCGCTCACCGCACCCACGACCGACCATGCGGGCCAGGCCGCGAGCCAACCCGCAAGCGATCCCTGGACGACACTGCGACAACTGATGGTGGGCGACAGCCGGTTGCCAGACGAGCTGCCATCGCTACCCGACCTGATCGCCGGTGTGAGCGCCCTGGCGGAAGCCCGGCGGCAGCGAGTCACGATCCCGCTCGGCGGCATGCCGGCGGAATTCACCCTGTCGCGAGAAGCAGACCACGTGCGGATCGACTGCTACCGCACGGAGACCACACCGGAGGTGTTGATCCGCGGGCGGCGCGTCCGCCTGCGTACCCTGCTGGAAGGCTGCGCCATGGCAGGCTTGGCCGCGGGATACGCCGCCAAGAGCGCCACCATGGGCGGCGCGATGGTACGTCTTTCCCAGCGTCTGTCGGGACTACCCGTCGCCCCGGTAGCATCACAGAGCCCAGCGGTAGCCTGTACGGGCGGCAGCCTGGATGCGCCCGAACATGTTCGCCTGGCGTTCGGGTTTCGGGCCGAGATCGCGCCCCCTGCAGGTGAAGTACGTGGTTCGCACGGCTTTTCCGATCTCCATGCAATGCTGTTCGATGGCGAGTTGTGGGCCTTCGCGAGTGGGCGCAGGTTCATGCTCGACCGAGGCCCCATTTTGCTGTCCGCCCAGCGCATGACCGACGCGGTACGCGCCATGCTCGATGCCTGGCAGGCGGGCCGCGACGTGCACGTGCGTCTCCGGGCCGAAGCGTTTTCGGTTGCTCTGCGCCTGGAAGACAACGTGGTCGATCTTGAGCTCACGGGAGCGCAGAGCGGCCCCGTGATTCTGCGCGATCTGGGCGTACGGGAAGCCGCGCTACCCATTCTGCGGATCGCATCGGACATGCTTCGGCGGCTGGTTGGCGTGGACCGGACACAGCTACACAACCTGCGTGTGACAGCACTGCGCCACGAAGTCCGCGAGCTTCGGCGGATCGTGCGCCTGCGCGAGCGCAACGACGGCTTCCAAAACCAGGACCCCGAGCGCTTACGACTGGCGCAGGCACAGGCAGTGAGCACCGCGGAGGACACGACCACCGGGGTCGTCCCGACCCGGCTTCGGTACACCGAACGCTGGCGCGCCGAGGTAGATGGCCTGGATGCGAGCTCGATTTTCGTCGCCGGTCAAAGGCTCGTGGTCGCCACCCCCAAGCTGACCCTGGCCCTGTGTCGCGACCGGGGCAACGTCCTGTGGTCGCAGCCCAGCGGACAGTCCTCGTCTTTTATGGTGGGCCGCGTGCTGCTTCGCCTGCAAGACTCCGGCGAGGTCGACTTGACCGATGTCGAAACCGGGCAGGTTCGAGCACGCGCACGCATCGCTGCCCGCGTGGGCACGCCCAAGGCGATGTTCGCGGGTGGCAACGGCCTGCCACCGATCGCGATTCTCACGGAGGGTCACAAGCGACTGGTTGCGATCGATCTCAGAACCGGAGAGCTACGATGGCGAATGCGCTGCCGAGGAGCTGGCAGCGTACAAATGCACCGAGCCGGTCGCGTGCTCGTGGTCACGTCAGGCGACGGAAGTTTGGATGCGGTCGACATTGGCACGGGAGAGGTTGTATGGCGCTTTTGCGACAGTGTCTGCTTCACCCTGCCGGTTGCGGTCGCGGGCGAAACGGTCGTCGCTGCCTCGGGAGAGCCGGGTGGAGGAACCGGAAGCCTCTACGGCGTCGAACTATTCTCGGGAAAATGCCTGTGGCAGCAGCGCCTGCCAGCCGCGCCTTCCGCCGCCCCGATCAGCACGAGTCAGGGTGCCGTGGTCGCGTTCGGTGGCGGGCGACAAGCACGCCTGTCCGCCATCGATCCGGACACCGGCGACAAGCGATGGGTCTGCCGCGACCCCGGTCTCGACCACGGGGGTCATGGGCTGGAGGTCGACCATGCCCTGATCGTGAATACTCCGCGCGGGCGGATCGCGTGCATCGACCTCGAAACCGGGGAGACGCGCTGGTCGCAAGCACTATCGAATCCCCTGGTCGATGATGTGCCGCGCCAGCTGAGGCCTCGCCTGCGCCAAGGAGCCCTGTTTACACCTTCAGCGCAGGTGCATGTCCTGAGGCCGAGCGATGGTTCTGCCCTGACGCAGAACATGCATTGCGATCTGGTTCCGGACTTTCTCGAGGTGGACGAGCGCGGCTGGCTCTACGTGGCAGAGGAGAGCGGTCACTTGCGCGCCTACGGCAGCGCCGCCCTGAGTCTGGTCGCACCCCCTGTAACAAGGGCCACGCCGGACATTGGAGCCCTTCCGCCTCCGGAAAATCGGGGTAGACTGTCCCGCAATGAGCCCGACGAAAAACAGGGTCAAGGTGGCGGCGGTCCAAATGACTTCGACCGCAGACGTGGATCGAAGCGTTGACCTGGCACTCGATCTGGTTGCACAGGCTGCCGCAGACGGTGCAAAGCTTGTGGTGCTGCCGGAGTGCTTCGCGCAACTGGGACCCAACAGCAGCAAACTCTCGGTGGCCGAACCCCTGCCGGACGGAGGCCCGATCCTGAGGCGCTGCCAGGCGAGCGCCAAGGACCACCAAATTGAACTGGTGCTCGGCGGCTTCTGGGAGCGTAGCGACGACCCCAAGCACGTGTTCAACAGCTCGGTACACCTGGGACCCGATGGCGAAGTGCGGGCCATCTATCGCAAGATCCACCTATTCGATGTGGACCTGCCGGACGGCACACGGCTACGGGAATCCGACACCCAACGGCCGGGCGACCAACCCATGACGAGCGAAAGTTGTGCCGGCCGCCTGGGCCTGTCGATCTGCTATGATCTGCGCTTCCCGGAGTTGTACCGGCAACTGGTGCACGACGGCGCCACAGTATTGACGGTCCCGGCGGCGTTCACGCTGCAGACCGGCAAAGACCACTGGCACGTCTTGCTGCGCGCCCGCGCGATCGAGGCCCAATGCCACGTGATCGCCGCGGCTCAAGTAGGCAACCACTTTGAGGAGCGCTGGTCCTACGGTCACGCACTGGTGTGCGACCCATGGGGCACGGTCCTTGCGGAATGCGGGCAGGGCAACGGCTACGCGCTCGCATACGTCGACTCGAGCGTCACCGAACAGGTGCGAGCGTCAGTACCAAGCTTGACCCACCGTCGCCTGTAGAGCGGCCGGGTTGACCCGGTCAGCCGACGTGTAGCCACTGTACAACCATGTACGGCTGTCGACCGACCTTGGGACCCGAAACAATTCAGGGAGCGCTGGGAGTATGGCTGGGATGGGCCCTGGTCGCAGGCGGCTGCGGCGCGGACGAGCCACCAGCTTCGGTCGAGCAGCCCGCAGCGATGACTGCAAGTGGCGCAGGCGGCCAACACGCACCGCCTCCCGCGCCAACCGCAACCCCGGGCCAGACGGCAACCCAGACACCCGGGGTCCCCGCGCCGAACGCGCAGCCCCCCCAACAGCCGACGGCCGCTGCGCAGGAGCCCGCGACTCAGACCGCCATGGCGCAGGAGGCGGACGCGCAACCCGAAGAGGCCATACCCGAAGACGGGGAAGTGCCTGACCCGGTCACCCCGCAAGGCGTACCAGACGTCGACCCACAGGCCGGCCCGATGGACGGCGAAAGCGGCGACCCCAGTGAAGAGCTCCCAGGCGAGTCGGAAGAAGAGCCGGCGGAGGACCCGGGTGAAGCAGCCGCCGAAGCGCAGGAAGAGGCCTCGGCAGAGGCGCCCGAGACCTGCGACCCCAGCTCCGGCTCCACGACGGTCAACGCGACGATCGTGGTCAGGGCCGGTGATACCTTTGACGGCGAGTGCCGGCGCTTTGTCGCGGGACGCGCGGTAGGCGATGGCTCCCAGGCGGAAGGCCAGGACCCTGTGTTTCGTCTCGAGCGTGGTGCAACCCTGCTCAACGTAGTGCTCGGCTCGCCGGCCGCCGACGGCATTCACACCTATGGGGACGCAACCCTGCGCAACATCACCTGGGAAGACATCGGAGAAGACGCGCTCACCATCAAGCAACGGGGGACCGTGCGCCTGGACGGCGGTTCCGCGCAGGACGGCGCCGACAAGGTCTTCCAGATCAACGCGGCCAGCACCTTCCACGTGTCGAACTTCCGCGCGACGAATGCAGGCAAGTTCATCCGCCAGAACGGGGGGACAGGCTTCACGATTCACGTCCACATCGACAACTGCGATATCTCCCGCATGAAGGAAGCGATCTTCCGGACGGACAGCCGGTCGAGTACGGTGACCATGACCAACACGCGCTACAGCCGCATAGGACCCGGCGGAGACGACCTGTGGAAGGACGTCAACCCGGCCAACATCACGACCAGCAACAACACGCAGTACTAGCGACCGGGTGACCGCGCAGCACCGGTCGTCTGGAAGGGCACGGGCGCCCTGTCTACCGGCCCTCTTCCCGTCCTAGGGTCGCTTCGCCGTGGGCTGCCTGCCGATTTTGTAGGCACGATGCCTCGTCTGGCAAACTATCGAGGCAGAATCCGAAACTGATGCTATGAGACGGGGGCATGTGCGGCATTGCCGGTATCCTTGCCTACGACCCCAAGGCGGCTTCGGTGCAGCGCGCAGAAGTGGAAGCCATGAGCGCACGCATGCGTCCGCGCGGGCCCGACGGGGACGGGCTATGGACGGCCGACGACGGCCGGGTGGCACTGGCCCATCGGCGACTCGCCATCATCGATCCCGATCCGCGCTCTGCCCAGCCGATGGTCAGCCACAACGGCGCGCTTCGCATCACCTTCAACGGCGAGATCTACAACCACCGCGACCTGCGGGCTGAGCTCGAGGCCCAGGGCCACGTATTCCGTACGACCTCGGATACCGAGGTCCTGCTCGCCCTGTACGCGCAGCTCGGCATCGACATGGTGACCCGCCTGCGTGGCATGTTCGCGTTCGGACTCTGGGACCAGGCCCGCCACCGACTCGTCCTGGCGCGCGATGGATACGGCATCAAGCCGCTGTACTACGCCAATGTACACGGAACCATTCGCTTCGCGTCCCAGGTCAAGGCACTGCTCGCCAGTGGGGGTGTGTCGAGGGAGCGCGATCCGGCCGGCCTAGTGGGCTTGTGCCTGTGGGGCACCGTGCCAGAACCGCTGACCGCCTATTCCGCCATCAAGGCACTGCCCGCGGGCAGCGTACTCACGGTCGAGCGCGACCAGGTGCGGCTCGAACCGCGGTTCTTCTCGGTGGCTGCAAGCCTGGCCGGTGCTCCATCACTGCCGGCTGGGCAGGCACCGCAAGAACTGGTCCGTGAGGCACTGGTCGAAACGGTCCGCTACCACCTCGTGGCAGACGTGCCCGTGGGTTCATTCCTTTCCGCGGGCGTCGACTCCAGCTGCCTGCTGGGACTGATGGCGGAGCTCGCACCCGCTCCGCCCACCACGGCCACCGTGGGCTTCGATGAATTCCGTGGAAGCGATCACGACGAGGTGCCTCTGGCCACCCAGGTAGCCCACCGCTATGGCGCGCAGCACCACGTGCGGCGCGTGACACGCGATGAGTTCAACCGGGACCTGCCCGCGATTCTGGACGCAATGGACCAGCCGAGCCTCGACGGCGTCAACACCTGGTTCGCTAGCAAGGCGATCGCCGAACTAGGAATCAAGGTGGCGGTCTCTGGACTTGGCGGCGATGAGTTGTTCGGCGGTTACCCATCGTTCCGGGATGTGCCGCGCTGGGCCAAGTGGCCGCGCCCGGTACGACGCGTTCCAGCCCTTGGCATCCTAGCGCGCCAAGTCCTTGCGGAGTGGCTCGATCGCACCCACTGGGCCAGTCCGAAGCTCGCGGGGATGGCGGAGCTCGGTGGCGCCTTCGAGGGGGCCTACCTGCTGCGGCGCGGCGTGTTCATGCCCTGGGAGCTCGAGCGGATCATGCCACGCGAACTCGCCACCCTGGGCCTGCGGAACCTCGACATGCTGGCGGAGGCACGCGCGTGCCTCACTCCCGATCCCGGGTCCGACTTCGCACGCGTCGCCGCCCTGGAGGCCAGCTTGTACATGCGCAACCAGCTTCTACGTGACACCGATTGGGCCAGCATGGCCCACTCGATCGAAGTGCGCGTGCCACTCGTGGACACGCATCTGCTTGCGCAGGTAGCCCCGCTCCTGATGGGCCCACAGCGGATAGAGGGCAAAACGTGGATGGCAGCATCCCCGACACCACCTCTGCCAACAGCCATCGCAGAGCGCCCCAAGACCGGCTTTGCGACACCTGTCCGGGCATGGCTCGAACAGAGCAGCTGTCTGGACCAATGGAAACGGGTCGAGACCCTCAGGCACCCGAAGACCCACTGGTCGCGCCGGCTGGTCTACGCCCTGGTCGCGCGCGAGTTGTCCGAAGGCTAGCCCAGATTATTCGTGAACTCTGCGTGAGATCGGTACCGTGGTATGAAGGCGGGCATGCGCACCAGCACTCTCACCGTGCAGCTTATCGTGCTTGCTGGCGGCCCGGCGTGCAGTGGCGCCATGCACGCAAGAGGCCCGGCATCGCCGGCCGCGATCGACGAACAGCCCCAGGAACACAAGATGTCGAACCAGAGCGACAATCCACCGCTAGCCCGGCGTGTATCGCACACATTGGTGACGCACGGGGTGGCACGGCAGGACCCGTACTACTGGTTACGGGATGACGAGCGCAATGACCCGCAGGTCCTGGCCTACCTGAAGGCCGAGGCGGACTACGCCGCTGCACAGCTTGCACCGCTCGAGGACTCCCGCAAGCAGCTCTACGACGAGATCGTCGCGCGCATTCCGAAGGACGACAGCTCCGTACCTGTCTACGTGGACGGCTACTGGTACTACACGCGTGTCGAGGAAGGCAGCGAGTACAGCGTACATTGCCGGCGGCAGGGGTCGCTGCAAGCGGACGAGCAGGTCTTCTTCGACGAGAACGTGCAGGCTGAGGGCCACGCGTTCTACGCGAGCGGTGCCGTACGCGTGACCGTCGATGGCAAGACGCTGGCCTACGCCGAGGATACGCTCAGCCGCCGCATCTACGCCGTGCGTTTCCGGGACCTGGAGACGGGCCAAGATCGCGCGGAGGTACTGGAGGGCACATCGGGCTCGTTGGTGTGGGCACTCGACCACCGTACGCTGTTCTACGTCAAGCGGGATCCAGAGACACTGCGCGCCCACCAGGTCTGGCGGCACGCCCTCGGCACCAGCCAGGCCGAGGATGTGCTTGTGTACGA
>JAPPOR010000504.1 GCA_028817905.1 Myxococcales bacterium
GCTAGCCCGGATCATTCACGGCTTTCGGCGCGGACCCGGGTGTTGTAGTGGTCTATGAGCGCGCTCGTGGAGGCGTCATGGCCCGTGACCGGTCCAGGCTGACCGAGCTCTGGAAGAATGCGTTTGGCCAACTGCTTGCCCAGCTCGACCCCCCACTGGTCGAAGCTGTTGACGTTCCAGATGACCCCCTGGACGAAGATCTTATGCTCGTAGAGGGCCACCAGGCGGCCCAGGGTCCGGGGATCGAGCCGGTCAAACAGGATCGAACTCGACGGGCGGTTGCCGGGAAACACCTTGTGCGGCACGAGGGCTTCCAGCGCTGCTCCCGATAGGCCCTGCTCGCTCAATTCGCGCCGCACCGACGCCTCGTCGCGCCCGCGCATAAGCGCCTCGGGCTGAGCGAAGAAGTTCGCCAGCAGCATCGGGTGGTGGTCGCCCAGGGGATGCTGCGTGAAGACCGGCGCGATGAAGTCGGCCGGCACCAGATGGGTGCCCTGATGCAGCAACTGGTAGAACGCGTGCTGTCCATTGGTGCCGGGCGCCCCCCACACGATCGGCCCGGTCGTGTAGTCGCGGATCACCCGGCCGTCACGGTCCACACGCTTGCCGTTGCTCTCCATGTCGCACTGCTGGAGAAACGAGGCGAAATGCTCGAGGCATTGATCGTAGGGCAGGATCGCATGGCTGGCGGCGCCCAGGTAGTTGGCGCACCAGATCCCTACGAGCGCCATCACAACGGGGATGTTCTGCGACAAGGGGGTGCTGCGAAAGTGTTGGTCGATCTCGTGGGCCCCTGACAGCAGTTGCTCGAAGCCTTCGAACCCGATCGCCAACGCGATCGGCAACCCGATCGCCGACCACATGGAGTAGCGGCCGCCAACCCAATCCCAAAACCCGAACATGTTGTTGGTGTCGATACCGAACTCCGCGACCGCCTCGCGGTTGGTCGACATGGCGACAAAATGGCAGGCAACAGCCGCTGAGCTACCCAAATGCTCCACCAACCACGTGCGCGCCGAGCGGGCGTTCGCCATGGTCTCTTGGGTGGTAAAGGTCTTCGAGGCCACACAAAAGAGGGTGCGGGCGGGATCCAGCGACTGGAGGGTGCGAAGCAGATGGGCGCCGTCCACATTGGACACGAAGTGCACCGACAGGTCCTGTCTCCCATATGCGGAGAGCGCCTCGACCGCCATTTTCGGCCCCAGATCGGAGCCTCCGATCCCGATGTTCACGACGTGGGCGATCGGCTGACCGGTATATCCGACGAAGGCATGCGCGCGGACGCGATCGCAGAAGGCGCGCATCCGCGCCAGCACCGCGTTCACCTCCGGCATCACGTCTTGGCCATCCACGCGCATGGGGTTGCCGCTACGGTTGCGCAACGCCACGTGCAGGACAGCGCGATGCTCGGTGGTGTTGATGCGATCCCCGCCAAACATGGCTTCGATGGCCCGCTCGAGCCCGGCTTCGGAAGCCAGGTTTGTCAACAGACGAAGTGTCTCGACTGTCAAGCGCTGCTTGGAGTAGTCGAACAGCAGATCATCGTGCCGCAGATGCAACCGCTCGAAACGCGTGGGATCGGATGCAAACAGCTCACGCATGTGGACGCCCTCGACGCTGGGGAGGTGGGCCATCAGCGCGCGGTGGGCGGCGGTCTCGGTAAGCGGCGGACGCATGGCCAGGGATACTAGCCCGGCCGAAAAGCCGTCTGAAGCCGAATCCCTGCGCGATCCGACGCGGAGTCCATGAAGATTCCGGGCTATCCGCATCCATCGCCAAATCGCACAGCTCACACAAGTGCTCGACTCCGCAGGGCTTTCGCCCCAGACGAGCATATGGTGGAAGACGATCTCCTGCGCGATCCATCGCCTGCCCTGACGGCGCGTGCTGGCCGGCTGCCCGCCCCTGGTTTTTCTTTGATTTCGTGGCAGGTTTGCATGGCGGACCGCGGGCGCCGGAGGCGCTCACGTGCATGGGAGTATAAGGATGAGCATCAGTCGGTTCTTGGGCCAGTCCGCGAAGAGCCCACTGGGGCTGCTTTGCGGGGCGCTGCTGTGCATGGCGCTGTACGGATTCGACGGCTGCAGGCCGAGTGAGCCGGCTCGGGTCTCCCACCGCGTCGAGCACTCCGTCGATCCGGCGACGGGCTTTGACGCCGGCGGCCGCGAACCCCGGCACTACGGAGCAGATGGGGCACCGGACAAGGGCTCCTTTAGTCGAGCGGTCAGCGCTGGCGTCCGCCCGGGCGTCGACACGCACTCGGACGCCTCGGCCAGCGAGGGCCTGACCCCCTGATCCATGGCCGAACCATCCACGCTCACACGCGACCCGCGGATCGATCAGGCCCGCGGAATCGCATGCCTGGTCATGGTTCAAGGCCACGCCTTCGACGCCTGGGTATCCCCGGAGCACAAGGCCGGCTCGGCCTATCTGCTCACCCGCGTGTTCGCCACCCTACCCCTGCCCGCGTTTCTGGTACTGGCGGGTGCCGCGGTCGCCTACCGCACACGCGCCGCCCAGCATCGGGGCGAGTCCGCCTGGCAGCTGCGCGGGGCCTTGCTACGCAGGGGGCTGACGGTGACAGGGGCCGGCTACCTGGTGAACGCCGGCTACGTCTTACTCGATGGCTGGGAGTCCTGGTCGGTGCTCCTGAGGGCCGACGTGTTGCACGTGATCGGTCTTTCGATCGCAGCGCTGGGTCTGTGCACGGGAGGCACGACGGGGCCGCCACGCTGCTCGCGGGTGGGCACCCGGGTGCTCGCCCTGGGCGCGACCTGGACAGTCCTGTGCCCACTGCTGTCCCGCATGGGGAGCTGGCTGTCCGAAAGCCACGGAGACAGCGCAGCCATCCACGTCCTGGCATTCGTCGGAGCCCCCTTCATCGACGTCCCCGGGATCACGCAAATGCCCCTGGTGCCGCTGTTCGCCTGGTCGGCCATCGGCTGGCTTGCGGGCGCCTGGCTGACGCTCCATCGCCTGCACGGTCAGCGTGATCGGCCCCTGCTGCTCATCGCGGGCATGGGGCTGATCACGTCCTGGCTCGGCGCGGTGGGCACCGACCTATCCCTGCAAGTTCTGGGTGGAACCCTTTCGCGAAGGCATGGCGCGATCGCCTTCAATGTCATCGAGTACGCCGGCCGCGGCCTGTTGGTGCTCGGCGTCGCGCCGCTTCTGGCAGCACGCCTACCCGGCCGCGCGCGAAACGTGGTGGTGCACTTCGGACGTGCTTCCCTGTGGGCCTACGTCTTTCACATCCCGCTCTGCTACGGCCGCCTCGCAGCCCCCTTCAAGGCTCGCATGGAGGTCGAAACCGCGACGCCCTATGTCATCGCGCTCATGGTTGTGAGCTACGCGGTGGTGGTCCTCCGATTGCAGGGGCCCTCGGCCGTCCAGCAGATCATTCGAAGGACGACCTTGGCGCGTAGGACGAGCGAAACACCCTAGGAGCTGCATCCTCCTCCAGGAACGACTCGCGTGATTGCGCACACTTGCCGGCTCGGTGGCTCGGCGGACGGGCGGTCGCGCGCGCCCGACTGCGCCTACAAAACCACTGTCGCCAGTATTGACAGTATATACTGTCACTCGTAAAGTAGTTGGACGATGGCAGATGCTCGACGGGAGCCGTTTGGCAGACAGGACATGACGGTGGAGGAGCTGGTGGAGACGGCGAGCGAGCTCCTGGAGCGCCTCGTGCCGGAGCAAACCCGGTACAAGGTGCGCGAGCGCCCCGATGTCAGAACCATCCGCTACTACGTCTCGCAGGGACTGCTGCCCAAACCCCTCGACTACGAGGGTGGACGGGCCCGCTACGGTGGCGCTCACCTTGCCCGCCTGATCCGGGTCAAGCAGCTGCAGGCGGAGCATCAACCGCTGCGGCGCATCAAAACGGAACTTGCCCGGGTCGTGGACGAGCAGCTCGTCGCGCTGCTGCGGCGCTCGCTCAGCGAAGGGGACCAAGGAGCCGCGTCCGCGCCCACCACGGTCGACTCGCTCGCGACGGGCGAACCAGCAGACGAAACCGAAAGGCTACGAACGCTCGACCTGTCACCGGGCGGGCAGCTGTCTATTCCGCGGGAGGTCCTCGGCAACTTGCAACAGCGAAGGCTACTCGCAGACAACCTCGAATCGCTTGCCCAGTGGCTCCGGGCGGTCGATGCAGCACCAGAGCCAGGCAGGAAAGGGGACAGGAAGTGATGAACAAGCGGTATCGAGTGAAGGTCCATGACTGGCAAGCGCTGAGCGGGGAGAGTCGTGGGAATGTCCAGATAGGACACTACTTCGTCTTCCTGGAAGCCGGCGCGCTCGGCGGCCGGGGGCAGCGCCTTCACATGGGCGGGTCCGGCAGGCACGTGCTGCCGCTGATCGAACAGCCCGTCGAGTTCCCCGGTGGGGCCGTGGTTCCCGGCGCGCCTGCACTGCGACCGCTTGGCAGCGTGACCAGCGACCGGGATCTGTACCGAGCAGAAGAGGACAGTGCGAGGCTGTTCCTGGTAGCACCGGACGCCCCGGCCGACGTGGAGCTGGTCGTGACGATGGATGGACAGCCCTTCACCGAGCGCAGGCCTGAGCTCTCGCACGGGGTGGGAATCGAGGTGCTAGGCGCCCTGCTGCCGGGCCGCTATGAGGCCTTCTTGCGCAGCCCCAAGGGCCACTTCGGCGAGCGCGCACACTTCACCGTAGCCGAGTACTGCCTGGCACCCATGAGCGCGAAGCTGACGCGCCACGAGCTCAAGCGGACTGACGTGCTGTCGTTTGCGCTGTCCGTAGAGAGCTACCAGGTGCCCTTTGAAGGTGCGCTCCGCATCAGCCTGGTCGAGGATGGCCGCAGCGTGTCCTCGCGCGAACTTCGGCCGACCGCTCCGGGTACGTACGAAGGAAGCCTCCGAATACTTGGGGACGGTCCCTTCGAGCTTCAGCTGGTGGCTACCCAAAACCCGGCCCTCACCGCCGAAGTCGCCTTGCCCGGGAGCGCGCGCAAAGAGCGCGAGACCACCCTGATCAGCGAGCTAGGTGCCGAGGTGCACTTCGGGCTCATGCCAGAGCCCGCCGCACTGCCGGTCCGCGGTGGGTTCGTGAGCGAAGGCGCCAGCCGCCGTGTTCCGCTGGTCAACGAGCATGTCGTGTGCCGCAACGGGCAGCTTCGCGCCGAGCGTTCGCTCGAAGCCCTGACGCTGATCGTGGCGGATCTCGCGCGGGGGTGCTTCTCAGTTCGAGAGGTCGGCGATGTGGTCGCCGGCGAGACCATCGAAGTCCCGCTCGAGACACCCGCATGCACCGTCGTCGCAGGAGGTTACATCGATGGTCGCCCGTTCGAAGGCTTCACCAGCTACCTGCGCGAGCAACGCCTGTCGCTGAGCCTGCAAGCTCCAGAACAAGCCACGCCGGGCGAGGACCTGGAGATCACGCTGCGCACCGAAGCATTGGGCACCGTCCCGGTCCTTTTGTCCGTGCGCGATCGCCGACTGAGTCAGCACAAGGGGCCCGCCACGTCGCTGGCTGCGTCTTGTAAGCACGGCTTTGCGGTGGTGACCGAACCGTTCGAGGACGGGCGGGGCATCGAGCCGCTCGTGGACGACACGTTGCCACCGATCATGACCAGGGTCGGAGCGGAGATGCCCTCGCGCACCCGGGAGCGGACCCTCTCCGCACCGCGCACAAGTGAGCGCCCCGCCACGATGTCACAGTTAGCCCTCGGCGGGGGCACCCTGGACAAGCTGCGCGTCCTGGCAGACGAAGAGCTGTCCGCCGAACCCGAGTCGCAGGGTCCGCGCGACACCTTCTTGCAGACGCTCTTTTACGACGTGGTCTGGTTGGAGCGGGAGGCGCGCGTCCCCGTACGGCTCGGCGACGCGCTGACCACCTATAGTATCGAGGCCTTCGCGCTGCATGGCGGCGACTGGGTCGAGCGAGATGCCACGCTCGTGGTGGACCAGCCCGTGCGGATCGACCTTCAGGTGCCGCCGATGGTGCACCCCCGCGACGAAGCCATGGGCTGCCTGCGTGCCAGCACAACCAGCGGCCGTATGCGGGTCGAGGTGAGGCGCGACGGCGAACCACTGCAGCTCTCGCGACAGGGCGAGCCCCTCGCCCCGGCGGCAGAACTCCTGGGAGACCAACACCTCACGTTCGCGCTCTCACCAGGCGAGTACCATGCGATCGTCGAAGACCTGGCGAGCGGCGAGCGGGACGAGGTCGCCTGTTTCGTCGGCGAACCGGGCAAGCTGCGCACGATCGGCCGCGAAGTCGTAGCCCTCCAGCAAGGCGCGGCGCTCGACGCATCCGGCGATGGCATCCTGGCGCTCCGCATCCTACCGGGCATCGATGGCACGCTAGACGGGCTGGTCGAGGCCACCTCCAACTACCAGTACCTTTGCTGCGAGCAGACCGCCGCCAGGATCCTCGCCGGTATCTTCATGCTGCTGGGCACCGAAGACCCGCGGCGCCGACGCCAGGCCGAGGAAATCATCCTGGCGGGCATCGAGCGCGAGGAAAGAATGTGGTGGACCCAAAAGGGCTTCTGCATGTATCCGGACGCCGGGCACATCAACCACTTCTACAGCCAGTTGGCGGTCAAGCACCTGTGGAGCCTGCGCGGCCTCGAGGAACTGCCATCCCTTTCGCGATCGCTGC
This sequence comes from Myxococcales bacterium, assembly GCA_028817905.1. Classification (GTDB taxonomy): domain Bacteria; phylum Myxococcota_A; class Polyangia; order Polyangiales; family JAFGIB01; genus JAPPOR01. The sequence continues at coordinate 6,631 of JAPPOR010000504.1, forward strand.
GCCGCGCGCTCGTCAGGGGGCTCGAGATGGCCGACGACGTGGCCAAGGCCCATGGGCTGCGACGCGTCCCCAAGAACATCGCCTGCGCCCACGATGCGTGGGTCGCCATCCAAGCCGGAGATGAGGCACTGCAACCGGAGGCCCGTGCCTATCTGGACGCGCTGGTCGACGACCGGGGCGCGCTATGTCGAGAGGCGCCCAAGCGCTCACTGCTGAATACAATCTTTGGAGCGAGCGGCCCTCGATGGGACGATCCCGTGACCCTGCGCGCCGAGCGAGCGTACGCCGCCGCGGCCCTGCTGCGGCTCGGTGACCTGCGTCGTGGCATTCGCCTTGCCAATGACGTCACAAGCGCCCTTGGTAGCAACGGGATGCTCTACTCGACCGTCGACTCGGTGGCGGCCATCGCGATGATGGCCGAACTGCAGAAACGCCACGTGGGCAAGCAAGCCCTGGTCGCGATCAACGGCGAAGAGATGAGCGCCGCCGAAGCCATCGAGTTCGGCGACCTGATCGAGTCGGTATCCGTGATCGACGGGGTGGCACTGGTCGAGGTCTCACGCCTGCGCGAAGAGGATTGGATGCGGTTTGCCGACGAGATACCGCTGAGGGTGGACTTCGGCGACGATCTCGGGAGCCGACCCAAACTCGCGCAGGGCCAGCGCGTGACGCTGCGAGTGGCGCTTCCGAGGGGGTATCAGTTCGGAGATCTGCTGCACGTGTGCCTGCCCCCGAGCCTGAGCCGGCTGTCAGGCGGCGGTCAGGTCAAACGCTTCAGCCTCGACTTCGCGGGCGAGGACGAGCTGGAGATCCCCCTGGTCGTAACCGGCAAGCTGGTGTCGACCGAGCGTTTCACGCTGTGTATGCGCAACATGTTCGAAGAGACCCGGGGCGGTTGTCCCGGTGTGCTCGCCATCGAACCCTCCAAGGGGATCCCAGCCAACTAGTAGACGTACACAGCGCCGCTGGCGCCCGCAGAGTTGTCGTTCTGGGCGTCCGCGGCATGCGCGCTGGCTCGCTTTATCTAGACGAGCTGTGAAGCACCTTGGGGCCGATGTGCCCCGCGCGCCGCTTTCGACAGCATAGCGCCCTACACCGCTGTCGGCGCGCACATGGCTTCGCTCCTACTTGAATGTCTTACAACATCACCCCGAATCCATGCAGGGCCGGGATCGGAACGCGACCCGCCCAGGACGATGCGTTAAACTCAACGCACCGGGTCTTCCTTGGCAGTAGTAGTTTCGATTGTTTTCTCGGATGGGGTGGCCGGACCTCCCGGCGCGTGGAGAGGGTATGGGAAATAGTTCGATCGGGCGCGTGCGTCGTTTTGTGCCCAAGCGCGCGTCCGAGTGGGTGCTTTGCGTCGCGCTGGCGAGTGCAGCGTCGGTCGCAAACGGAACGGTCGTCCAGGTAGACGGAACGATCATTCCTGTCATGGATGGCACGGGCTGCGCGGGCAACCTGCAGGGTTGCCTCGATGGGGAGGAGGGCGTGAGTCCGCCCAATGCCAACGCGATCGACGCGATCGTAGATGCGGCCACCCTGCCTGAGGTCTTTCGCCCCAACACCGGCAGCGTCGTCACCTTCAAGGACGTCGAGGAAGGCGCCGGCTACGAGAACAGCTTCGGCTACTACAACGTCGGCGATGACGTCACCAACCCCGCCAACCTTCACCCGATCTTTGGATGCGGCGTGCCGGCGGATGCGCACAGTGGCGAAGCGCAGGGCTATGTGGTGGATGCCGAGCCGGGCGACACCACGACCATCGACTTCCAGAACGAACGCGACCAGAACCGCTACAAGGGGGGCTTCATCGGCTTCTACCTGATGACCCCCGAGCAGGTCGGCGGCGGCGGTGGCTCACCCAACTGCGGAGACTTCGCGGACAACGGGAACACCAGCTACGGCGGCCGCATCTACTTCACCGAGCGTGATCTCAACAATGACGGCGACTTCATTCATCACCTGGTCTACAACTCACGCTTGACGACCGACCGCTTCTATTTCGGGTTCGAGGATCTATTCCGCGGCGGGGACAACGACTTCGAGGACATGCTGATCCAGGTGACGGGCTTGACCCCACCTTGCTCCCCGCGTGCCGAGGTCTGCGACGGCATTGACAATGACTGCGACGGCGTCGCCGACGGGGAGACTGCGACGATCGAAACCGGTCAGCCCTGCGACTGCGACAACGACGCGACGTGCGAGACAGGCATCGCCCAACAGGGCGCCTGCATCCCCGGCTTGACGGTGTGCGTGGGTGCAACCGTCCTGTGCCGACCGAACACGAGCGGCTCGGCAGAGTCGTGCAATGGCATCGATGACGATTGCGACGGCACCGTCGACGACGGGATTCCCGGCACGGGGGTGGCCTGCGACGGGACCGACTCTGACCTGTGCCAGGATGGCTCGATCGAGTGTATCGCCGGCGACATCGTCTGCGACGACGACGAGGCCGGAATCGTCGAGGTATGCAACGGCTTCGACGACGACTGCAACGGCCTCGACGACGACAACCCAACCGATGTCGGCGGCCCCTGCGATGGGCCCGACAGCGACTTCTGTGAGGAAGGCATCGAGGAGTGTGTCGGCGGAACGCCTGTCTGCAGCGACAACACGGACAACGACATCGAAGTCTGCAATGACTTCGACGACGACTGCGACGGCGCGACCGACAACAACCTCACCGATATCAACGTGCCCTGCAGTGTCGGGGCCGGCATCTGCTTGAGGAACGGCGCCACCGAGTGCGTTTTCGGCGCACTCGCCTGCAACGTCACGCCAGGAACGCCTGGCGTAGAAGTCTGTGACGGCTCCGACAACAACTGCGACGGCGTCGTCGACGAAGGCTTCAACGTCGGCGGCGCGTGCGATGGCGTGGGCGTGTGCGGGCTCGGCACCTTCGAATGCTTTGGCGGCGGAACGATCTGCTCAACCGACATCGGCGGGAGCGAAGACCAGAGCGGCGTCGAGACCTGCAACGGGGACGACGACGACTGTGACGGCCGCGTGGACGAGGGCTTTGTATCCAACAGCTGCAATGACGGCAGCCTGTGCACGGATGGCGCCACGGCCTGTCTCAATGGCACGATCACATGCGTGGGCGGCACGCCGAAGTTGCCCGAGATCTGCAACGGCCAAAACGATGACTGCGATGGCAGCACCGACGAGGAACCCACCGACGAAGGCACACCCTGCGGCACGGATCTGGGCGTCTGCAAGAGCGGAACGGAGCTGTGCAGAGAGGGCGAGCTGGTCTGCTGTGTGGAAGTGGACGGCGAACTCTTGTGCGACGGGCCCATGCAAGGGGGCCCCGAAGTTTGCGACGGCCTCGACAACGACTGCGATGGCACCGTGGACGAGGATCCGACCGACGATGGGGAAGACTGTGGTCTTTCCGATCCACCGCAGGGTGAATGCCAGTACGGGACCACGGTGTGCCTGACAGGCGGCACACTCGCCTGCCTGGGTGCAGTCGTGCCTACCTCGGAGCTGTGCAACGGCGACGACGATGACTGCGACGGCGACATCGACGAGGACCCGATCGACGTGGGAACCATCTGCGGCTCCGCGATGGGCACGTGCGAACCGGGCACCCTGGTATGCACGGATGGCGAGCGCGTGTGCATGGGGGCGACGGCCGGGGCTCCAGAGATCTGCAACGGCATCGACGACGATTGCAACAACATCATCGACGATGATCCGACGGACATCGGGACCGCCTGTGGGAGCGACTTGGGCGTCTGCGAGCGTGGTGCTGAAGCCTGTATCGCAGGCAAACTCCAGTGCACAGGTGGCATCCTGCCGGGCACAGAGGTCTGCAACGGGCTCGACGACGACTGCAACGGCGACGTCGACGACGGCGATCTGTGCGAAGCCGGGGTGTGCATCGACGGCCGCTGCAGTCTACGATGTGACCCCACGCTCGAGTTCGGCACATGTCCCGAAGGACAGCGCTGCAACGAAGAGCGTTTCTGCGTGCCGGACGAGTGCTTCGAGGTCACCTGCGAACCCGACGAGGACGGCGCGTTGACGGTCTGTGTCGAGGGCGAGTGCGTCCCGAAGTGCGAGACAGTAGCGTGTCGAGAGCCGAACGTATGCCGCCCCGAGGACGGAGCGTGTGTTGGAAACAACTGCACCTTCCTTCCGCACCTCTGCGGCGACGACGAGCTGTGCGTGAACTCCATGTGCCAGCGAGACGAATGTACCGGGGTATCGTGCGACGAGGGCGAGTTCTGCCGCGAGGGCACCTGTGTGGGCAGCTGCGCCCGCATTACGTGCGAACCCGGGACCCGGTGCGTCGACGGTACATGTGAGGGCACCGGCTGCGAGGCCACTTGCGATACGGGTCAGATATGCGATCCGGAGGCGGGCGCCTGTGTCACCAATCCGTGCAGCGGCGCCGCCCCATGCGAGCAAGGTGACGTGTGCGACCCGCGGTCCGGGAAGTGTGTCGACGATCCCTGCCAAACCATCACGTGCCCATCGGACGAGGAAGGCGAGCCACAAACCTGCTACCTGGGCCAGTGCCTGGACCGGGATGACCCCGCACTGCCCTCGCCAGGCGGCACGGGCACACCTGGCACGGGCGGCGGGGCCCGCGGCGATGGGGGCGTGGCCGCCGGAGGACCGGACGACGGGCGCGACGAGCCGACCGGAGACTACGTCAACGTCACCGGCGGCGCTGCGTGCAGCGTTCGCTCAGCGGGCACGCTCGCCGGACGCGGCGGCGATTCGGCCCTGGCTTGGCTAGCAATCCTGGCGCTGGGCCTGGGTGTGCGGCGACGGGCACGCGTGGTGCCAGATGCGTGCACGCCGTTCGCCACAATGCTCGCGCTGGTCCTGCTCACGGGCTGCCGCGTCGACCCCTTCTGTCTGCGCGACTGTCCCGGCGACCCGGCGGCCGACGGCTCCGGGCCCATCAACAGCGGGGCCCAAGGCCCCGGGGGCACCGTGATTCCGGGCGGGCCCCGCATCGACGGGGGGACGCCCGCCGATGGAGGCGCCTTCAGTCCAGACGGCAGCCTGATCGGTTGCACCAAGACGCGCCCGCTCGACGACGATTGCAACGAACGGGACGACGACTGCGACGGGCGCGTCGATGAGGGCATCGACCTCTACCGGGATCTATCGAACTGTGGTGCCTGCGGTGTTACGTGCGCACTGGCGGGCGCCCAGACCACCTGCGAAGGGGGACAGTGCATTGCTCTCGGGTGCTTTAACGGCTTTGTCGATCTCAACGACGACACCGATGGTGTGTTCAAGGGGGAAACGGACGGCTGCGAGTACGAGTGCTTCGTCACCAACGACAGCGTCGAGGGCTGCGACGGGATCGACAACGACTGCGATGGTCGAACCGATGAAGACACGGACCTGAACACGGACGACGACAACTGCGGCGTATGCGGTCGCTTCTGCGAGTTCTTTCAGGCGGAAGGCCACTGCGAAGAGGGAAGCTGTACCTTCGATCCGCTCAACGACTGCAAGGCCGGGTTCATCGACCAGAACGACGTGCAGTCCGATGGATGTGAGTTTGAATGCGCGCAGTCGAACAACGGCGCCGAGACCTGTGACGGGCTAGACAACGACTGCGACGGCAGGACCGACGAGGACTACGACCTGCCCAACAGCATCACGGACTGCGGCAAGTGCGGCCGCGCCTGCGAATTCCAGCACGCGACCCCCCACTGCAACGACGGGACCTGCGAATTCGACCCGAACACCGACTGCGAGGAGGGCTTCAGCGATCGCGACGGTATTCAGCTCAACGGATGCGAGTTCGATTGCACCGTCACCAACAACGGCGTGGAGATCTGCGACGGCCTCGACAACGACTGCAACGGAGTCGTGGATGGCGTGACCACGGACTCCGGCGGATCGTGCACTCTGGCCCCTATGGGAACCGCCGAGGGGGCGTGCACCGAAACCGGGACGGTGACCTGCGTCAATACCACTCTGCTGTGCCTGGGCGCCCCTGAGCCAACCCCCGAGCTATGCGACGACGTCGACAACGACTGCGACGGAAATGTTGACGAGGACACAGTCGACGCCGGACGCGTGTGCGAGCAACCCGAAGGGATTTGCTCGGTCGGCCTTACGGAGTGTCAGGCGGGTGGAAATCTGGCCTGTGTGCGCGCGGTGGAGCCACTGGCGAGCGAGTTCTGCAACGCGCTCGACGACGACTGCGACGGCACGGTCGACGAAGACCCGGACATGGTTGGAGAGGTCTGTGGCACCGACACCGGGGAGTGCACCGCCGGCACGATCGAATGCAACAGCGGCACGTTGGAGTGCAGCTCCGCCACGGCTTTTGGAAACCCCGAGACCTGCAACGACAGGGACGACGACTGCGACGGCAATACGGACAATACGCCGATCGACGAGGGGGGTCCGTGTGGCACCAACGTGGGCGCTTGCGTGCAGGGCACGGAAGTTTGCACGGACGGAAGGTTGGAGTGCCAGGGGGGTGTCAGGCCTGCTGCCAATGAGAGCTGCAACGACTCCGACGACGACTGCGATGGCACCACCGACGAAGACCTGACGCGCAGCTGCTACGACGGTGCCGCCGGAACCGAAAACAATCTCCCCTGTCAGGGGGGCACCCAGACTTGCGCGGCCGGTGATTGGGGACCCTGCAACGGGCAGGTCCTTCCGGAGGTCGAGACCTGCAACGACGTGGATGACGACTGCGACGGGACCGGCGATGAGAGCCTAACTTTGGATTGCTACACCGGCGCGGGTGGCACCGAGGATGTGGGCGTCTGCCGGGGGGGGCACCTGGTATGCTCGGGCGGAAGCTTCAGCGGCGCCTGCATCGATGAGGTGGTTCCGTCCGGAGAGGATTGCGACGGCCTCGACAACGACTGCGACGACAAGATCGACGAGGACGACTCGGGCAACGATACCCCGCGCAGCGAAGCCTGCTACACGGGCACCTCAGGCACCGAGGGCGTCGGCCCCTGCGCCGCAGGCACGCGTACGTGCATCTCGAGCAACTGGGGCGCCTGCACGGGCGAGGTGGTCGACGAGCCGCATGTATGCGGTGACGGCGTCGACAACGACTGCGATGGAGACGACGATGCGACGGAGGGGTGTTTGACCCAGGGCCCCGATACCCGCATCGACGGCGGCAGCGCGGGCGGAGCCCACTCGTTCGACGTACGGGTGGCCGTGGGCGGCAGCCCCCTGGGGAGAAATGTGTATGTGGTCTGGAGTGACCTGCGAAATGGCACGCCCGATCTCTACCTTGTGCGCTCGACCGACGGGGGCCAAAGCTTCGGTACGGCGACCAACCTGACCAGTGCCGTGACCCAGGCAGCCGTCAAGCCCGAGATCGTGGTGGCGCGCGACGGAAGCGACGATCGGGTCTACATCGCCTATCAGCGTGTCACCGGCTCGGACGTGCGTTGGCTCTACGTGCTCCGGTCATCGAACTCGGGCAGCAGCTTCAGCTCCGAAACGATCGTAACGACCAGCGACACGGACAACTTCAAGCACGATGTGGCCACCAGCGGCGACGGCGGCGACGTGGTGGTGGTATGGGAGCAACTGCATACCGACACACTGGCGCGAGACGTGTATGCCCGTTCATCGGACGACAACGGAAACAACTGGACGTCGACCGAGAAGATCAGTGTCAACAGCGGAGCAACACCGATCGCGGGCAAGCCTCGGGCGGTCATCCTCGATAGCCTGCGACGTGTGTTTATGTGGCGCGAGGCCCGGGCGCCGCGCTCCTCGTTCGATGTGTTCGCCACCTATGCGTCCCATGCCGAGCTCGACTCGGGAAGCCCTCCGGCCGGGCGCGAGAGCCAACTGGAGCCGGATGCCGCGGACGATCAGCAGAGCGACGCCATCGTGGTGGCCGCAGCCGGCGACCGGGTCTACGTGGCCTGGAACGATCTGGCGACGCTCACCAGCGGCGAGGCCGACGTGCTGTTTTCCCACTCCACCGACCAGGGCGTGACCTGGTCGACGGGCCGCGTGATCGACGATCCGGCCGTGGAGCTTTCTCGGTCCTACGGACCGACAATCGCGGTCGATCCGATGGCCAGCGGCGGCAGCGACGATCGCGTGTATCTGGCCTGGCCGGACACGCGCCAGGGCAGTCAGATCTACTTCGCCGCGTCCAGCGATGGAGGCGACACCTTCGCATCGCCCGTACGCGCCTCACAGGCGATGGGCGACCCTATTCCCGACGTGGCGCGCTCGCCTGAGCTGGTGCTCGTTGGAGGCGACCAACTGGTCATCAGCTATGCGGCCGAGGACGCAAGCGAGGTCACCCACGTGTACGCCGCCGCTTCGATCGACATGGGCGCAACCTGGCTCTATACCGACCACCTGCTCGACGACGGCAATGTGGACGCGATCGAGCCGGTCAGCGCCGGGGTTTCGAGCGCGACGAGCATCGCCGGCGCTGCCGTCTTCTGGCTGGACTTCCAGAACGACACCGATCAGGAAAACGGCGACGTGCATAGGTCGATCGTCGCCCCTTGAGGCCAGGCAGGCCGCTTGCGGGCGTGCCCATGCCCATGCCCATGCCCATGCCCGACGTGCGATTCGGCGGCTGTTGGGCCATCGCTCGTGGCTCGCTTGTTGATGCGAAGCAGGTTGTACGCGGCCCCGACCATGTGTGCGGCGATTGGTGTTCTTCGCCTTCCTCGAAGCCGCGTCTTGCGTAGTCGACCGGCCGTCTTCATCCAACCGAAGAACCGCTCGATACGCATCCACATCGTTTGACCCACACGGTAGCCCGGTGTCCATGCTCGTCCAGATGACCAAAAAGGGCCAGACTCGATCGGGCACGGGCACGGGCATGGGTGCGGGGGCTGCGCGGCCTGGCACGGAGCTGAGGCTGAGAACCGCATACGGCGCACCCGCCTCTTGCTCACGGGATCGGCTCACGGGAGGCTCATTGGGATCAGTTCGCGGAATCGGTTGCCAGCCCCGAGGGAACAGGCTACTGCGGCCAGACGGCAGTAGACGAACCCAGGGAGGCGAAACATGCCGGACGAAGCGACTCATGGCTGGAAAGTGCTCGATCGAGACAAGGGTGTCTGGTCCTACGAGTACGAATTCGCCGCGAATGCGAAGGCGAACTGTCTTGCGGCTCGCATTGCAGACGGCAAGGTGCTGATCCTAAGCCCGGCCACCGGGCTTTCAGAGGCGTCCTTCGCGGCCCTCGAGCAGCTGGGCGAGGTCGCCGCTGTCGTTGCCACCAACGGCTTTCACCACCTCGGTCAGCCCGCCTGGCGCAAGCGCTTTCCATCGGCTCGCTTCTTCGCTCCAAGCGAGGGCATGGCGCGCATCAGAAAGCGGAACCCGGATGCCGGAGCGTTTGAACCGCTCTCCCAGCTAGGCCCGCTGCTCGGGGACGATGTGATCGTACGCGAGCTGCCCAATACCAAGTGCGGCGAAACCTATGCGATCGTCAAGGTGGACCATGGGCACATCTTTTTCGTCTCGGACATTCTGGCCAATATCGACCGGCTTCCCAGCAACCCCATCGTTCGACTGATGTTCAAGTGGACGAAGAGCGCGCCAGGCTACCGGGTCTTCAACCTGGGCCTGGCCTTCATTGTGCGCGACAAGAAGGCTGTTCTGACCAAGCTGCTGTCTGATCTGGAGAACTACCCGGCGTCGGTGGTGGTCCCCGCACACGGCCAATCCCTGACAGGGGAGCGAATCGCGGCCGAGACGAAGGCCCTGGTGCAGGCTGCACTGTAGCAAGATCGTCCTTAGCGGCATGTCGGCGAAGCTCGGCACAGTCTTGTCGCGGTACCACGAGTCTGCGTGAGGCAACGCTCGCCGCTCATCACTGCCCGTAGCACCAGAGGTGCGACTTAGTCCCCTTGACCCGCGGCGCATCCCAGCAACAACCACCTCGACCAAACTGACTCAAATGCGGACGGTCACCCCGGTCAAGGGGATTAGCGGGGCTCCGCCCCAGCCCGACGAGGCATGTTG
>JAPPOR010000915.1 GCA_028817905.1 Myxococcales bacterium
TGGCGCGCAGGGCCGTCATCCACGGCGCCAAGCCGCCCAACGTCCCGACGGCTAGGGCGACGAAAAGTCTTGTGAAGTCGAAGGACAAGCGAAGCGGCGTCGACGTCGTGAATGATCCGGGCTAGAGCACCCGTCCCGAGGCCCGGCGCGAGAGGTAGGGCAGCAGGCACGCGGGGCACTTGGACAACAGGATCGCGAGACTTGCCGGTACTGCGCCCAGTCGCACACGAGCCGGCGGGAGCTCATCGGGGGTATTCATCGCGCAGCTTTAGCCAAGCCATCGCGTGGGGCTTTTGGTCGGCCTCGTCGCGCCCCTTGGGAACCAAATCAAGGTAATGGTAGGCGCCGTTGAGCATGTCGAGACCGCGGGCATAGCAGGAGTACGTGTGGAAGACGGCCCCCATCGGGTCCTTGTAGAACACGCTGACCCCGGGCAGTTCCCCGCGGGCCTGGGTCGGCGCATAGTTGTAGCTCGGCGCGTCGCCCTCGAGCGTGACGTGAAAATCGATGTTGAAGTCGCAGCCTTGGGAGCTGACCCAGGGGAACGTCCAACCAAGACGGGCTGCGAACGCCTGCAGCTTGTTGAGAGGGGCGCGTGAGATCGCGGTGAACGAGACGTCACGGGCGGCTAGGTGAGGCTGGACGCCTTCAAAGTTGTCGGCCCAGAAGGAACAGCTCTTGCAGCCCACCTCCCAGTCGGGCGCGAACATGAAGTGGTAGACGACCAGCTGGCTGTGGGGGCCGAATAGGTCCGCAAGCGACCGCTCTCCCTCCGGCGTGTCGAACACATACGGCTTTTCCAGGCGCACCCAGGGCAGCTCCCGCCGCCGGGCGCTGAGCGCATCGCGCATCTTCGTGAACTCTTTTTCTTCGGCGAGCAGGCGGGTACGGGCCTGTAGCCATTCTGTGCGTGAGACGATCGGATTGGAATGCATGGTGGGTTCCTTTCTCCGCCCCAATCTACGGCAAGCGGATGGGAGTGGGGAGTAACAAGCGCGGCGAGAGTGCCGGTTGGAGGCGAGCAGAGTGAGCTACGGCACATCGACCCGGAATCCCGTACCGTACTGCAGCGGGCGTGCTTCCCCAAAGGCACGAACGTGACCGGGCTCGAGTCCGACGAGGAGGACATCTTCTTACTGCGGCGCCGGACCCGGCGGCAGGGTGTGCGCCCCGGCACCCGTAGGATCGGGCAGTTCTTGGCTTGTCGGGTCACCAAGACGCCATCAACGTCAGCGTCGAGCGCGGGATGCCTATGCTGCCGAGGCATGCCGCCCTTCTTCCAGCCATCAGGCTGGCGGCTCGAGCACGCCGCGCGGCAAGACGTGACGCTGCGCCGGGGGCCGCATGCGCCTCGTCGACATGGCCCTCGCTCGGGCCAGGTTCTGGCATCCTACGCCATGCAGGGTGTCCACTGCGGGCGATGTCGAGCCAGCTCCTGGCAGCTGTTGGTTCGCTGGGGTAGTGTGCCGTGCTTGGGCTACCGCGTACTCGTCGTCGTGATCGCCGCCTGGCTCCTGGGTGGATGCATGTGGGCATCTCCGTTGAAGCTAAGGTCGGAGTACACCGCCCAGCGCCCCTCGCCCCCCCCGGTGCCCGACAACGCGCCCGGCATCCTCGTCGTGACCAAGGTGCCCACGGGCGCCCAAGTGCTGGGTGAGTACTTCATCGAAGCCGACCACGGGTTCTTTCACAACTACGAGTCCGAGTGGCGCAACCCCTATTGTGGTTCGCAGCGACCACTCGTGTTCCTCACGCTCTTTGTATTCGAACTCTTCCCGACCTATTGGCCCTGCTACAAACACTCCCACTACCCCGTTTCCAAGTTGGAGGCGGCAGCGGTCGAACTTGCGCGGAAGCGCGGGGGCAATGCGGTGCTCGTCCGCTACGAAGATCGGGACGACAACGAAGCCAAGTCGGTCAGCGGCTCCATCTTGGCGATTGGCGCGACCGGACCGACCGGGCCATGAAGCCACACCCCCATGACACGCCCCTGTCGTCAGGCCTGCGTTTCCTCAGCGAGCTAATCACCTGGACAGTGGGGCCATGGGTCGCATGGCAGTCGTCCCCCGGGCTCGGTGTCGCCGCCGGGATCGTCCTCGTCGCATTGCCCAGCGTGTTCTCGACGCCGGGCGACAAGAACACCATCGTCGTCGCCACACCCGGCCCCGTGCGGCTCGCCATCGAGCTGCTGCTCTACGCCGTGGGAGCCCTTGGGCCATGGCTCGTGTGGTCGCTTCCGGTATCGCTGTTGTGCACGTCGGTCATCGCCGCCAGCATCATCACAGGCATACCGAGGCTGCTGTGGCTATTCAGAGGCGCCAAATCTCCAGCTCCCGCCCCATGAACCGAACACCTCAACCGCTCTTGTCGCGCCCTCGTGCTCCCGTGCCAGTAGCCGCTGCCTAGTACGAGTGGATCACATCTGACGGGCCTCGCTTGGTGGGTCAGCCTTCCGCCTTCAGCGTGCCCAGCTACGCCGCGCAGGCTCATGCCGTGCGCTCGCGGCGATCGATGACAGCCGACCAGCACTCAGAAACTGCAGAGGTTTAGATCGGCGTTTGAAATCCACCACTCAGAGTCATCGAAGCAAAGGTCGAGCTCCAGCAGTTCACACTCTACTCCGAACTCGTCCACGACCAATACATCGTACACGCCGCAGTCGACGAGAACCGTGACCGCTTCGTCGGGGAACAGCGCCTCCGGCACCAGGTTGGGGCCCCACTCTGGGTCGCTCAGTTCGGCCACCAGGATCGCGTCGATGACCACGTCGCTGTCATTGACAACCGTGATGGTGGAGTCCAGCGAGTCGCCGACCGCGACGCCACACCCGAGCAGCGCGGTGGTCGACAGTGCCAATGACCGCAGAGTCCTCGTCCAGCTCATCTCCCGCCATCAACTCGTACAAGGGCGTGTCCAAAGAAACGCTTCATGCTCAGACAGTGTCGTAGCACGGCGTAGCGTGCCGGTCCACGCGGGGTACAACGAGCGGTGGCCGTCTTCCGGACCCACTAG